>SHZS01000007.1 GCA_009692105.1 Gemmatimonadota bacterium | reverse complement strand
AGACTCCTCCTCCGGGGCGGGGGGAGCGGGAACGCCACTCTCACGCTGACCCCGCAGAAGTCCGCGGTCTCCGTGATACCTGGGGAACAGTGAGCGGTTCCTCCCCCTCGGGACGCGTCTTCCAGCGACGGTGGAGCCAGAAGTACTGCTCCGGCGCGGCTCGAATCGCCTCCTCCAGCATTGCGTGGTACGCACGGAGAAGCCGCGCCTCATTCTCCACCGCGTCCTCCGAAGGCTCGAAACGAATGGGGAGGAAGCGCACCGAGTACCGCGACACCGCCCCCGGAAGCCTCCGGCTCAACAGCATCACCACATCCGCTCCACTCCGAGCGGCAAACACTGCAGGGCCACGGGCCGTCGCCGCAGGCGTCCCGAAGAACTCCACGAAGGTCCCGGCCGCGGCGGCGTTTTGGTCCGCGACGAGCGCCACGACGTGGCGGTCACGGAGCGCACGGAATATGAGCCGGGGAGCCTCCTCCTTGTACGCCAGACGCATCCCCAGCGTCTCGCGCGTCTTTCGCACATAGGCGTCGAAGAGCGGGTTCTTTTGCCGCTTGACCACAACGTCCAGCGGGAATCCGTTGGCGACGATCGCGGCTGCGGCTACTTCCCAGTTTCCCAGGTGCCCCGCGAGGACGACCACGCCGTGTCCCTGCTCGATCGGGCGGCGAAGGAACTCGACCCCCTCCGTCTCGATCCGTGCACTGACCTGCGCGATGGACCCCATGCGGAGGAGCGCCGCTCCCTCTCGCCCGAAGTGCCGGTACATGGCCGCCGCAACCCGTTCTCGCCACCGAGCGGTCTCGGTCGGGAACGCCCGCTCGAGGTTCTCGCGCACGACGGAGCGTCGAGTGCGGAGGACGGATCCGGCGAACCAGCCCACGAACGTGCCCAACTGAAGTGCCGCTCTCTCGGGAAGCCGCCGCACGACTACCATCACCGCCGAAAACAGGACGTACTCGAATCGGTGGGCGAGGGTGGGTGCCTTCACATTCGGCCGCTGGCCGGCTCGCCGACGCCCCCATCCGTCTGGAACTGGAGGCTGTGGAGGCGCCCGTAGAGCCCCCCCTGGGCGAGGAGCTCCTCGTGAGTGCCCGATTGCACAATCCTCCCCCCTTCCATCACCAGGATCTGGTGCGCCCGCTGTACCGTCGAGAGTCGATGCGCGATCACGAAGACGCTGCGCCCGTCGAAGAGACGCTCCATCGCCTCCTGGACGAGTCGCTCCGACTCAGAGTCCAGTGCCGAGGTGGCCTCGTCCAAGATCAGGATCGGAGGGTTGCGGAGGATCGCGCGGGCAATCGCGATCCGCTGGCGCTCGCCGCCCGACAGCTGGGTGCCCCGTTCGCCTACCAACGTGTCATATCCGCGCGGGAGACGCGCGATGAAGTCGTGGGCATGCGCGGCGCGGGCAGCGTTCTCCACCGACTCGTGTCCCACACCCGCGATTCCATAGGCGATGTTGGCTCGCACGGTGTCATGGAAGAGGACGGTTTCCTGCGACACCACCCCAAGCCGCTCCCGAAGCGAGCTGATCGTGAAGCAGCGCAGGTCGGTCCCATCCACCAGGATCCGTCCTTGGGTCACGTCGTAAAAACGGCCGAGCAGGTCCACGAGCGTCGTCTTTCCCGCTCCCGATGGACCGACGAGGGCCGTGACCGAACCAGCCGGTGCCCGAAAGCTGACGTCCGAGAGGACCCGCTCCCCAGGGCGATACTCGAAGCTCACGCGATCATAGACGATCTCCCCTTCGATCCCGGCGAACGGCTCGGCGCCCGGTTGATCTCGGATCTCGACCGGCGCATCCAGGAACTCAAAGGCCCTCTCGGCCGCGATGATCCCCGGCTGAATGATCGCCGGAAGCTTCCCGAGATACTTGACCGGCGCGTAGAGTTTCATGGAGAGGGCAAGGAAGCCGATGAACGCCTCTCCCGAAAACTCGCCTCCCGCGAGAACCAGCCGGGTCCCGTACCAGAGGACGATCACCGTGCCGAACGCCCCGAGCGTCTCGGTGATCGGCGAGGAGAGCGCGCGGTACCGCGCGGTGCGGACGAAGGTCTTGAAGTACTCTTGGGTCAAGCCGTGGAACCGTCCGCGCTCGTGCCCCTCGGCTCCCGAGGCCTTCACGAGCCGGATCCCCGCCAGCGTCTCCTGGAGGTGACTGTTCACTTCTCCGGCGAGGTCAAGAACCCGGCGGTCTCCCTTGCGCACACGCCGGAGAAGCGGTCCCCAGATCAAGAACACGCCCGGCAGCACGACGAGCGCCGTGAGAGTAAGCTTCCACGAGATCAGAAGCATGAACGCGATCACCCACGCCAACCCGAACAACGAAGAGACGATCCGCGCGAGCTCCATCGTGACCAGCGTCCTCACCTGTTCTACGTCGTGCGTCAGGCGCGAGACGATCTGGCCGACTCGAGTCCGGCCGAAGAACACGAGATCCAGCTCCAACAGGTGGCCGTACACCCCGTCCCTCAGGTCCCGCGTCACCGCCTGCTCGGTCAGCGCTACCAGGTAGATGCTGAGGTAATCGAAGAGGTTCTTCACCAGGAAGACCATGAGGAGGAAGGCGATGATTCCCTGCATCGCCTCCGCCGGGGGGGCCGACAGGTCCACGAACCGTCCGAGCGTCTGGTCCATGAGCCCGTCGAGAGGTCCGGCCACCCCGTCGGTCGCGCCCGCGCCCGCTCCCCCATCCGCGAACAGGGTTTGGAGGAACGGGACAAGCAGCACCAGGGAAAACGCGTCCAGCGCCGCGAAGATGGATGTCGCCAGAACCGAGAGGAGGAAGACTCCCAGGTACGGTCGGAGGTACCCGAGGATGCGGAGGTAGAGGGTCAACGCGAGCGCGGTGTGAGCGTGGCCACGGGCACGATCATCTCCTCCGGCGAGATCCCGCCGTGGAGGAAGGAGCCCCGATATCGACTCTGGTATTCCCGCAGCTTCGTGGGATAGACGAGGAAGAAGTCCTCGAGCGCCCGGACGTATTTCGTGCCCATCCTTCCCGTGGGAAAGCGGAGATCGGCGGGATCGGCCGTCACGAGAGCCGAGCTCGGTTCTTCGGGCTGGAGATTCTGTCCGAACTTGTACCGCAGGTTGGAGGTCGCATCCTTCCGGGCGTGGATGGTCGTAGGCCGGTTGCACTGGATCGAGCCGTGGTCCGTGGTCACCACCACCCGATACCCCTGCCCCGCTATCTCGCCGAAGAGCTGGAAGAGCGACGACCTCTCCATCCAAGATCGGGTTAGGTCGCGGAGCGCAATCTCGTCTCTAGCCATCTCGAGAAAGACCGGAGATTCGCCCCGGGTATGGATCAGAAGGTCCATGAAGTTGAAGACGAGAGCGACTACCGACCCCTTCGTATTGAGCGCGGAGTTGACCCGCGTACGCAGGCGCTCTCCTTCCCGGTCCGAGAACACCTTCTCATAGTGTACCGGAACTTTCCTCCCCGTAAGGCGCTCGAGCTGACCGGCGAGCAGCCGGTCCTCGAAGTCGTTCATCCCCCCCTCTTCATCTCTTGCACCCCACCAGTCCGGGTAGTCATGGGAGATTCGGTCGGGGAACCACCCGGAGAAGATCGCGTTTCGCGAGTAGGGCGTCGCCGTCGGAAGGATCGAGTAGTGCAGGCCTTCCGTGATCTCGAAGAGCGGGTTCAGGAGTGGTGGCAGGACACGCCATTGATCGAGACGCATGCAATCCAAGACCACGAGGAGGACGGGGTCCTCGCCGAGAAGGAGGAGCAGATAGCGCTCAACCAGGTCGGTGGAAAACAGGGGCGGCTCTTCTTCCCCACGCATCCAACGCGGATAGATTGCCTTGATCCAGTGCCCGAAGTCCTTTCGGAGATCATCCATCTGGGAGCTGACGGAATCCAGGAGCCCCCGCTCGCCCGCGGCCGCGAGGTGGATGTGCCAGTCGGTGAGCTCGCTGAAGAGCGCCGCGAACTCCGTGGCGGTCCTAGCGGTTTCGTGGAGCGCGCTCAGGCGCGAGAACCGGCCGGCGAAGTCCTGGGCAGCCTGCTGCTGTCGAATGGAGTGGCCTTCAAGGATCCGCGTGACCACGGAAAGCACCTGCCTCGGGCTCGTCGGCTTCACCAGGTAGTCATCCACGCGCCGCTCGATCGCCTCCGTCATCGTGCGATCGTCTTCCGACTTGGTCACCATCACGACTCGCGCATGTGGATCCTCCCGACGGAGCACCTCGAGCACCTCGAGTCCCCGACGCCCCGGCATTTGCTCGTCGAGGAGAACCAGGTCGTAAGGTTCCTTCCGGAGCAACGTCAGGGCATCGTCTCCGTTGGAGATTGCATCGACGTGGTATCCCCTATGTTGGAGAAAGAGGCAGTGGGGACGAAGCAGCTCGATCTCGTCGTCCACCCACAGGATGCGCTTCGCCGTACGAGCAATGGTCATACGGCGAAAGGTACCCCGGATCGGTCGAGTGAGCCAAGGCGAAAGGCGCCCCGCACGGAGGCGGCGCACCGCCTCCTCCTCGTGGGCTCGGAACAGACGCCCGGATGACGCCGCGCACCCCCGCCGGGCCCCCCGAGGGCTTCGAGGCAGTCGAGTCCCGGGGTGCCCTGGCATGGGTGCGACCCGAGGCCCGGAGTTGGGTCGTTGGCGCGCTCGATCGCTCCGGCTCGCTCTACCGGGATGCGAGGACAGTGGCGGGAGGGGAGGCAGTGCTGCATGGACGCGCTCCGGTCTTCGTGATCCCGTCCGGTGCCACGCCATCTGGCACCACGCCATCTGGTAACACGCATTGGGTGGTCCGGCATTACATGAGGGGCGGATCCATCGCTACGGTCCTCGGGGACCGATACGTCCGGGTCGGGCGTCCCCGGCCGTTCGTCGAGACCACTGCGAGCGAGTCGTTGCGGGGGCTGGGGATCGCCACCCCGCGGGTGCTCGCCGCCGCGGTCTACCCTTCTGGAGCCGTGTACCGAGGCGACCTCGTGACCGAGCGCATCGAAGGGTCCCGGGACCTGGGTGAGCTCCTCTTCGGGAGCGGCGACAGAGCGGCTCCTGAGGTCCGCGTCGCCGCGCTCCACGCCGCAGGCCGCTTGGTCCGCACCCTCGCCGCCGCAGAGGTCCACCATCGGGACATGAACGTGAAGAATGTGCTGGTCGAGTTCGAAGCGATGCCCCTCCGCCTCCATCTCCTCGACCTCGATCGCTGCCGGTTGGAGGCCCGCCCTCAAAGGTGGACGAAGTGGTGGATGCGCCGCCGGCTTCTCCGCTCCGTGGCAACGTGGGAGCGGAAGACGGGACGCGCGCTCACCCCAGACGAGCGGGAGGCGCTAACCGCTGGCCTCGCCGGCTGACCTCCGGTGCTCTACTCCAGCGGTGCTCTATTCCAGGCCGATCGTGTAGCGGAACCAGGCCGCCACCGGGAGCCCGTTCTGGCGCGCGGGCCCGAAGACCCACTGCGCCGCGTCTTGCTCCAGCTGCTCGTTGAACCCTCGATCGGGGGTCGGAGGAACGAGGCGCGTCGAATCGGCCACGACACGACCGGCCTCGTTCACGAAGACCCAGACCTCGATTTCGCTCCCACGGAGCTCCCGGTTCGCCGCAGGCATGATCATGCCTCTCGGAGAAGGTGGGATCAGTCGGGAGGTGCCCCTGGGCTCGGTCCCGCCCCCGCCCGCCCCTTGCCCGTTCGCCAGGCCGGCCCGCCCAAGGTCCTCGGCGTCGGTGCCGACCGAGTTCCCGACACCCGTCTCCACCGGACCCGGCAACGAGAGGTCGACCTGCTCGACCGGGTCGGCGGCCTCGACCACAGTCTCGGACACGGGCGGCAACACGGGTGCCGGAGGCGCGGACGTGGGCTGAACCATCTCGCTCGCGCCCGGAGCCGCACGCAGGTCCCCGCGGTCCGCTCCGGCGGCTGCCCACTCCTCCGGCCCGAGGTGGGCGACGGGATCGAGATCGAGGAATGAGAGATCGGTGGGCGCCTCAATGGCGGGGCGGGCCACGAGCAGCACCTGCATTGCCGTGATGAACACCAAGACGAGCACGTGGATGCCGAGCGAGGCCAGAAAAGTAGCCAGCCGGGGGGGGTGCTTCCGGAACCGCCGGGTCCCGACCTCCAAGTCGTATGCGATGAGCAGCGGCCTCGCGAACGGTGTGGCGTTCGGAGCGGAACTCCGGGGACCGACCCCGGGCCCGCGTACTTCCTTGCACGTCATGGGCTTGTACGTCACGGGCTAGGCCGGAGGTCCCCTGGAACCTCCGGCCAACCCTACTTACGCTTGCGCCGACTGGGGGGCTGGGACAAGTTTGATCTTCCTGGGAGACCGAACTCCCGCCCGTTTCCTAGCCCGCAGGCAACCCCCCCAGTCGGTGAGTCGACCCCCCTCGGCCAGCACGGAGCAGCCCGTTCCTGGGCGAACCCGTTCCCAGGCCCTCGCCTACTACGAGCTTACGAAGCCCGGGATTGCGGGCTTCGCGATGATCACCGCCGGGGTAGCCTATTACGTCGCTTCCGCCGGAGATGCGGGGCTCGTTCCGGTCTTCCACACCCTCCTGGGAACGGTGCTTGCGACCGCGGGCGCACTCGCGCTGAACCAGTACATCGAGCGGAAGGCCGATGCGCTCATGGAGCGGACCCGAACCCGCCCGCTCCCTTCCGGCCGCCTCCGCCCGAGGGACGCGCTCCTCTTCGGGCTTCTCCTCGTCGTCGGGGGGGTGGCCCATCTGTGGGCGACGGTGGGGGAGGTTCCGGCGATCCTCACCCTCCTGTCGGCCGGCACCTACAACCTCGTCTACACGCCGCTCAAACCTCGCTCGCACACGGCGACGTTCGCTGGCGCCGTACCGGGAGCGATGCCCGCTCTCATTGGATGGAGCGCAGCCACCGGAGGAGTTGGCCCCGGTGCCCTGGTGCTCTTCGGGATTGCCTTCCTCTGGCAGATCCCGCACGTCCTCTCGCTGGCCTGGCTGCTCCGGGAGGATTACGCTCGCGCGGGGTTCTTGATGATGCCGCCGACGAGTCCTGACGGTCGCTTTATCGGGAGCCAGATGGTCCTCTACTCGGCCGCCCTGCTGCCGGTGAGTCTTTTCCCAACGCCCCTCGGGCTTACCGGATGGATCTATCTCATCGGGGCAGCAGTTCTGGGCACTGTCTTCCTATGGTGGTCCATCGCAGCCAGCCGCTCCATGGATCGGACGGCTGTGCGGAGGGTGTTCCTCGGCTCGCTCGCGTACCAGCCGCTGCTGCTCGGGCTGATGCTGCTCGACACGGTGCGAAACTGAGCGAGGCGACGACGGGACCATCGCGCCATGGTCCGTACGACGATGGTACAGCCGGGCGTCAACCCGGTGCACCCGAGGGCGGGGCCCCCTCCCTCCACTGCTCCTGCCACCGCGCATAGTGCACAGCCAGGATCCCTGCGCCTCGCAGCACATCGAGCCCGAGGGGATCGCGATACGCCTTCCGATAATAGAGGTGACTCACCTGCGCTTGGACCATGAGCTTGGCGCACATGACACAAGGTGAGTCGGTGACGAAGACCACCTTGTTCTGGAGTATGCCGGGAGCCTTCACGAGGGCGTTCATCTCGGAGTGGATGCACCCGCACGCCCCTGGCGTAGGCGCGTCACATCGGTTCGGAAACCCTCTCGCATTCCCGTTGTAGCCGATCCCCACGACGTTCTCGAGCGACAGGTCGGTGATGACGGTCCCGACCGCGAGTCGGTTGCATGTGCTGCGCTTCGCCAACTCCTCCGCCATTCGCATGTAGACCTCGAAGAGGGGCGGGCGCAGGGGCGCGTAGTTCGCCACCTCCTCCTCGGTGGGCACTTCGACCACGTTCAGCGGATGGGTGTTCTCGAGGATCAGGTCTTTGAAGAGGATCGGCATTGGCCGGGAACGTCAGGAGCTCCGAGACGCGAGCGCCTTTTGCGCCTTCCTCCGGGCGTTCACGTGCAGCTCACGCTTCCGTAGCCGCAGCGCAGCCGGAGTCACCTCGATCAGTTCGTCGTCATCGATGAACTCGAACGCCAGCTCGAGCGTCAGATCCCGTGGCGGCTCGAGCCGAACAGCGTCATCGGAGCCCGACGCACGCATGTTCGTGAGCTTCTTTTCCTTACACACGTTGACGTCCAGATCTCCGGGGCGCACGTGCTCGCCCACAATCATCCCGGCATACACGGCCTCCCCGGGATGGACGAGCATCGTGGCACGGTCTTGGAGGTTGAAGATCGCGAAGGGCACGGCTTCGCCCTCCCGGTCAGCTACGAGGACGCCTCTCCGGCGCCCCGAGATCGCTCCCGCCCAGGGCCCGTACGCGAGGAACTGGTGGTGGAGCTGGCCCATGCCGCGCGTGTCGGTGAGGAAGTCGGAACGGTAGCCGAAGAGGCCCCGAGCCGGGATCCGGAAGCGAAGGCGCGTCGTGCCATTACCGGAGGGCTTGATCTCCAAAATCTCCCCTCGCCTCGGCCCCATCTTCTCCATCACCGTGCCCACCATCCCGTCGGGCACCTCGATCAGGACCTCCTCATAGGGTTCGAGGAGGTTCCCCCGCTCGTCTCTCTGGGTGAGGACGCGGGGCCGTGAGACCTGGAACTCGTATCCCTCGCGCCGCATCGTCTCCATCAGGATCGTGAGGTGTAGCTCGCCCCGCCCAGACACCTGCAGGGTGTCGGTCTGATCCGTCTCTTCCACCCGGAGCGCGACGTTCTTCTCGAGCTCTCGCATGAGTCGCTCCCGCACCTGTCGACTCGTCACGAACTTCCCGGCCTGCCCGGCGAAGGGGGAGTCATTCACGGAGAAGTCCACGGCCAGAGTGGGCTCCTCGACCTTGATCCCGCTGAGCCGATCTCGGTGCTCCGGGTGGGTCAGCGTCTTCCCGATGTCGATCCCGTCGAGCCCGGCGACCGCGATGATGTCCCCGGCGCTGGCCTCGGCGATCTCCACCCGATCGATCCCCTTGAAGGAGAAGAGCTTCGTCACCTTCGAACAGACGGCCTCAGACTCCGAAACCGGCCCGGGCTCTCCGAAGGGGAGGACGGCGACCACCTCGCCCTGCCGCACGACCCCACGTTCGATCCGTCCGATCGCGATCCGACCGAGATACGACGAGTAGTCCAGGGTGGACACGAGAATCTGGAGAGGACCGGCCGGGTCCCCGGTGGGCGCAGGCACGCGCGTGAGGATCGCCTCGAAGAGGGGGGCCAGGTCCTCTGCCTTGTCATCCAACTTTCGCTTAGCCCACCCCTCGAGAGCCGAAGCATACACGAAGGGCGCATCCAGCTGCCGTTCCGACGCGTCCAGCTCCATGAAGAGCTCGAGGACCTCGTCGTGCACCGCTTCTGGGCGCGCTGCGCTCCTGTCCACCTTGTTGATGACAACGACCGGCATGTGACCGAGCTCGAGCGCCTTCAGGGTCACGAAGCGGGTCTGTGGCATGGGGCCGTCGACGGCATCCACGAGAAGGAGGACGCCGTCCACCATCCGGAGGATTCGCTCGACCTCGCCTCCGAAGTCGGCGTGCCCGGGGGTGTCCACGATGTTGATCTTCACGCCTTCCCACTCGAGGGAGGCGTTCTTGGCGAGGATCGTGATCCCCCGCTCGCGCTCGAGAGGGTTCGAATCCATCACGCGCTCGGTCAAGGCTTGATTCGCCCGAAAGACCCCCGCTTGGCGGAGCATCTTGTCCACCAGGGTTGTCTTCCCGTGGTCGACGTGGGCAATGATTGCGACGTTGCGGATGGACATGGTTTCCGTGCCTTGGTGCCAACTGCCTTTGTTTATCAACCGTTTGCCAGCCGGTTTGCCAACCGATTGGTAGCCGGAAAATCTAACAGAACGCCGGGCGGGGTGGCAGGATCTGCCCCCTAGTCCCCGTACGCCGAGATCAGGTACTCGGTCCCCTGCACGGTCCCGGACCCAGTCAACTGACCCCGCATCAACCCATCGCTACCTCCCACCGCCTCGACGTCGACCTCGAACGGGCCAGCCGACGGTACCCGTGTGCTGAGGAAGATCACCCCACCTCCCGCGTTCCCGTACAGCGCGGAGGCGGGCCCTCTCAACACCTCCACGCGGCCGAGGGATCCGATGTCGAGGTGACCGAGGTATGACTGACCATCCGGAAGCGTCGCGGGGATCCCATCCACGATCACCCGGAAGCCTCGGAGACCAAACTGGGCGCGGGCCCCGAGGCCACGGATCATGATCCGCTCGCCGACCGCAGGATTAAACCGGTTCTGGACCTGCACGCCGGGCAACCCCTGGAGCGCCTCCTCGATGAACACGCCGCTCCGACCCCGGTGGAGCTCCTCCCCCCTCAGAACCGACACCGCGAACGGTGCGTTGTCGTTCATGAATGGAGTCCTGAGAACCGTGACCTGGATCGGAGCGAGCACGATCGTATCCGCGGGTTGGGCTTGCTGGACAGCGGCCGCGGCCTGCGACGGAAGGGCGGCCAGGAGGCCGAGGATCGCAAGAGCCGGGGCCGCCGCAAGGCCGACGACTCCCGCCCGGCGTGATTTGTCGAGCCACTCACGTAGATTCGTGAACACGAGGCCTCCCGTGACAGGAATACCGACGAAGCTGAAGCCGTTCGGAAACTAGAAAGGAAACGACGTTGTCGGAACCAACTATCGTCATCGGCCTGAGCGCGGTCATCGTCGCGGTCACGAAAGAGAGTCCGCGGATCCTGACGATCGCCGCTCCATCGCCCCGTTCCGTGGGGGCCGGACGCAGCCGGGTTGGAGCCAATCCGGCGAGAGGTCGCGCGATCCCCCGTAGGACGGACGCGATGGAGGGAAGCCTCGCGTCGGCCCGTGATGGCGCCGAAGGCGACGTCTTGCCGTACGGCCCACTCGACCCCGAGGCGGACAGGACCTTCGAGCTCACCCTGAGGCGATGGGTACGAGAGCGCACCGGGCTGGATCTAGGATATGTGGAGCAACTCTACACCTTCGGCGATCGCGATCGGTCCGCGCAGCGACCTGTCGGAGCCCCGAAAGTGATCTCGGTGGCGTACTTGGCGCTCGTGCGGGAAGACCGGCCGACCGGTCCCGACCGGCCGCGTTGGCGGGACTGGTACACCTTCTTCCCCTGGGAGGATTGGCGCCAAGACCAGCCGGAGGTGATCCGTCGCACGATCGCGCCGGCTCTCTCAACCTGGGCAGCCCAGGCTCCGCGCGGCAGCCCGCGCGAGGAACGGCGGGAGCGTGCTGGAATCGCATTCGGGCTCGAGGGGGCTGGCTGGGACGCGGACAGAGTGCTCGATCGTTACGAGCTCCTTTACGAGGTGGGGCTGGTGCGCGAGGCACACCGGGATCGGAAGCGAGCAGGAGCAGATCCAACGCAGGGGCCCGGCCTCGGGCACGCGATGGACATGGACCACCGGCGAATTCTCGCCACGGGGTTGGGACGGATTCGGGGGAAGCTCCGCTACCGGCCGGTCGTGTTCGAACTCCTTCCAGGGACCTTCACGCTCCTCCGGCTGCAAACGGTTGTCGAGGCCTTGGTGGGCCTTCGGCTCCACAAACAGAACTTCCGTCGGTTGGTCGAGAGTGGCGGGTTGGTCGAGGGAACGGGAAAGCTGGACTCGCGAACGGGAGGACGGCCTGCGGAGATCTTCCGGTTCCGTCGGGAGGTGTTGAGGGAGCGACGCGCGCCGGGCGTGGTTCTTCCGGGATCGAGGTGAGGGTCCGAGGACGGGCCCTCAGCCATTCTCGGCCGTTGACTCGTGGCCCCAATTGCCCTTAGCCTACCATCACTCGTGGCGGTGGTGTAGGCTCTTTTTTTTCACTGCCATATACTCAACTTGAGCATAACGAGGCGTGCGATGGCACCGCGTTCGGCAGCTTGGGAAGTCGAGACCCTCGAGTACACGCCCGAGGTCGAGCGCGCGGCTACTCCCCTGTTCGAGCGACTCCGGGGGGCCGTTCCCGAGATCGAGTGGCCGGTCCACGCCCCCTACCTAGTCCGCATCGAGGAGCTCAAGAAGGAGAGGAATGCCGTCATCCTCGCACACAGCTATCAGACGCCTGAGATCTATCATGGGATCGCGGACATTCGTGGCGATTCCCTCGCCCTTGCACAGGAGGCCGCACGCACGGACGCCGATGTGATCGTCCTCTGTGGTGTCCACTTCATGGCTGAGACAGCCAAGGTCATCAACCCGGAGAAGACGGTCCTGATCCCGGACCTTCGAGCCGGCTGCTCCCTCGCGGAATCCATCACGGGCGACGACGTCCGGGGGCTCCGCGCGCAGCACCCGGGCGTTCCCATCGTCACCTACGTGAATACCTCGGCGGAGGTGAAGGCCGAGAGCGACATCTGCTGCACGTCATCGAACGCAGTGCGGGTCGTCGAGTCGCTGGGGGTGGATCGGGTCATCTTCCTTCCCGACGAGTACCTGGCCAGCTATGTCGCGACCCAGACAGACGTGGAGATCATCCCGTGGGACGGGCGTTGTGAGGTGCACGAGCGGTTTACCGCGGAGGAGGTCCGACGCTACCGCTCCCTGGCCGCGGACCTGATCGTCCTGGCCCACCCCGAGTGCCCGCCCGAGGTGTTGGCCGAGGCGGACTACGTGGGCTCGACGTCCGGCATGGCTAGGTACGTCCGGGAGCGGCAACCCAGGAACGTCGCAATGATCACCGAGTGCTCCATGAGTGACAACGTGGCCGCCGAGAATCCGAACGTGAACTTCATCCGTCCTTGCAACCTCTGCCCTCACATGAAGCGGATCACGCTCCCCCGCATCATGCGCTCCCTCGAGCGGCTGGAGCATCGGGTGGAGGTCGACCCCGCCGTGGCCGGGCGGGCTCGCATTGCCGTGGACCGGATGCTCGCCGTGGGCCGGGGCTCCGGGGGATGACGTCCGCGAACGGTTTGCCGGCCAACCTTCCACCCGTGGACGGGGCGACGACGGACCCCGGTGCGGAGCACGTGGCCGATGTAATCGTGATCGGCTCAGGCGTGGCAGGGCTCTCGGCTGCGGTGGAGCTCGCGCGACGTTCCCCCACTCTCTCTGTCTGTATCCTCACGCGCGGCCGCACCGGAGGCCATGGGGCCTCGTCCCTCGCCCAGGGAGGCGTGGCAGCGGCCCTGGACCCCTCCGATTCTCCAGAGCTCCATGCGCTCGACACGGAGATGGCCGCGGACGGCCTGGCTCGCTCCGAGCTCGTGGAGATCTTGACCCGGGACGGCCCCGACCGCGTCCGCGAGCTGATGCGACTGGGGGCGCGATTCGACAGGGCTGAATCCGGATCCCTCTCCCTCGGGCTCGAGGGCGCGCACTCGAGGCACCGCATCCTTCACGCTCAAGGGGACCGCACAGGCGCGGAGGTCATGCGAGCCCTCCGGGTCGCCGTTATCTCCTCTCCACAGATTCGGGTGCTCGAGGAGACAGAGGTGCTCGAACTCGACATGGCAGGGGAGCGAGTCACGGGTGTGCTGGCCCGCCATGCGGCGGGCGGCATCCGGCTCTTCAGGGCGCCGGCGATCCTTCTCGCAACCGGGGGCCCCGGCCGCGTATACCTGCACACCACGGCGCCACGGGGGCTGGACGGGGATGGTATTGCGATTGCCGCGCGAGCGGGGGCCAGGCTCCGGGACCTGGAGTTCATCCAGTTCCACCCCACCGCCTTGAACGTGGACGCCGACCCCCTTCCCCTCGTGACAGAGGCCCTGCGGGGCGCGGGCGCTCGGCTCGTGGACGAGCTCGGCCACTCCGTCCACGACGCCGGGGGAGGCGGAGATTTGGCTTCGCGTGACCGCATGGCCCGCGCCATGTGGCGCCGGATGCAGGAGGGCGGGAGCGTGTTCCTGGATTGTAGGGCCGCCCTCGGTGAACGGATTCGGACGACGTTCCCCGGCGTCTACGCGTTGTGCCTGAAGCACGGGGTGGACCCCGTCCGCGAACCCATACCAGTCACCCCCGCCGCCCATTATCACATGGGGGGCGTTGCCGTGGATGCCGAAGGACGAACTTCCCTCCCCGGGCTCTGGGCTGCGGGCGAGGCGGCCGCATCCGGACTCCACGGGGCGAACCGCCTGGCAAGCAACTCCCTCCTCGAGGGACTCGTTTTCGGACCCATCGCTGCTCGCTCGATCGCGGGGGCGCTCACGACATCGAAGCGATCGGGGCGGGCTGCCGGAGCCTGGCCGGACGGTGAGGCTGGCGAGGGACGCGGATCGAGTCGTTCGCGTCTGCCGATCGCGACAGAGTCTGCCGGGCTGCTGGCGCAATCGCCGGACCGCGCGGCCGACACGCCACTTCCTCCAGAAGTGGTCGAGCGGATCAGGACCCTCATGTGGGAGCGGGTCGGGATCGTGCGGAACGGGACAGATCTCGAACACGCCATCGAGGAGCTCCACGCACTCGAGTCGGACTTCGGTTCGAGCACGAGTGCACGGTCCCGGAACATCCTCCTCACGGCTAGGCTGATCGCCCAGGCTGCGCTCCTCCGCCAGGAGAGCCTGGGGAGCCACTTCCGCGAGGACTTTCCCCGCCGTTCCGGGAGCCGTCCGCGGCACAGTGTCCTCACGCTGTCGCCCTCCGCCACCGGAGGGATTCGCGCCGCGATGGAAGAGGATCCTGCGGCACCGAGCGACCTTCCCTGCTCGTCAGTCGGCGCGTCAGTCGGCCGATAGCAGCAAAAATAAGCGACGTCAGGGCGTAGGGCGGGGCGTCACCTGGATCCGAGTCAACCCAGCGTCGTCGGCCGGAAGGACGGTGGTGCCCGCAGGCGCTCCGTTCAACTCAAGGATATACGAGAGGACGTCCGCATATTCCTGCTCAGAGAGGCTGCCCGGCGAGTCTTCGGGCATCGTTGTCCGAATCATCTGATAGAGGTCACGCACCGGCCGTCCCGACCAGGAGGGGATCATACGCGGGGTAGCCCAGTCGCGGGGTCCATGGCAGGTGAAGCAACTGGCCTGCGCGATCTGCTCTCCACGGTTCGCCTGTGCGGTCGTGTAGACACCGCTCCAGATCGTCGCCGCACCCGCGTTCCCAGCCGCCGCCGCGACCGGAGCCGCCGCAGGGGCCGGAGCTGCCGCAGGCGCCGCCGAACAGCCCGCGACCGCAATTACCCCACCCCAAAAGAACCCCGTGGCAAGTCTCATTTCGATGCCGCTCTCTCTGATCTTCATGGTGGATGAGGCAGGCGGCCGGAGGTTAAGCGAGCTTCCGTCGCCTTGTCAACGTATCAGGGACTCGATCGCCTGCAGCCGTTCGTCGGCTCCACGCACGGCGAGATTGCTCACGTAAACCTTTGGGACACCGCGTCTGGCCAGCGCCTCGAGTGTTCGCGCGCACACCTCCTCGGGCGTCGCACCCCCTCCGAATTCCTTTTCCAGCGCATCTCTCGGGACCGGCATGAAGCGACCGAGCTTCTCGAGAGTGTGAGGGTTCGCGCTCCGATAGAAGAAGACCCCAAAGAGGCCGGGAGTCGTGAGGCCGCGTCGTGCGGCTTCGTTCAGGAAGCGGTCTACGGCCGAAAGATCATGGTGGGACACGACCTGGGTCAGGAAGTAGTCCGCCTCGTGCTCGGGATCGAGGAGAAGCTCCACCTGTTCCTCGGGCTTCCGGTGCGGATTGACCCACGCGCCGAGCGGCAGCCCGGGGGCTTGCTCGCGCAGCAGCTTTCGGAGTGTGCGGGATCTGGGAACGCAGCGGGGAAGCCCGACCGCGAGATCTCCTCCCGTAATTGTGAGCGCTCCAAGGCCGTGTGAGGCCGCGCGCCTCGCAAACAGCAAGCAGTAGTCCAGACCGTGCTTCAGGGTGAGAAAAGGGATCACCCTGGAGAGGTCGGCCCCCTGGCCGAGGTTGGTCGTAACGTGCTGGAGACTCTCCTCCTCCCGTGAGCCGACGGCGTCGTCGGTGACCAGCACGAACCGTCCTCGCCGGAGGAGCGCCTGGATCGTGCGATTCAGATCGATCCAGGCATCCACGGACCGCTCCCTCGTGATCCCGGCAGCGGGTGGCCGCAACTCGACGGTCCTTAGCGGTCCCGGAGTCGTGAGTGCTTCGAGAAAGGGGCTCTGTCGCTCGATCGGAGACGGGGGATGAGTGCGCTCGCCGCGGGCTCTTGGGGGCTCAGCGCGCACGGCCGAGCTCCCGGCTCCTGGCCCGTACCTCACGGGCAATCCGGAGCTGCAGCTCCAGGTCTCCTCCGTGACCGCTCACGTGCACCCCCTGCACGTGAGGGAGGATCCGATCGAGGATCTCCTCCACGATCTTCACGCCCTCCTCCGCTGCCGCATCACCCCCTCGCTCCTCCGCTCGCTCCATCCGGGTCAGGACCTCTGCGGGCACGCGGACGCCCGGCACCTCCTGAGCCAGGTACTCCGCATTCCGGAGCGACGCGAGCGGCCACAGCCCAGCGATCAGTGGAACCGCCCTCGCCGCGGTCGCGTCAACGAGAGGGAGCAGGTCGGAGGGGTCGAATATGGGCTGGGTGATGGCAAAGTCCGCGCCGGCCTCCACCTTCCAGCGATATCGACTCAGCTCCCGCTCCATGTCCGCAGCTCCCGGGTGCAGCGCCACCCCCACAACGAAGCGGGTGGGAGGTACCACGGCGTGCCCTCCCGGATCGACCCCACGGTTCAGGTAGTGGATCACGTTCGTGAGCCCGATCGAGTCGATGTCGAAGAGCGCCGTCGGGTCCGGGTACGGCCCTGTGAGGATCGGATCTCCGCTCACCACCAACACGTTCCGGATCCCGGACGCAGCCGCCCCGAGCAGGTCCGAGATCATCCGCGCCATGGTGCGGTCACGGCAGGTGTACTGAACGAGGACCTCTGCGTCGAGGCCCTGGAGCAGGAGGGTAGAAGCGGCCATCGCGCCCATCCGCGCGGGCCCCCGCGCAGAGTCAACCACGCTGACGATATCCACTCCCGCCTCGGACGCCCGACTCGCCTCGCTCACTAGCCCGGACGGATCCCATCCCCGCGGTGGCAGCAGCTCCACGGAGACCACGAACTCCCCGGCGGCGAGGCGCCGGCCCAGCCCTGATCGATCGGAGAGAGGAGCAGCTTCCCTTCCGGATCCGCTCGGGCCGGAGCTCCGATCGTCGAACCCGGGAGGGGCCTCGAATGGCCGCCGCTGGCTCCCCCGCTCCGTTTGGACAGCCACGCGAGAGACGGTCGCCCGACCGCCGAGGCCGTCCACAGCCGTGCGTATCTCGCGGACGTGCTGCGGCGTGGTACCGCAACATCCTCCCACGAAGCGCACGCCGGCCTCCACCATACGGACCGCGTACCGAGCCATGTATCCGGGGCTCGCCAGGTAGATCTTCCGATCGCCCACGAGCCGGGGAAGGCCGGCATTGGGCTGCGCGATGAGTGGACGCTCCGTCACGCGGCCGATCCGCTCCATGGCGTCCAGGATCTCCGCTGGACCCACCGAGCAGTTTACACCGATCACATCGGCACCCCATTCATCGAGCGACCGCGCCGCATCTTCCACGTCCGTGCCGTAGGAGGTTGCACCCCCTTCGTCGATCGTGATCTGCGCAAAAATTGGCCGATCGCTGACCGAGCGGACCGCGCCAATCGCCTGCCGCATCTCGTTCACGTCGGAGAAGGTCTCGAGGAGGAATCCGTCCACGCCCCCCGTCAACAGACCCGCGGCTTGACGCCGGAAATAGCCCCCTGCCTCGTCTTCGGAGGTCGGACCCCACGGCTCGATCCGGATCCCCAGCGGACCGATCGCGCCCACGACCCTCGCCCGTGATCCAGCGGCCCGGCGAGCCAACTCCGCGGCCGCCCGGTTGATCTCCTCCGTCTTCTCTTCGAGCCCGAAGCCCGACAGCTTCACCGGATTGGCGCCGAACGTGTTGGTCTCCAGGATCTCGGCCCCGGCGGCCACGTACTCCCTATGGATCTCTTCCACGAGCCCGGGCCTGGTCAGGCTCAGCTCGTCATAGCACACGTTCACGAACACGCCCCGGTCGTAGAGGAGCGTCCCCATCGCACCGTCGAGGACGTGCGCCTCCCCGTCCTCGATCATCGCTTTGAGCTCCTTCACGCGCTCCTCCCTCTCTGCTCCGAGCGGCTCGTGTCTTCGTCGGTCTCGTACCCGAGGTTTGGCCTGAGCCAGCGCTCGGCCTCCTCGATCGACCACCCCTTCCGCCGCGCGTAGTCCTCCACCTGATCCCGCCCCAGCCGACCAATCCCGAAGTAGAACGCGTCGGGGTGGGAGAGGTACCATCCGGCCACGGCGGCCGTCGGGATCATGGCGAAGCTTTCGGTCAGACTCACGCCCACGGTCCGCTCCGCGTCGAGGAGTCGAGCGAGCGTGCCCTTCTCCGTGTGATCCGGACACCCGGGGTACCCCGGTGCCGGACGGATGCCATGGTACCGCTCGAGGATCAGCTCGTCATTCGTGAGCTTCTCAGAGGCGTCGTATCCCCAGATTTCTTGCCGCACCTTCTGGTGGAGCCACTCTGCAAAGGCCTCGGCGAGGCGATCCGTCAGCGACTGTGCGAGAATCGCGCGGTAGTCGTCGTGCTGCGTTCGGAACCGTGCGGCGAGCTCGTCCAACCCCAGGCCAGCAGTCACCACGAACGCCCCGGCCCAGTCCGGCCGCCCGCTCCCCCTGGGGGCCACGAAGTCCGAGAGCGCCAGGTTCGACCTCTCCCCCTCCTTCGTAAACTGCTGGCGGAGCGTGTGGATCCGGGCCACCACGCGATCTCGATCCTCGGAGGCGTAGAGCTCGATGTCGTCCCCCACGGCCTGGGCCGGCCAGATGCGCGCCGCCCCCGCCGCTCGCACCAGCTTCCCCTCCACGATCTCGTCGAGGAGCACCTTAGCATCCTCGAAGAGACGCGTCGCGGCCTCCCCCCGGTCCGGGTCCGAAAGAATCTCCGGGTACTTTCCCCGGAGCTCCCAGGCCTGGAAGAACGGGGTCCAGTCGATGTAACGCACCAGATCGCGGAGCGGATGGTCTGGGAAGGTACGGAGCTCGGTCGTCCCAGGCGCCCGAGGCGTGTGCCGGCTCCAGTCGATCGGAAACCGATTGGCGCGCGCCTCGGCCACGGGCAGGAGGGGCGAGCGATCTCTCCGCCCTCGGTGCCGCTCCCTCAGCTCGGCGTACTCCTCCCGCGTGCGGGCCAGGTATCCGGGCTTCTCCCTCGGGTTCAGGAGCTTGGACACGACGCCCACCGCGCGCGAGGCATCCAGCACGTGGACCGTGGGTCCCCGATACCTCTCCTCCACTTTGATCGCCGTGTGCGCGCGCGATGTCGTGGCACCCCCGATCAGCAAAGGGAGCTCGAACCCAGCCCGGTCGAGCTCGCCGGCGACGTGCACCATCTCATCCAACGACGGAGTGATGAGCCCCGAGAGCCCGATGATGTCCACACCCTCGGTCCGGGCCGTCTCCAGAATCCTCTCGGAGGACACCATCACCCCGAGGTCCAGGACCTCGTAGCCGTTACACTGCAGGACGACGCCCACGATGTTCTTCCCGATGTCGTGGACATCCCCCTTCACGGTGGCGAGGAGCACCTTCCCCTTGCTGGACACGGATTCCCCCTCGAGGGTTTCCGCTTCCATGAACGGAAGGAGATGGGCCACTGCCTTCTTCATCACGCGCGCGCTCTTCACGACTTGCGGGAGGAACATCTTTCCCGCGCCGAAGAGATCGCCTACGACGTTCATCCCCTTCATGAGGGGCCCTTCGATCACCTCGAGCGACCGCTTCGCCCCCTTCCTTGCCTGCTCGGTGTCCTCCTCGATCCAGCGGTCGATCCCCTTCACAAGCGAATGCACGAGCCGCTCCTCCGGGGTGCCCTCCCTCCAGGAGAGATCCTCCTCCCGCTGAGTCCCCTCTCCCCGGTGCCGTCCGGCGAGGACGGTGAGCCGCTCCGTAGCGTCGGGGCGCCTGTGGAAGAGAACGTCCTGGACCGCGTCCCTCAGCTCCGCCGGCACCTCGTCGTAGACAGGGAGCGCGCCCGCGTTCACGATCCCCATGTCGAGCCCCGCGCGGATCGCATGATAGAGGAAGATCGTGTGCATGGCCTCGCGCAGCACCGGGTTCCCCCGGAAGGAGAACGAGAGGTTCGAGATGCCCCCACTCGTTAGGGCGTGGGGGAGCGTGGCCTTGATCTCCTTCACGGCCCCGATGAACGCCTCGGCATACCCATCGTGCTCGGGGATCCCGGTCGCGACAGCGAACACGTTCGCGTCGAG
Organism: Gemmatimonadota bacterium; assembly: GCA_009692105.1. Taxonomy (GTDB): domain Bacteria; phylum Gemmatimonadota; class Gemmatimonadetes; order Longimicrobiales; family Gaopeijiaceae; genus SHZS01. Next base: position 28,887 of record SHZS01000007.1, on the reverse strand, counting down.
GATGATGTCCTGCGGCCCGAAGCCGATTTCTTCGGTCAGGACACGGTAGGCACGCGTGCAGACCTCGACCTTCCGTTCGAGCGTGTCCGCCTGGCCCTTCTCATCGAAGGCCATGACGACGACGGCCGCTCCGTAGCGCAGGATCGTCCGGGCTCGCTCTCGAAACGTTTGCTCCCCGTCCTTGAGCGAGATGGAGTTCACGATCCCCTTCCCCTGGAGGCATTGCAGCCCGGCCTCGATGACTTCCCAACGGGAGGAGTCTACCATTACCGGCACTCGTGAAATGTCCGGCTCGGAGGCGATCAGCCGAAGGAAATGGACCATCGCCTCCTTCGAGTCGAGGAGTCCCTCGTCCATGTTCACGTCCAGGATCTGGGCGCCTCCCTCGACCTGCCCGCGCGCCACCTCGAGCGCCTCGTCGTACCTATTCTCCTTGATGTAGGTACAGAAGCGCTTCGAGCCCGTGACGTTCGTCCGCTCCCCCACATTCACGAAGTTGAGCTGCCGTCCCAGGTTCATCGGCTCGAGGCCGGAGAGCCGGCAGAGCGGAGGAAGCGTCGGGATTCTCCGCGGCGGGTGCACCGACACTGCCTCGACGACCGCAGCGATGTGCTCAGGAGTCGTGCCGCAGCATCCGCCCACGACGTTCAGGAGCCCTCGCTCGGCGAAGGCCCCCATCAGCGACGCCATCTCCCCCGGGGTCTGGTCGTATCCCCCGAGCTCGTTCGGGAGCCCCGCGTTCGGGTGACAGCTGGTCCGCATCTCGGCCGCGCGAGCGAGCTCCTCCAGATAGGGCGCAAGTTGGCGCGCACCCAGGGCGCAGTTTAGACCCACCGAAAATGGGCGTGCATGCCGCACGGAGTTCAGGAACGCCTCGGGCGTCTGACCGGAGAGGGTACGGCCCGCGAGATCCGTGATCGTGCCCGAGATCATGAGGGGCAGCGTCCTCCCGATCTCTTCGAAGACCTGTTGGATGGCGAAGATCGCCGCCTTGGCGTTCAGGGTGTCGAAGACTGTCTCCACCATGAGGAGGTCGGATCCGCCCTCCACCAGACCACGCACGGCCTCCGCGTAGACCACGACCAGATCTTGGAAGGTGACGTCGCGGAAGGCCGGATCATGGACACGGGGGGAGATCGAGGCCGTGCGGTTCGTCGGTCCGAGGACCCCACACACGAAACGCGGCCGGCCGGGGTGCTCGGCCTCGATGGCATCGGCAGCCCTCCGAGCGACCCGAGCGGCCTCACGATTCATAGCTTCGACCACGTCTCCGAGGCCGTATTCTACCTGTCCGATCCGGGTGGAGCTGAAGGTGTTGGTCTCGACGATATCCGCCCCCGCCTCGAAGTACCGCCGGTGTAGTCGCTCGATGATATCGGGCTGGGTAAGGACCAGGACGTCGTGGTTCCCCTGGAGCCGCTTCGGGTGGTCTTTGAAGAGCTCTCCGCGATAGGCGTCCTCGTCCAGCCGGAGCTCCTGGATAAGCGTACCCATGGCCCCGTCGAGCACGAGAATACGCTCGCCCGCAACGGCCTCGATCGAGCGGGACGCCGTCCGTGTTTGTTCTCGCGGAAGGTCCTCGACCGCGCGAGAAACCGGGTCGGAGTAGTCGGATGTGGTCATAGGAGCACCTTCCCTCTGGGACGGAGGCTATCGCCTCGACGCACGCGATCCGGGTGGCGGTGCTTGAGCACGGGGGGCAAACAAGAGCCCCTCGCCACCAGGAACGGGCGGAGGGGAGTAGCTTTTTAGCGGTTCGGTTTCCCGGGTCGCAATACGCTTCAAATCACCCTGAGCTCGTTTGGCTCGGCGTTAGCGTAATGTATAGCGGACCCGCGCCTGAGATACTACCTGCGGGCCCTTCCGGGGGACCGTCAAAGTACGCGCCACCAGGGCACGGCCCAGATTCCCGGGGCGAGCCGCGTCGTCTCGGGCCCAACGTGTAGGAGCACCGCCCCCGGGGCCGCGGGCCCCATCTTCTCCAGAAACGCCCCGAGTGCTCGGCCTTCTCTGGCGAGCGGCCGTTCCGCGAGTGAGACGCCTACGGGAAGGAACCGACCGTTCCGTTCGAGCACGAACGGGACCTCCGCGCCCCCGTGGGTCCCCCAGTGATAGAGTTGCGGTGGCCAGGGGGAGGGGGGTCGGGAGACCTATCTAGAAATGGGGTCGAGCGCGGCGCCGCTGGGGAGCCAGAGTCATACCACCTCTCCGACGAGCACCCCGCGCCGGCGGCCAACCGCTCGGCCCGACAGCAGAATACCCCTGTCGACCGGGGCTCGGTACCCCTCTTTTGTAGTCTCACACGGATATGAGGCCCCTCTGGGAAAGGAAAGGAGACCCGCATGATTCACTCTTGTCCAAGCAGGGCGAAGCACCTCTGCATGGCTCTGGTGGCGGCTGCGGTAGTCGGCTGTGGAGGAAGCGACTCCCCGACCAGCAATGGGAACGGCAACGGGGGCGGCGGGGGCGGCGGCAATCCAGTAGCCACCACCTCGGTTTCGGTCCAGAACAACTCCTTCAGCCCTTCCGCCATCCGCGTGACACCGGGAGCAACGGTCACCTGGACGTGGGGCGGGCGGGGGCACAACGTCACCTGGACGGGCAGCAATACCACGGCTCTCCAGGACTCGGCTACCAGGAGCAGCGGTACGCATCAGGTCACGATGCCAGCCACTGCGGGCACCTACAACTACGAGTGCACGCTGCATCCCGGGATGAACGGGAGTGTGACGGTGGGGTCGGGGGGCTGATGCTCCGCAGGGACGACTAGTCCCCGAGCAAATAGCCGAAGATGAGGGGTGCCACGATCGTGGCATCGGACTTGATCACGAATCTGGGGGTGTTCGCGTCGAGCTTCCCCCAAGTGATCTTCTCGTTGGGGACTGCGCCCGAATAGCCCCCGTACGATACGTCTGCGTCTGAGATCTGGCAGAAGTATCCCCAGAACGGGATCTCCCGCTGCATATCCTGGATGATCGACGGGACGGCGCAGATCGCAAAGTCCCCCGCGATCCCTCCACCGATCTGGAAGAAACCCACGGATCGACTGCCCGTGTCCGCTCCGTTGTTCGCGAGGTACCACTCGATGAGACTGGCGAATTGCTCCGTGCCCGTCTTTACGCATTGGTGGTGAGGCACCTTCCCCAGAAGGACGTTGGCGGCAAACATGTTTCCAGTGGTCGAGTCCTCCCACCCCGGCGAATAGACGGGGAGCCCCTTCTCCATCGCGGCCAGAAGCCAGGACTCCGAGGGGTCGGCTTGGTAGTGCTCCTCAAGCTCACCGCGGCGGAGAACGTCGACGAGAAACTCGGAGGGGAACTTCCGCACACCGCTCTCGCAGGCGTCCCCCCACCGCTCGATGAGCCGCGCCTCGAGATGGCGCATGATATCCTCGGGGATGCAAGTATCGGTGACCCGATTCATGCCCCTTCGGTAGAGCTCGGTCTCGTCTTCCGCAGAAAGCGCCCGCCAGTCCTGGATAACCTCGTATTCATCATGTCCGAGGAGGTTGAAGACGTCCTCCTCGAGGTTCGCTCCCGTGCAGGAGATCGCGTGCACTTTGCCGGCCCGGATCATACGGGCGAGGATGATCCCCAGCTCCCCCGTCGACATCGCTCCGGCCAGCGACACGAGCATCTTCCCGCCGGCGTCCATGTGCTCCTCGAAGGCGCGCGCCGCCGCGACAGTCTCACGGGCGTTGAAGTGGCGGTAATGGCGGTCCATAAAGGAGCGGAGCGAACCCATTCGGCGTCTCCCTCGCGGTGAACGTCAAAGAAGCGAACAAGGGACGGTAAGGTAGAGAGTCGGTGCCTAGGCTTCCAGTGTGCCGAAGCTCACCGGCGGCCGGCCTCCACCGGCACAGCCCCCGGATCCTTTTCGCGATGGGCATACGAGGCTATTCTGGATCATTCCCGGGTCGGGCTCCCCCCGGATCCGCTGGACCCGGCCATGGAATCCCACCAAGCCCGAGGGCGCTTTGCTTTCCTTCTGGACGCCACTCGCAGTCTCCTCCGGAGCCGCCCTCGCCTTGGCACTTTGGGCTCTGAGGAAATTGCCTGCGCGCTGGGCGTGCCCTCAGTGTCATCACGCCACATCACCCGTGAAGAATGCGTGGCTCCGGCCCCTGGGCCGCTGGCTCGCAGCGCCGTTGGTGCGCGCGGTGTCACTGGTCCGGGATCAGTCGGCGGAGTCGCTGGCTCGTCCGCACCGATCTGCCCCCGGCTGGGACCGAGCCATCCCTCTCCAAGTTCAAGTGGGGCGAGACCCAATCCCCGGAAGGGCCGACCGCGGGAGCAGCCGTGACCCCCCCGAACTCTCCCGACCATCTCTCCGGGTTCCAGTGGGGCCGGAGCACAGGCGGAGTGGCCGCGTTCCTCTGGGGAAACGACCCACGATCCGCTGCGGAACCCCCGGCTCCCCCGGCTCCCCCGGAGTCCCCGAGACCCGGCGGATCCTTTACTTGGAGACCGGAAGAGCCATCGGAGGGGGACGACCTCGGGTTCCGCTGGGGCGGTTGAGGGGCGACGTCCATCTCCGCTGCAGCTGAGCCCGGCGCGGACTTCCCCGAGTGGGAGACGTGACGCCGGTCCTCATCCAGCTCCCCTCCGCCGACGTCCTCGCCGGACCTGACGAATCGCTCCCTTCGGTCGATCCAGGATCTCCGCCCGTGCCGGTCACAGGCGGAGGGCTCCTGGCCGTGCTCGACCCAGGGACGGGGCTACGGGGGCTCTTTCGCGGAGAGGAGAGGATCTCGGGACAGCTGGAGGTGACGGTCGACGGGATGCCGATCCCCGGATCCGCTCGCTTGCGGGCCGGCAAGGGCGGATGGTCACGCTCCATTCCCCTGAGCGAAGGAGGAAGCCTGACTGAGACGGGCTTTCAGGGCGACGCGCCTGCGGCCACGGTTCTCCAGTGGACTCTCAGAGCCGGAAGTGGGAACGAGGGAAGGAGCTCTCCAGCAGCTGTGCGCCGTCTGGAAGTGCGCCTCTCGCTCCCGGGGCAGGCTCGACCCATCACTGCCGACCTCCCGGTTTCTCTCGAAACTCCTGCCACCGTAGCGATTCTTCCGGACGCCGACCAAGTCGACCGCTTGCTCGGGTTCCTGCGCTCTCTTCGCAGCCGAGAGCGCCTCCGCGCCAACCGGCGCCCGTCGAAGGGTGCCGCGGGCATCGCGTTTCTCCTCGACGGCCGCGCGATCCCGAGCCTTGAACGCGCCCTTCTCGCGCTGGAGGACGCTCCCATTGGAGCCCGGCCGGGCGGCGAGCCTCTCCCACCGTTTCTGGCTGGCCTCACGGGGGAGGCACCGTGCTATCTCGACGCTGCTGGAACATCCGAGCTGGGGACGGCGGCTCTGGGAGCCGGGTGGCGTCCCGTGGCCAGAGCCGCGCTCGAGTTCCTCGGGAGCTCGGAGGCCTCAGCTCTTCCCCTGCTCCACCTATTGGCCGACTGGGCGGCCTGGACTGGCGATGTTCAGCTTATGGGGCCGCTTCGCCCGGCGCTTGAACGCGCCGCTCGCGAAGCAGGCGGGATTCGGATTCCGACCAACCTCGCCACCCTGAGGGACGCGCTTCCCCCCCGACCGATCCCCGTGGGGGCGCAGGAACTCGCCATCGCCCTTGGTGCGCCAGGCCCCGAGGACCCGTCCGCCATCGCGGCGGCAAGGACCCTTGCCGCCGCGGGGACCATTCGGGAATGGGTCGAGCACCGTCTCGGAGCCTTGCCGGACGCAGCGTTCGGCCGCCTTCGCATCGCGCCCGTCGTCACGGGAGAATGGAGCTCGCTCGAGGCTCACGGGCTCCGGGTGGGGGATGCTTGCGTCCAAGTCGGGTGCCTGCGGACCGAGCGGTCCGTCTCCTTCCAGGTCACCCAGGTCGAGGGGAGGGTTCCGCTGAACCTCGTTTTCGAGCCGATCCTGCACGACCTCGATATCGAGCGGGTCCTCATCGGAGGGCAGCCGGCGGACGTCCAGATCCTGCCTGAGGGGCGGGGAAGTCGCCTTCGATGCCAGTTCCCGCTGGATCAGGAGCGAGAGATCACGGCACTAGTGCGGGAGGCTTAGGTGGACTCCCCCGTGAGGTAGTTTGCCTTCCGGGCCTTCTTCTTCCCCTTCCTCTTTTTGTCGGCGTCTGGATCGGGCTTCATGTAGCCGCTCTCGACCAGGAGCCTTCGGAGGCAATCGCTACGATCGGGAACGGGGGTCCGACTGACCGCGCGGGCAAACGAGATTCGCTCCTTTTCGCCGATCTTGTCCAGGACCCGGATGGGGACTCCGTATCGGAGGAGAATCCGTTTGGCATCCACCACCACAGAATCGCTCAAGTCGACCTCCTTCCGTCGAGAAGGCGCTGTGACCAGCCTTAGATCCCCAAAATGTACAACAATTGCGAGGTCCCAGAAAACATTTGGTTCCGGATCGTCTCGCCTCGCCGACCCCGGGTGAAGGGCGTACATTTCCCATCGTCACTGAACCGCGGAGTTCCATGGCCGACGACTTTCCTACGCTTTCACGCTCGGTTGAGGACTACCTGAAAGTGATCTACGGCCTCTCCGAGAAGGGCGCCGCCGCCGCCACGAGCCAGATCGCGGACTCGCTGGACGTCCAGCCCGCTTCGGTGAGCGGGATGATCAAGCGTCTGGCCGAGTCCGGTTACGTGGAGCACGCGCCCTACCACGGCGTCCGCCTCAGCCCCGAGGGCACCCGCGAGGCCCTCCGTATCATTCGCAGGCATCGAATCCTCGAGACCTATCTCAGCCAGCGGCTCAGCTACTCCTGGGACGACGTACACGACGAGGCCGAACGCCTTGAGCACGCTGCTTCGGACGAGCTGATCGATCGGATGGCCCGTGCGCTGAACGACCCCCGCCACGATCCGCATGGCGCCCCCATTCCCACGCGGGAGGGAAGCGTGGAGGTCGCGGACGATCTGACGCTGGCCGAGGTGGGCCCGGGAGAGCGGGTGCAGATCCGAGCCGTGCGGGACAACGACCCGGACCGGCTTCGGTACCTCAAAGCCCGTGGGCTCCTCCCTGGCGTCATTCTCTCCGTGGACTCGAGGGCACCGTTCAACGGCCCGATCACCATTCGACTTGGCGGCCCCGGGGGGTCGGCTCAGGCGATCGGCCACGAGATCGCCACCCGCATCCGAGTAGCCGGGGTTCAGGAGCATCGGACGGATCCATGAACCACGCGGAACTGCTCCTGAGGATTCCTCTCTTCGTTGACATGACGAAGGAGGAGATAACCAAGCTCCTGGGGCTCACGACGGAGGCGGGGTTTCCCGCAGGTCGCAACGTGGTCACCGTTGGGGAGCCGGGAGACTTGCTGTACGTGCTCGTGAGCGGGGGCGTGCAGATCCTGTATCCAGGGCTGAACTAGGACTTCGAACTCGCCCGCCTGGGACCTGGGGACTTCTTCGGAGAGATGGCTCTCCTGAACGACGAGCCGCGCAGCGCGACGGTTCGGACCCTCGAACCCACTCGCGCTCTGATGCTGTCCAAGGACGACTTTCGGGAGGTCGTCCGGTCCTCGTCCGGGCTGGCTTTGAGGCTGCTCGAGGTGCTGTCGAAACGCATTCGCTCAGCAGACGCCCCGATGGGCGGGTTGAGTGAGCAGGCGCTCAAGGATCCGCTCACGGGTCTTCTGAACCGGCGCGCCTTCCACGAGCGAGTCGCTGAAGAGGCCAACCGGGCGAGGCGCTACGGCGACCGCTTCTCGCTGATCCTGATGGACGTGGACCAGTTCAAGTCGGTGAACGACACCTTGGGACACGACGTGGGGGATGAAGTCCTGCGCTGGATGGGGAGGGTACTGACGGAGCACACGCGGGCGGCGGACTCCCCTTTCCGTGTGGGGGGCGAGGAGTTCGCGATCCTCGCGCCGGCAGCGGGACCCGAGGTGGCGCGTGCTGTGGCAAACCGCATCCGGACGACGATCGCGGAATCGACGCCGCCTGTGGAGTCCGCGCTCAGGATCACCGTATCGGGGGGATACGTGACATGCCCGGACCACGGCAGGGACGCTGACTCCCTCTATCACCTCGCCGATCAGGCCCTTTTCAGAGCCAAGATCGAGGGTCGGGACCGCATCGCTGATCCCCAGGTCCAGGAGGAGTAGCCCAGGACGGCCGGATAGCTGGCCGCATAAGGCTGTCGGTGGAGGCCCTGTCAGCGGGCGGAAAGAAGCGACCGGTGCATGTGGCGGATCCTCCATCCGTCGGGCGAAGCGAGCAGAAACACGGTCTCGTATACCTGGCCCACCTCCTGCCTCGCGCCTCCCTCACCCTCCCGCACAGCGGCGAAGTGGGTGATCACGAGAGCGCTCTCGCTCAGCGTGACGACGGTCGGCGCCTCCAGGGGCTCGAAGACGAGGCCGGAGGCGTGCTGCCGCCGGAGCTCTAAGAGGAGTTCGCCCCGTGTCTGCGCCTCAGAGGCTTCTCCGACAAGCTCGTCCACGAGGGTCGCTTCCCGATCCAGAAGGGCCAGGGCGAGAGAGATGTCACCGATCGCGACCGACGCACGGAATAACTCCACGGTCTCCAGAGGAGCTACGCGAGTCTCGGCGCCGGGAAGCTCGGCACTCGGCGAGGGCAGACCCCCGTTCCCCTCCGCTGGCTCGGCATCCGGCTCGGCTCTGCGCTCGAACGAGCAGGCCTGGGCCCCCCAGAGGAGGAGCAGACCGAGGAGCCATTTGCCGGCTCTCCTGCGTCCTCGCCCACGCCGACTCGAGGAGGACCCTTGGTCGAGTCGTCTCACGGAGCCAGCCGGCGATAGACCCCGATCTGGAGGGGGGGATCCGCCCTCCAATGGAAGAAGACGCGGTTCTTTCCCTCCTCGATGATCCCTTCCTTGCGATCCCTGACCTTAGGGTGGTCGATTCCCTGCTCGTTTTCGACGACCAGGATCTCCCCCTCGCCGAGCTGGGCGGAAAGGCGCTCGAGTTCGAGCCGCATGCCTTCGAGCAGTCGGGCCTCCGCTTCGGTCTGGACCGGCCCCTCGGTCTCCCCGCCGACGGTCACCTCTCGCACCTTCTCGTATCGCGCGCCGAGGTCGGCCGTAGGAAAGGCGTGGGAACGATCTCGCCGGAACGAGATCTCGTTGATCGCGTTCGGATCGAAGGTCGGTTCTACTCTGTGAACCGAGGAGCCATACCTGCGAAAGAGCATGCCGGGTCACCTCGAATGATCTAGGAGAGCGGCCAGCTCCTCGTCTGTCAGCTCACCCACCGACCGTGTTCCGATCCTACGCCCAGACCGGGAATGTGGGTTCCGATCACGGTCCTTTTGCTCTCCAGAGGTGCCCGCGTAGTCGAACTCAGGCACGGATCGCCGCTCGAGCGTGCGCCCCAGCCGGAGCTCGATCGATTTGAGCTGGCCGAGGTCCCCTCCCGTAACGAAGGTGATGGCTGTACCAATGGCGCCGGCTCGACCCGTCCTTCCGATGCGGTGAACGTAGTCCTCCGGATCAAGCGGGACATCGTAGTTCACCACGTGCGAGATCCCCTCCACGTCTAGCCCCCGCTGCGCGACGTCTGTCGCGACGAGAACGGTCACCTCCCCGGCGGCGAACCGCTCGAGCGCCTTCGTCCGTTGCTGCATCGGACGATCGGCGTGGAGGCTATCCACGTGAATCCCCTCTCTCTGGAGCCTGCCGCGGAGGACCTCCGCTCCGGCCTTGGTGCGGGTGAAGACCAGCACCTGATTCCATGACGGATCCCGGAGCAGTCGGACGAGAAGCTCGGGCTTGTTGTCAGGCCTCACCGTATAGACCACCTCTTCGATCCCTTCGGCAGTCGTGCCCGAGGGCGTGGCCTCGACCCAGGCGGGATCCTTCGTGATCTGGAGGGCGAGCGCGTGGACCCCGTTCGGCATCGTAGCCGAGAAGAGCATGGTCTGGCGGCCCTTCGGGGACTTGCGAAGCACGCTCTCGATCTGCGGCCGGAACCCCATGTCCAGCATCCGGTCCGCCTCGTCCAGAATCAGGATCCGGAGGCGAGAGAGGTCCACGTTCCCGCGGTCCACATGGTCGTTGAACCGGCCGGGAGTCGCGGTCACGATCTCGTAGCCCTTCTTGAGCGCCTCGATCTGGGGCCCGTATCCCACGCCCCCCACCACATCCCCCACCCGGAAGCCGGTCCCTGTGGCGAGTTCCTTCGCATCCTCTGCAACTTGCAGGGCCAGCTCGCGGGTCGGGCAGAGGATCAGCACTTGGAGCCCCTCGCCCTCACGGATGCGTTCGAGCGAGGCGATCATGAAGGCGCCGGTCTTGCCGGTCCCCGTCTGTGCGATCCCGACCACGTCCCGACCTTCCAGGGCCGGGGGGATCGCCTTCCACTGGATCGGGGTTGGCGTGACCCAACCAAGCGCCTGGATCGCAGTGCGGCGCGCATCCGACAAGCCCAGCGCGTCAAAGCTTCTGGCTTCCTCCAAACTCGAACCTCCCGTTTCGTCGAAGACATGCTACCGCCCGAGGCACTCTCCGCGGGGTGCGGCCCGGGTCGGGACGCGAGCGCTTCCAGTGATAAGGAGGCGATGCAGGGCGGGACAACCGTTCCTATAGTTTAGGGGGTTCGGGCGGTTCCGCCCACGCCTCGAGGAGGAGACATGAGCGAATCACCCCCATTGGACCGCCCCCGCTCCGTGCTCTTCGTGTGCCTCGGGAACATCTGCCGATCCCCGCTCGCTGAGGGAGTCTTCCTCCACCTCGCGAGAGAGCGAGGGGCCACGGCACGATACCGGGTAGACTCGGCCGGGACCGGGGCTTGGCATGTCGGGGAGCCTCCCGATCCGCGGTCGGCGGAGGTCGCACAGAGGCATGGCCTCCGCCTCGAAGGCTCGGCGCGCCAAGTGCGGAGCGAGGACCTCAAGGAGTTCGATCTGATCCTCGCCATGGACTCGGAGAACCTGCGTGCGATGGAGCACCTAGGGGCCGGAAGGACCATCGCGGCGAATATCGCGCTCCTCAGGGACTACGACCCGAATTCCGACGGCGACCGGGACGTCCCGGATCCATATTACGGAGGCACGGATGGCTTCGAGCGCGTCTTCCACTTGATCCGCCGCTCCTGTGCTGCCCTACTCAATGTCCTGGAGGAACGACCGTCAGCGGGGGATACGTCGGACCGCCGGAGCTCCTAACACCTCAAGGCGATCAGGAGACCGTCCCCGACGGGAACGATCGTGGCATCGAAACCGGGATCCCCCGCCAACAACTCGTGGGTCCTCCGAATCCCTTCGGTGGCCGGGTCCCGGGCCCCTGGATCCAGGACCTGACCCCTCCAGAGCGCGTTGTCCACTACGAGCAGCCCGCCGTGGCGAAGGAGGCGCTTCGCCTCCACCACGTAGTCCACCAGACCTTCCTTGTCGGCATCCAGAAAGACCGCGTCGAAGGACCCGCTGGGAAGGCTCGGGAGGATTGAGCGCGCCTCACCCTCTCTCACTTCCACTCGCGAAGAGACCCCCGCGCGCCCAAGCAGCGTCCGGGCCAGCGCCGCCCGCTCGGCCTCGCGCTCGAGCGTGAGGAGCCCCTCGCCCGGCTTCAGGTCCGAGGGGAGAGACCGCGCAATCCAGAGAGCGGAATATCCAGCGAGGGTGCCCACCTCGAGCACTCTGCGCGCGCCCACAGCACGGAGGAGGAGCTGGAGCAGCCTGGCGCTGATGCGAGGGAGCTGGATCGTCGGGAGCTCCTCGCGTTCCATCGCTTCCCGGATGGCCCGGAGGTGGTCGTCTTCGAAAGCGAACCGCCCCTCGATATATCGCTCGAGCTTGGCCAAGGCCTCGCTCGTTGCCGTATCGGGTTCGGAAGGCTCGGAGGCGGTCACCTACTGCGCGCGGTACGGCGACCCGCCAAGCGCCGGATCGCCTCTTCCAGCTTCTCGTCCGACGTCGCGAAGCTGATCCGGACGAAGCGGTCGTCGCCGAAGGCGGAGCCCGGCACGCACGCCACGCCGGTCTCCTCGAGGACTCGGGCACACCAGTCCTGCGAGTTACGAATGGCGTCACCGTATTCGGCCTCGACCTTCAGGAAGAGGTAGAACGCCCCCTGCGGCTCGACGAAGGAGAGGTGAGGGAGGAGCTCGCCCACGCGCCTCACCACCAGCTCCTTCCTGCGCCGGAAGGCCGCGACCATCTCCCCGATCGCTCCTTCGGCGCGCTCGGTATCCGTCAACGCCGCGAGCGCCCCCATCTGCGAGGGCGTAGCCGCGTTCGATGTGGTCTGGCTCTGCAGCGCGCCGATCTTCTCGGCCAGCTCCGCGTTACACACCGAGTAGCCGATTCGCCAGCCGGTCATCGCAAAGGTCTTCGACACGCCGTCCACGAGGACGAACGGGCCCACATCGCTCCGATCCAGGTCGAGGAGGCTCGGAGCCGTCCCACCGTCGCGGGAGAAGTAGATCCACCGGTAGATCTCGTCGCTGATGAGCCACACGTCATGCTTCTTCGCCCAGCGCGCGACGTCACGGAGCTCCTTGAGCGAGTAGACGGCTCCCGACGGATTCGAGGGAGAGCATAGGATGAGCCCTCGAGTCGCAGGCGTCCTCACCCGTTCGAGATCGTCCAGCGTCAGATTGAACCCTCGCTCTTCCGGTCCCGTCACGAAGACAGGTTCGGCGCGGGCGAGCGTCACCATCTCGGGATAGCTCGTCCAATAGGGCGAGGCGACGAGGACATCGTCACCGGGGCCAAACAGAGCGAAACAGGCATTGAACAGCGCCTGCTTCGCCCCCGCACTGACCACGACGTTCTCGCCCGTGAACTCCCACCCATTGGCGGCCCGCAAGAGGAGGCTTCGAGCTACCGCCTTCCTCAACTCGGGAAGCCCGGACGCGGGTGTATACCGCGTGCGACCGGCGTGGATGCCGGCGATCGCGGCCTCGGAGATCCAGCCGGGCGTGTCGAAGTCCGGCTCACCCGCGCTCAGGTCGATGATGTCCCTACCCTCGGCGGCAAGCTTCTTCGCGAGAGCACTCACGGCCATGGTAGCCGAGGGTTGTAACCGGGATATGTTCTGGCTGTATGTCATCACTCGAGCGGCAAACCAACGGGGGGGTCCTGCGCGCTGCCGGGGGGTGGCCGGAGGCTTGGAACTTGGAAATATCGAGACCCGGCATGGGGCAAGCAACCCGGCCCAGGTTGATCTGCTTCGATCACATCCCCCAGATTACCTCCTGCCTTCGGCCGGTTGCCGAAGCTTGACGGGTACCCGCTCGACGGGGGGGATGGGCCAGATCCGGATCGAGTTCACCTTCGACTACGTGGATCCGGGCTCCTACCTGGCGCACCGGATCCTGTCCCGCTGGGCGAGGGGGCAGTCCCGGCCGATCAGCGTCCGATGGACGCCACTCGAGCTCCGGACTCCCGCCATGCCGCAGATAGACCCGGAGGAGCGGGAGTGGTCGGCCCTCTTGGCGGAAATGGAGTCCGTCGCCCAACGGGAGGGGATCCTGTTCGCGCGCCCTGTGCTCGTGCCCTGGACCCGAAAGGCACACGAGCTTGCGCTCCACGCGAGAGAGAAGGGGCACTTCGAGGAGGTGCACGACGCGCTCTTCGACGCCTACTTCGCTCGTGGGCTCGACATCGGGCGCGTGGACGCACTGGTGGAGCTGGCGGAGGGACACGGGCTCTCCGCCGCGGAGACTCGGACCGTCCTCGGCGTGGATCGGTTCGCACCAGAGGTGGAGACGGACCGCCGGGCAGTAATCGGCGGGGGGACCGTAGGAGTCCCCACGATCGAGGCAGCCGGCCGGAGGCTCGAGGGCTTCGAAAGCGCGGAGGATCTTCTCGCCTTTCTCCGCGAAGCCGAGGGCGCGGATGACCGTGAGTGAGGGATGGACAACCGAAGGATGGGTCGGACTGCATCCGAGACGGAAGTGGAGACCGCCGATGGCCGGCTACGCACGAAAGACAGTAGCATCCCCGAAGGAGGTCCTCGGGCTCGCCGCCGAGGTGCTACCGGCCTGCATCGGGCTCGCGAAGTCGCGTGATTCCGGACACGGCGCGACCTACATCGGAGAGGAGGGCACGGTGACGATCTCCGCGCACAGGCACTCGCTCTATACCGAAGTGACCGCGCAGACGGACCAACTGCGCACGTCTCGCATGGATTACGAGATCCAGAAGTTCCTAAACCGACTCCCCTATGAAGTCGGCGACTTGGGCGGCCCGGGATCCGGCCACCCGACCTGACACGGATCGTGCCCTCTGATGCAGTCGTTCGAAGAGTTGGGAATAAGCCCTCCCCTTGAGGAGGCGCTGGCCGCCGAGGGGATCGAGGTGCCCACGGCCCTGCAGGCCCAGGCCATCCCTGTCCTCCGGCGCGGGAATTCCGCTGTGCTCCGCGGGGGGCCGGGAAGCGGAATCCTCGTCGCATACGGGCTGCCGCTCCTCGAGCGCTGCGAGCCAGGCGGAGGGTATCCTCAAGCGCTCGTCATCACCCCGGAGCGGGACCGCGCCGGGTTCCTCGCGATGTCGCTCGCCAGGTTCGCCATCACCACCGGGCATCGAGTGGGCGCCCTGGGTGTTCCTTGGGGGGTTCCCGAGCGCTCGGACATCCTCTTCGCGACCCCCCTCGACCTTGAGAGGGGAATCCGGTCCGCGCAGGTGAAGCTCGACGCGGTCCGGACTCTGGTCCTGGACCAGGCAGGAGCTTTGCTCGCCGACGACGGAGCGGAACGTCTCACGACGATCCTTCCCTCGCTCGAGAACGAGGAGCTTCAGTTTGTGCTCGTCTGCGATCCTCTCGACGCTCCCGTTAGAGATTTCACGGAGCGGCACGTTCGACGGGCTGTCTTCCTCCCGCCGGAAGCGACGTCAGGAGGGCTGGAGACTTCCGATGTCCAGCGCGGTTCGCTCCGCGTCCACGCGTTGGCCGGCGAGGAGGACGAGGCGGTCTCGGCTATCGTCTCCGCCCTCCTGGAGGAAGGGTTCGCGCACGTGCTGACTTACTCCCGGTCGGAGGACCGGGCCGCCGACATAGGGGATTTTCTCGGACTTAGGGGCTTCGCGGCCGGGGCCCCGGGGGACCCGGACGTCCCCGTCTGGCTCGGACTGGATGCGCTGGAGGCGAGGCGCGAGATCGAGGCATCGGGCATCGGCAACGACCAAGTGGCTCTCCTCTCGCTCGACGTGCCCGCGGATGCGGACGAGTTGGACCGGCGCCACGGCCGGTCCTCTGCAGGAGGCACCATCCTACTCAACCCCAGGGAGCTGCCACACCTTCGGCGCATAGCTCGCGAGGCCGGGTACTCACTCGAACCCTGGGCGCCCGGGCGACGTGCGGAAGAAGACGAGGGATCACGCTTCCTCGCCGAGCTGGAGCGTGCACTCGATGGGGCAGACTTGCTCCCCTACCTCCTCCTCCTCGAACCGCTCTTCCGGACGCGAGACGCCGCGGAGGTCGCCGCGGCTCTAGCCCTCCTCCTCCGGCAGAAGGCGTCCGCCGCACCGGGGGGCGTGGCGAGCGCCAGGGGCGTGGAGGACCTCCCGGGGGCGCGTCCCCCCGCCTGGGTTCGCCTCTTCCTGAGTGTAGGAGCACGCGACGGAGTCGGGCCTGGAGATCTGTTGGGCGCAATGCTCGGCGAGACGGGAATCGAGAAGGGGCAGGTTGGTCGTATCGACCTTCGCGACACCTTCTCGAAGGTGGAGGTCCACGAGGCCGTTGCCGATCGCGTCATCCGTGCACTCAACGGAACTACGATTCGGGGGAGAAGCGTGCGAGCCGACTTCGATCGGAAGGAAGGGCGGGCTGCCGGTGGGAAGGAACCTTCCGGCTCCGACTCCGACAAGGACCGGCCGAGACGCGGCGAGGGGGCGAAGCGAGGGCGTCCGCGCCCGGGTGGCGGAGGAAAGCGGAAGGAGCCCTAACCTGAACACCAGGACGGTCTGGACCGAGTTCGGAACGCGAGAGGCCGCGCTCTCGTCGCGAGAGCGCGGCCTCACAGCCAGTGTCTTGCAAGGGCGGATCACCCGCCCCGGATCATCCCGGCCTCTAGCGCACGGCGTCCTTCAGGCCCTTCCCCGAGCGAAATCCAGGGGTTCTCGTCGCTGCGATCTTGATCGTCTGACCGGTGCGAGGATTCCTCCCGGTGCGCGCCTTGCGGTTCTTCGTCTCGAACGTTCCGAAGCCGGTAATCTGAACCCGGCTCCCCTTCTTGAGCGCCTTCGCAATGACGCCGCTATCCGTGGCGAACAGCGCGTCGATCGCACGCCCCGCGTCAGACTTCGTCATGCCGGCGGCGGTTGCGAGTGCATCTACAAGTTCGGATTTGTTCATCAGGGTAACTCCTCAAGCAAGATGGTGAGGTGAACTCAGCGGTTTCCTAAAACGCTCTCCGACGAGCCAGCGACTCCACGCGCGTCCCGACCAAGAGGCACTCCGGGCCTCAGCAAGCTGAAGAATCCCAGGAGGAGCGGCTCGCGTGAATGACCCCGCCTAGAAACTGTGTGAACGGTAAGCCGCGCCCCCAGACCCGTCAAGAGAAGAGATACCGAGAAAAGGCGCTTGAATGCTGGCCTCCCGGCCATCAGGGTGGAAACGTTTGGCGCAACGCAGAGAGGCGAACCGAGCGGATTTTCGCAGAGGTGTGAGTTGTCTCTGCAACGCACTACGCTCAGAGACCGCGGTCGCCTTGGGTGGGAGAGAAGCTGAGGAGGGAGTCGATGGCCGCACGTAGTGTCTACTCGAGGGAGGAGCTGCGACAGCTCCGCACAGTCTTCCGCGCGGGCTCGAAGCCCGAGTGCCCACGGTGCCTGACGCCCCTCGAGATCTCCCGAACGATTCCACCGTCTTCGGCCGTAGGGTATGTCCGCCGAAGAGTGTGGTGGGTCTGTCCGCAGTGCCGGAGAAGCGCCGTACTCGACGGCTGATTCCCAATCCCCCCACGTATTCTCCAACACTCCGCTATTCGGAGTGGTCGGCCACGGCCTCCGGCTCCATACGCCCGCGCGACCCCGGCTGCAATCCGAGTGCGCGGACTCGGTCCAGCTCTGACGGATCCTGCGGGCGGCGCCGGTGCCAGTCCGACGTTGCCTGCCATGCCGCCGCGATGGAGAGTAGGCGCTCCTCCCCATACGGTAGCCCACCCAGGACGATTCCCTGAGGCAGAGAGTAGTCCCCCTGGTCACGCACCCCCACCGGAAGAGCGAGGAGCGGAAGCCCGATCATGTCGAAAGGAACGGTGCTGGTCTGCACGACCACGTCGCACTCCACAAACAGCTCATCGAGGGCCAACCTGAGGAGGAGGAGTTTCGCTCTCTGAGCTTTCAGGTACTCGTCCCCTGAGAGGAGCAGCCCATTGATCCAGGAGCTCAGCGCCACACCGAAGAGTTGCACGTCGCGCTTCAGTGCATCCAGGAAGATCTCGCTCCGCTCCGCGAGACGCGCCCCGTTCAGGCTCCCCGAACTGAGCTCTTCCCACCGCTCCGGCGGAGCGACCTCGACGACCTCGGCACCAACGCTCTCCATGCCGGCGAGGAACCGTCTCCGGGCCTCGGTGTCGATCGAGTCGGTCCACGCTGGCGGGACACCGACCCGAGTCGGCCAGCGAATGACGACCCGGCCGTTGCTCTCCACCGGTGTCGCGGCGGTCAGGAGGACCCTCTCCGCAGAGGAGATCTACTCCACCTTCAGGGCACAGGCACCCGATGTGGCGCACCGAGTAGTCTTCTTCACGGGAGGCCCGGCTCCACAGCACGGGATCGACCGCCCCGTGGTAAACAAGATGTTGGCGTGGGAAGAATTCGTCCTCTCTATCCTTCGCGCCGTCCAACTCTAGGGCTGAGGCACTCCCCGAAGCTCCTGACGGCTCCCACTACCCTCGCCCCTCCCCACAGCGTCGGTTGACAGGCTCGGGCACTGTCGTAGAGGATTAGCTCGCTCGCGAGCTCGCCCGCTCGAGGCCGATCCCGCTCAAGGACCCGCTCCTTGTTCCACATCGTCCATAACATCGACCCCTTCATCCTCCGAATCTGGGGCAACTTCGGGGTGCGTTGGTACTCCCTTCCATACATGCTCGGGATGCTGTTCGTTTACCGGTCCCTCAAGAAGGCCTCGCAGAAGCACCTCATCCCGCACCTGACCGAGGAGATCTCGGAGAACTTCGTCCTCACGGCCATCCTGGCGGCGCTGTTGGGCGCCCGCTTCTTCCACGTCTTCGTGTTCGAGTTCGACAGGTACGGAATCGACCCCATAGCGTGGATCTCGGTCTGGCGAGGCGGCCTCGCGTTCCATGGAGGCCTGGTCGGGATCCTCCTCACGGTCGGGTGGTACGCTCACCGCCACGAGATCCCTTTCTTCCAACTCCTGGACCGGATCGCGGTCCCCGTGGCGGTAGCTCTGGCGCTCGGTCGCATCGCGAACTTCATCAACGCCGAGATGTATGGCACGCCGTACGACGGGCCCTTCTGTGTCGACTATTCGCAGAACGAGTACATGGCCCGGCCGCCCGTGGGGTGCCGGCACCCCGTGCAACTCTATGAGTCCGCCAAGAACTTCGTTCTGGCGGGCTCTCTCCTGGCCGTGCGCGAGCGGCTCCGGCCTCCTCCGGGCGTCATCAGCTGGAGCTTCATCGGCCTCTACGGGTGGATCCGGTTTGGACTCATGTACCTGCGCGAGGAGGACAAGGTCTGGGGGGGGCTTACCCTCTCACAGATCTTTTCGGGGCTCATGGGAATCGTGGGCGTCACGATGCTCGCTCTGCTCTTCGTCCAACGGTCGCGTAGCAGGGAGGGTGCGGCGCGGTGACGGGGCCCCAGTTCATCTTCGTGATGAAGGATCTCCGCAAAGTCGTTCCACCGAAGCGAGAGATCCTGAAAGGGATCTGGCTCTCCTTCTTCCCAGGGGCCAAGATCGGGGTGGTTGGCTCGAACGGCGCTGGAAAGAGCACTCTCCTCCGGGTCATGGCCGGCGTGGACGACGATTTCCAGGGTGAGGCCTGGCCCGCCAAAGGGACCCGCATCAGCTACCTCGCCCAGGAGCCGGAGCTGGACCCATCTCTCAATGTGCGCGAGAACGTGGAGGAGGGAGTAAAGGGGACCCGTGGGCTCCTCCGGCGGTTCGACGAGGTGAACCTTGCATTCGGCTCAGTGAGTTCTGACGAGGAGATGCAGACACTCCTCGAAGAGCAAGCGAAACTCCAGGACCAGATCGATGCCGCCGGTGCGTGGGAGCTGGATCGGAAGATCGAAATCGCAATGGACGCGCTCCGTCTTCCTTCTCCCGACGCCGAGGTGGACACACTGTCCGGAGGAGAGCGGCGGCGGGTGGCGCTCTGCAAGGTCCTTCTCGAAGAGCCAGATCTGCTCCTCCTGGACGAGCCCACGAACCACCTCGACGCGGAGTCGGTTGCGTGGCTGGAGCGCCATCTGGCGAGCTTCAAGGGAACCATCGTGGCGGTGACCCACGACCGGTACTTCCTGGATAAGGTGGCCGAGTGGATTCTGGAGTTGGACCGAGGAGAGGGATATCCGCACCAGGGGAACTACTCGTCCTGGCTCGAGCAGAAGAGCGCACGCCTCGCGCAGGAGGAGAAACAGGCGGGCTCACGTCAGAAGACGCTCGAGCGGGAGCTCGAGTGGATCCGGATGAGCCCCCGGGCCAGGCACGCCAAGGGCAAGGCCCGGATCACGGCATACGAGGAGATGCTGGCCGAGGGCAATGGAGAAAGGGTGGGAAGCGCCGAGATCCTAATCCCCCGCCCACCCCGCCTCGGAAGCGAGGTTGTCACCTTCGAAGGCGTGTCAAAGGCGTACGGCGACACGGTGCTGATGGAGAACGTGAGCTTCCGTCTCCCTCGCGGTGGAATCGTGGGGATCATCGGTCCGAACGGCGCGGGAAAAACGACGACGTTCCGTATGGTGGTCGGGGAGGACCGGCCGGACGAAGGCACGGTTACCGTGGGTGCCACAGTGAAGTTGGCCCACGTCGATCAGTCCCGGGCCGACCTGAACCCCGACCGCACCGTGTGGGAGGAGGTGTCGGGAGGACACGACGTGTTGGACTTCGGGTGGTCGCAGGTCAACTCGCGCGCCTACCTCTCTTGGTTCAACTTCCGGGGCGCTGAGCAACAGAGGAAGGTGGGCGTGTTGTCTGGGGGCGAGAGAAACCGCCTCCACCTGGCCAAGCTCCTCAAGTCTGGCGGGAACGTTCTCCTGCTCGACGAGCCCACGAATGACCTCGACGTGGATACCCTCCGGGCTCTCGAGGACGCGCTGCTGTCCTTCCCGGGGTGCGCCGCGGTGATTTCGCACGACCGCTGGTTCCTCGACCGGATCGCGACTCACATCCTCGCGTTCGAGGGCGACTCAGTCGTGACCTGGTTCGAGGGGAACTACCGGGAGTACGAGGACGACCGGATCCGGCGACTCGGAGCGGACGCGCGCCAGCCGCACCGTATCCGGTACAAGCCCCTCACACGGTAGGGGATCCCGCGGTGAGGTAACCGCGCGGTCCTCGGATGGGCCCTTTCCGGAGGCCGACGCACCGCGCACATCCCCGTCTCCCACGGTCGTCTGGAGGCGCAGCTCCGCCCCGCAAACTCCCCAGTGCGGGGCGTCGCCATACTCTGTCATCCGCACCCGGAGCACGGCGGTACCATGCATACGAAGGCCGTGTATCGATCGGCGCAGGCACTCTCGGACGTGGGCTTCCATGTGCTCCGCTTCAACTTCAGAGGGGTGGGCACCAGCACCGGCTCTTTCGGAGGCGGCGCCAGCGAGGAAGAGGCCGTCGAGGCCGCGCTGGAGTGGATCGTGCGGGACCAGCCGGGGCTCCGAGCCTTGGTGGGAGGCTTTTCCTTCGGCTCCCAGGTCGGGCTCCGAGTGGGGCTTCGAGACCCCCGAGCGAAGGGGCTGCTTGCACTCGGCCTTCCTTTGTCGATGGGCGACTTCTCCTTCCTGGCCGGAGTCGCCAAACCCCTCCTCGTCGTGCAGGGAGAGCATGACGAGTTCGGATCGGGAGACGAGGTTGCGGGGTTCGTAGGAGGCCTGGATCTCCCAATCACCCTCGTACGCATCCCCGGATCGGACCACTGCTTCCACGACCACTTCGGGGAACTCCAGGATGCGGTGCGGGAGTACTTCCTCGATGGCCCAGGCGCCACCGCGTTCCCGGTTCCGTAGCTCACCCGGGGTGGATCACACATAGGAGCGGGGCTTCCATGCGCACGCGTGACCGAATCCTTACCAGCCTCGAATCCGCCTACCGGGAAGCGTTCGGTAAGGCCAAGGAGCAGGACGATGAGGAGGGGATGTCGCGGCTGGATTTCCAGTTCCAGCGCGACCAGATCCGCCTCGAGGTGCTCCTCGACATCCGGGACCTTCTCAGCGCGAACGAGGAGGCCGCCCCGCAGGAGCAAGCGTCCCTCTTCAAGGAGGGCTCCGCCCTCATCGCGAAGGCCCAGGCGCTGAGGCGGATTACCCGGCTGGGCGGATGAAGATATACACCCGGACTGGAGACAGCGGGGAGACCTCCCTCTTCGGGGGAGGTCGAGTCGCGAAGGACGACCCAAGGGTCACGGCTTACGGAACCCTGGACGAGGTGAACGCATGCCTCGGGCTAGCGCTCCGAGTCCTCGAGGTCGCGTCCTCCGGGCGTAGGCTCGCCTCCGTTCAGCATGATCTCTTCGCCCTAGGCGCGCACCTGGCAGCGCCGCCGCGGAAAGGACGGAAGTCCCCCGAGCTGCCCCCCCTACCCGAAGGACGCGTGGCCGAAATGGAGGAGTGGATGGACGAGGCGGATGCTCGGCTCCCGCCCCTCAAGGCGTTCATCCTCCCGGGCGGGAGTCAGGGGGCTGCTGAACTCCACGTCTGTCGGACGGTGTGTCGACGCGCGGAGCGCACGCTCCTCCCGCTGGTGTCGGGGGGGGATCCGGGAGCTCTATTCGCAATGCGTTACCTGAACCGGCTCTCCGACCTCCTCTTCGTCTTGGCACGGCTCGAGAACCTGGCCTCCGGGACGCCCGAGGTCGAGTGGGTCAAGGACGCGCGTTCGTGATCGGCAGGACGCCGAGATCATGAGGATCGAGCCGTCGTGATCGAACGCTCGTTCATCCTCCCGTTCGACCGCGACCGGGCGATCCGAGGGAACGTTCTCATTCCGGACGGCCCGCCCCCTCGCAGTACCATAGTCGCAGTGCACGGCTTCAAGGGGTTCAAGGACTGGGGCTTCCTCCCCCAAGTCTGCGAGTCACTCGCGGGGGACGGACATTCGGTCGTCTCCTTCAACTTCTCTTTGAATGGAATCTCGGAGGACCTAGAGACCCTCGGCCGGCTGGAGGACTTTGCTCGGAACACCTTCAGTGCCGAGGTGGGGGAGCTCCTTCGGGTCCTGGCGGAGGTTCGCTCCGGGGCGATTCTCCCCCGACCGACCCGTCGAATCGGGCTGCTCGGCCATTCCCGAGGAGGGGGGATCGCGGTCCTGGCCGCCCGAGACGCCGCGAGGGAGGGGACACCCGTGGACGCCCCGGTGACTTGGGCGTCCGTCGCGCACTTCGACCGGTGGAGCCCCGAGACCCAAGAGGAATGGCGCGAGACCGGACGCATCCATGTGATGAGCCCGCGTACGGGCCAGCACCTCCCGCTCGACGTAGGCCTCCTCGACGATTTCGAGGCCAACCGCGACCGTCTCGACATCGAGCGGGCCTCCTCCGAGCTCGAGACTCCCTGGCTCGTGGTCCACGGAGACGCCGACACGTCGGTCGCTGTGGACGATGCCCATCGGTTGATTCGCGCGAACCCGAGTGCCCGCCTGGAGATCGTCGCGGGAGCAGGACACACGTTTGAAACACGGCATCTCTTTTCAGGCACCACCCCGGCCCTTGACCACGCGCTCAGTGCAACGCGGCGTCACTTCCGGAAGTATCTGGTCCCCGAAGGCACTCCATCGGTCGCACCTTGAGCGAGGGGAAAGGCTCGCCCCGCCCGGAGGAACCGGGCGAGCGGGGGCAGCAGATGGAGGGTCGCGTCATCCGCGCCGCACACGAAGCCGGCGTCCCGGCGTCGGACCTGCTGCTCCTCGAGCGAGCCCTCCGTGCCGCAACCCGCCCTCGCGAGTTTGGAGCGGTCGCGATGCCCTCCGATCACCCCGCATTCCTCCACCCGGCGCGCACGGTCCTCATCCTTTTGGACGACCTGGCGGAGAGGGACGGGTGGATGATGTCGGTGGGGGCGCTCGCCGAGAGTCGGGACCTGCAGCTGCGGGTCCCCGACGAAACCGTGCGAGAGCTGTTCCTCGGATCTCGTCCACCCGGATCAGAGGCCGGCCCGGGCATCACGACCGCCGGGAGGGCGCTCGCGTGGTGGGAGGCCCTCCCCGTCCCCGACTGGAGGGGGAGCGGAACACCACGGGACGACGACCTCGTCGAGCTACTGGTGTCGGCGCCGGAAGCAGTGCTCCGCCTGGTCCTCGTGGAGGCGCTCGATCAGCTTCGCCACGCACACCTCTGGGAATCGCGGGCAGAGCGCATCCGCGCCCGGGAACTCACGGAGAGGGTGTTCGAGCCCCTCGCGCCACGAGCCCACCCGGTCCTCGATCGCAGGTTCGCCTGGTGGCTGCGTCGTATAGGGCGGGGCGACAACCGCTTCGCCTGAGCGGTGGGGCCGACCTCACTGATCCCCAGAAGTCTGGTTCTAGGAACGGTCCGGATGGGGATCCCCCTACTGCAGCCCCCTCTCGCGCAAGCGCCGAGGAAGGCTCTCCCACTCCGACGTACGCGGGGTCGAACTCTTCGGAAGGACCCTTCTGGGCTCACCTCGGCCAATCTCCGAGCACGACGACCGGAGGAAGCGAGCCAGCAGGGCTACCGCAGTGAGAACCGCCGCACCTACCAACCAGCCAGACAACTTTGGACGCACGGACTCACTCCTTGAAGAATGCCGACGAGCCCACATGGCCCCAGGGATCAGCCCCGTTCTTCTACCCTGGCGCTGCACATTTTATACCACTGCGCACACCGGGGAGGAGTTTGAGGTCTGTGCATGTCGGCACACCGGTAAGGAGCCCACAGCACGCGGCTTGCCGGCAAGAGGGGGCGCTTCGGGGTAACCGCTCTCCCCCCGCGGACCCATCTGCCAGTAGACGGTTTTTCGAGAATCCCTCCGGAAAAACGTCTCCGCACGGGTTCCTCCTCCGGCCACCAGCGGCGCGTGACCGGATCTGGAACAGCTAGCTCTTCCGAGGTGCCGTTGCGGCCGCGGGATCGGACCCAACAGCTCCCCGGCCATCTCTCCGGCCTGGGGGCTCGGCGCCCGTACTCCCGCCCGGGGAGCCGGGGGGCCGCCCAGTCCTCTCCCAGGCATCAAGCACGTCCGTCCACATCTTTCCCGCCCCGGCTCGGACCTCCTCCCAACCTTCCTCGGAGGCTTCCCGCACCTCCGCGAACCGGACGCGGGCCTCGTCCAACCTCTTCCGCAGGTCGGACTCCTCGTTCTGGAACCGCTCCCGCAGCTCCGCCTCCGCACGCTTGGCGCGCGTGACGAGCTCCTTCACCGTGGTCTCCAGCTCCTCGATCAAGCTGGTGAGCCGGGCCTGATTGGCACTCCTCTTCTCTTCATTCACTTTCGTCTCCTCTATCCGAACGCATCGGTCCGGATGCCGGATAAAGTCAGGTCCGGGGCGCTGCATCGCAGTAAGTCAAATACGCCTTCAACAAGTCCTCGGCGATGACCTGGGGCGAGCGGCGCTCGATCTGATGGCGTTCCAACATCCAGAGGAGCTCCCCGTCCTTGACGATCGCCACGCAGGGGGACGAGGGGGGATATCCTGTGAAGTATTCCCGAGCCCTCCCCGTCGCCTCTAGGTCTTGACCTGCAAAGACTGTCGCGAGCACAGGGGGGCCGACCTCGCCAGCGAGCGAAAGCGCCACGGCCGGGCGAAGCGAGCCGGCGGCACATCCGCAAACCGAGTTCACCACGACGAGGACCGGCTCGGGGGAGCTCCCGAGGACCTCGTCCACTTCCGCTGCCGTGCGCAGCTCCCGAAAGCCCGTGCGCACCAGCTCTTGCCGCATGGGGGCGACCAACTGCTCCGGATATGGCATTGCTCCTCCATTATGGTAGCCGCACGATCGCTCGTCAGGCCGCCGGTAGGGACAGGACAGAAGAAAACTTGTCGCTCAGCCCCCGTACCCCCAAGCCGCGGTTTGGATGCGCCTGCCCTCCGACGAGGCCACCCCCGATGCATGAAGACCGGCCTGCACCCGCTACTCGTCAATCCTCGGAGCCGCGCAGCCAGTCGCTGGCACCCTTGCCCCTGCGTCGCCGCATCTCCCACCTTCGACGGATGGACCGTTCTATTCGTGCCCTCTCGCTCACCCTGCTGGCCACAAGCGTCGCGGCCTGTGAGGGGCAGGTATCGCCCGACGGAGACGCCCTCGACGGCGCGGCGGCAGCGACTCCCGCCTCCGTGCCGCAGTACGTCACGGCCACGGACCCGGACGCCACCGCGACCGCCGGGTTCACCTACGTTGGACCGGTCCTCGAGGAATTGCCCCCGCTTGAGCCGGACGCCGCTGTGCGCTCCGAGACCGAGAGGGACTGGGCCATCGCGGTCGGAACCGTGGAGTGGGCCAAGACTCGGGGGTTCGACCGCCTCCCGATTGGTGACGTGGTCGCCATGCTCGGGGAGACGTTCGTCGGTTCGCCGTATACACCGGGAACCCTGGAGCTCGCAGGCCCTGAGCGGTTGGTGGTGAATCTCCGAGCCTTCGACCGCGTAACCCTCGTCGAACATCTGCTGGTGCTGTCACGCATCACCATCGCAGCCCCGGTCCGGGTGATCGCGAATAGGGAGCTCTTCCGGGAGCGCTACCGGACCGAGCTGACGCGGCTCCGATATCGCGATGGGGTGCCGGCCGGCTATGAGAGCCGGCTCCACTACTTCTCCGAATGGATCCGTGACGCGGAGGCGAAAGGTCTGGTTGAGGACGTCACTCGGGACCTCGGGGGATCGGAGGACTCACGGCCCATCCGGTACATGAGCACGCACCCCGAAGCCTACCGGCAGCTTCGCGAGGATCCGGCGCAGATCACGGCGATCCGGGCAACCGAGGGTAGGCTCGGGGCGTTCCCGCGCTTCGTGATCCCCAAGGACCGTATTGCGGCGATCGAGAACGAGCTCCGGACCGGTGACATTATTGCGGCCGTGAGCAACATGGACGGGCTCGACGTCGCCCACACGGGGGTCGCCATCCTGCAGAATGGGCGAATCCACCTCCTCAATGCTCCCCTCGTCGGGGATTCGGTGGAGATCTCCGTCCAGCCACTTGCAGAGCGCATCCTCGGCATCCCCACCCAGAGCGGGATCATCGTGGCCCGCCCCCTACCTCCCCCTACTAGCAACTAACCCGCCACTTCCCGTCCGGGCACCCACAGCAATGATCGTCGGCCCCAAGCCGTCGTCCAAAAGAGGCGGCCCGGAGCCCTTGCCGGACCAATCTACGACGCAAGTGGTAGTGCTTGCAGCGGGTTGGGGGGCAGAGGTAGTTTGCCGCTTGCGTGGGAGACCCGAGACCACCAGCGCGACGGGAATCCGGAAGGAGGCTGGAATGCCGGAAAACCATGGAGCGACCCACGCCGTCTGCCCGGAATCGTCTTCTCGCCGCCCAGCCTGCGCCGTCCCGCGACGGGGGAACCCCCAGGGACGCGCATCCGCTTGGCGGACCCTCTTTGTCGCCTCCCTCGGCTTCGGGATGGTCGGCGCTGGATGCGCGTCGACCGGATCGCAATCCGCGGGGAACAACACGCCAGCGCGGAACAGCCGGGTCATCACGAGTGCTGACCTGGCCGAGATCATGGTGTCGGACGCCTACCAAGCAGTCGAGCGCCTCCGCCCCTTGTGGCTCCTGTCGGAAAGCCGGGCCAATCTCTTCGCCGCGCCGGAGGTGGTCGTCCTGCAGAACGACAGGTTCTTCGGTAACCTCCAATCCCTCCACCAGATCCCTATCAGTCCCATCCGTGAGATCCGCTACATGCCCGGCACTGAGGCCATGAATCAGTTCCCCTTCCTCGTGGGGGCGGTGGGGCGGATCGTCGCTGCAGCCATCGTAGTATCCATCGGGGCCCCTGGACCGTGACGGGGCCGGGGAGTCCGGGGCGCCGCTTGGTGGCGGCGCTTCTCCTGGTGGCGGCCGGCCTCGTTGCCCCTCCTTCCGCACTCGCACAGACCTCGACGGGCGGAAGGCCCGAGTTCCTGATGCACTCGGGAGTCGGCTATACGATGGTCGTTCCCGGCGCCCTTGCAGGCGTCGGCGCGTTCCATGTCTTCCAGGGAATTGGGTGGGGGATCTATCCCGATACCCACTTCAATCCCAACTCCCTCAAGGGCAACCGAGACTTCCTCAAGGGCGAGACCCTGGCCTCCGTCGAGTCCCTCGACCAGGAACAAGTAGGCAGGATGCAGGTCGTGGAGGAGGAGGACGAGTGGCTGGTGTTGAATTTGCACGTGCTGAAGGTGCTCACGCCCGAACTCGCCGTGGGACTCGGAGCGGGTGCCGCCCGGAAGTCGCACATCGTTGGATACATAGATCACTCCGCCGACATCAACCTCAACCTCAACCCACCCTACGGCTTCCTTTACGTCGAGGACGAAGCCGCGTCCGGGTGGGAGGTGAACGCAACCGTGAACGCCCTTGTCTTGGGAGGCGGCCGCTTCGCCTTTATGGTCGGATACGAGCTGGCGCCGCGGTCCTTCTCCGTTGGCCTCTTCCTGACCTTTCGCAATGCGTTACCTGAACCGGCTCTCCTATAGGTAGCGTTCCGGAGGTGAGGGCACCCTCACCAACCTCATATGGTCGCTGATCCTTCTCGAGAGCCGCGGTCTCCGTCCGCGTCGGTCTCGACCGTCTCCGAACTCCTCATGCCGCACCACGTGAACAACCTCGGCCACGTCTTCGGGGGAGTGATTCTCTCCATGGTGGACCGGGCCGCGGCGGTAGCCGCGATGCGACACGCTGGACAAAACTGCGTCACGGTCTCGATCGACCGCGTGGATTTCCGAGAACCGATATACTCGGGCGAGCTCGTGACCTGCATGGCCCAGGTGCACTACGTGGGACGCACTTCGATGGAGGTAGGAGTCCGGGTGGACGCGGAGAACCTACTCACCGGGAATCGTCGTCACACGAACGCTTGTTACCTGACCTTCGTGGCGATCGACGAAAAGGGGCGTCCCGTGCCGGTCCCCCGGCTGCGCCTGGATACGGAAGATGACAAGAGGCGATTTCGGGAGGGGGAGCGGCGCCGCGAGGTGCGCAGCGCCCTTGCTCGGGAGCTGGGGGAGGACTAGAACCGGATCGTCAGGAAGGGAAGGATCACGGCCGACCGTGGAAGGCGGGTTCGGGGTCCGGTGCGGAGGCCCTCGAGGGCTTCGGCAGCGGCCATGAAGAGGTGATCCGCGTGTAGCTCGACCACTGCCCCGCCCATTCCCATCCGCCGTTCGTTCCCCGATCCGTTCCTCGCGCTTCCGTTGCTCACGCTTTGGGATCCCCCCGAGCCTCCCCCAATGGTGCGCTGAACGAGCCCCGCTCCGAGGAGGGCGCCCGCGGTGCTCGTCGTTAGGTATAGGACGGGGTGCTCGTGGATCTTTGCCACGACGAGGTAGGTCAGCCCCAGGGCCGTGGCGCCACCGGCGAGATGCCCTGTGTTCACGAGGAGCCCCTCCCCTCGCGAGAGCCGTTTCTCTCGCAAGAAACGGTTCCCCCCCACGGTCCCGACGATCGCACCGGCCAGACCCCCTGCGGTGAGCACGCGCGAGTTCTCGGTTCCGACGGCTCGCGCAAGGGTGAGCCCGACTTGGGCCCCGAGGAGAGCAGCCGAACGGAGGAGGGCGACGTTCCCATCGGTGTAGGCTTCCCGCTCCCCGAGCCAGCGACCAGCGACGAGCCCGCCCGCGCCCCCGAGG
>SHZS01000045.1 GCA_009692105.1 Gemmatimonadota bacterium | reverse complement strand
GGAACGCCATGTACCTCCACCTCACGCTCGTCCCGTACATCGCGGCGTCAGGCGAGCTGAAGACCAAGCCCACGCAGCACTCCGTGCGGGAACTTATGCAGATCGGGATTCAGCCGCACGCGCTCATTTGCCGCTCCGAGCACCCGCTGAACGACGAGATCCGGAGGAAGATTGCGCTGTTCACCAACGTCGACTTTCGCGGTGTGATCGAGGCTTTGGACGTGGACTGCATCTACCAGGTTCCGCTCGACTACCGAAGGCAGGGGTTGGACGACTACGTCCTGGAGACGCTCGGCCTCGAGGCGCCGCCTCCGGACCTGTCGGAGTGGTCCCGCATGGTCGAGCTCTTCCGGAATCCTCCGCGCGGGTCGGTGAGGATCGCGGTGGTGGGGAAGTACACGAACCTCGTGGACTCGTACAAGTCCGTGCAGCAGGCTCTGATCCACGGCGGGATCGCGAACGAGGTGGGGGTGCGGATCGACTGGCTCTCGGCGGAGGAGCTCGAGACGCGCGACGTAGCGGCGAAGCTGGACGCCTACGACGGGCTTCTGATTCCTGGAGGCTTTGGGCCCCGGGGTGTGGAGGGGATGCTACGAGCGATCCGATGGGCCCGGGAGGAGGGAAGGCCCTTCTTCGGGATCTGCCTGGGGCTCCAGTGCGCCGTGATAGAGTTCGCGCGGAACGTCTGTGAGCTCGATCAGTCGCACTCCATGGAGTTTGCGCCGGACTCTCCCGACCCGGTCATCTGCCTCATGGACTCGCAGCGCCAGGTTACCGACAAGGGAGGAACCATGCGACTCGGGGCGTATCCGGCGAAGCTCAAAGCCGGCTCCCGCGTTTCCGAGATCTATGGGGCCGAAGAGATCTCCGAGCGCCATCGCCACAGGTATGAGGTCAACCATGGCTACCTCGAGCGGCTCGAGGGGAAGGGGCTCGGCGTGAGCGCCGTTTCTCCGGACCGGAAGCTAGTGGAGATGATCGAGCTGGCAGACCACCCCTGGTTCGTAGGGTGCCAGTTCCATCCGGAGCTGAAGAGTCGACCGACCCGACCTCACCCCTTGTTCGCCTCGTTCATCAAGGCGGCCGCACGTCATGCTGCGGTGGGGCGCGAGGACGCGCGAGGGGCGGCCGTTGGAGTGAGGGGGTGAGCCATGGGTGTCCTCGAGAGGTTTACGCTCATCGCCGGGCCCTGCGTCGTGGAGGAAGGCCCCACGATGCTCCGCATCGCTGAGCGCCTCGCTACCCTCTCGTCCCGGTACAACCTCCCCGTCGTCTTCAAGGCGTCCTTCGACAAGGCGAACCGCGCGAAGCTCGAGTCCCCACGGGGACCGGGGCTCGAGCGGGGCCTCGAGTGGCTGGCGCGGGTCCGTTCGGAGACGGGACTCCCGGTGCTCACGGACATCCATGAGCCCGCCCAGGCTGGGCCGGCCGCGGAAGTGGTGGATGTGCTCCAGATCCCGGCCTTCCTCTGCCGCCAGACGGACCTGATCCTCGCCGCGGCTCGCACCGGCCGTCCGATGAACGTGAAGAAGGGACAGTGGATGGCGCCCGAGGAGATGGCGGCGGTCGTCGAAAAGGCCCGCGCGGGCGGCGCGTCGACGCTGACCGTGACGGAGCGAGGCACCTTCTTCGGATACGGGGAGCTGGTCGTGGACATGCGGTCGTTCGAGCGGATCCGGAGCGCGTGCGGGGTCCCCGTGGTCTTCGATGGAACCCACTCGGTTCAGCGACCGGGACAGGCGGGCGGGTCGAGCGGAGGGGACCCCGTGGCGATCCCTTCGCTCGTCAGGGGAGCGGTTGCGGCTGGCTGCGACCACTTGTTTCTCGAGACCCACCCGGATCCTGCCTCCGCTCCTTCCGATGGACGGAACATGCTTCCGCTCGATCGCCTGGAGCCGCTCGTCGTGCAGGTCATGGCCATTCGGGAGGCTCTCGCGGCGGGTGGCCACCGAGTCGTACCGGGCGTCTCGTCATGAAGCGGAGCGTGAGCCGGATCGTACGCGCGGAGGCCGAGGCCGAGGCCCCGGACCGCGAGATCTCGCGAGGGATCGCGAAGGGGATCCGGTTGGTCGTGCTGGACGTGGACGGTGTGCTGACGGACGGTGGTGTGTACGTGGGTCTGAGCGCGGGGGGTGAGGAGGTCGAGCTCAAGCGGTTCGACATCCAGGACGGCCTGGCCCTGAAGCTGCTTCGCGCGTCTGGGGTCGAGGTTGCCCTCGTGTCAGGTCGAGTGTCGGCCGCCACCGCCCTCCGGGCCGAGGAGCTCGGGATCCGGGAATGCTACCAGGATGCGGGAGCGAGAAAGCTTCCCGTCGTGAGGGAGATCATGGAGCGCCTCGGGCTCGATTGGTCAGAGGTGGCGATGGTTGGGGACGACCTTCCCGACCTTCCCGTGCTGACGCGGGTCGGCTTCCCGGTGGCCGTGGCGAACGCCGTTCCCGAGGTCCGCCGAGTAGCGCTCTGGTCCACGCGCCGAGAGGGAGGGCGGGGGGCGGTTCGCGAGTTCGTTCGGGCGCTTCTCCTCGCTCGGGGAGATTGGGATCGGGCCGTGAGCGATTACTGCGCGGCGCGGACCGATGACTGAGCTCACGAAGGTGGCTGCCGGCCTGATCGAGGAGGGGCGCCGCGTCCTTCGAGCGGAGGCTGGAGCGATTCACGCGATCGTGGACCGCCTGGATGGACGCTTTGCGAAGGCCGCGACGATGCTCCGCGCAGCGCAGGGACGGGTCATCGTTACCGGGGTGGGGAAGAGCGGGATCATCGCGAGGAAGCTTGCGTCGACGTTCACGTCGACCGGAACCCCGGCAACCTTCCTGCATCCGGTGGACGGCCTCCATGGTGACCTGGGCATCGTGACTTCGGAGGATGTGGGGGTCTTCGTCTCGAGGAGCGGGGCCAGCGCTGAGCTCGCCGAGCTCATGGAGTACATGCGCCGGCTGGGGGTGCCTACGATCGCGCTCGT
The DNA here is from genome assembly GCA_009692105.1 of Gemmatimonadota bacterium. Taxonomy (GTDB): domain Bacteria; phylum Gemmatimonadota; class Gemmatimonadetes; order Longimicrobiales; family Gaopeijiaceae; genus SHZS01. The sequence goes on along the minus strand of SHZS01000045.1, from coordinate 9,030 downwards.
CGGACGGATGGACTCCTCCCTCGCCACGCAGGCGACCGTAGCCCTCGACTGCGCCGTGAGCGAGGAGGCGTGTCCGCTCGATCTGGCGCCGACCTCTTCCACTACAGCTGCTCTCGCGATGGGCGACGCTCTCGCGATGGTGCTCCTCCAGGCGAAGGGGTTCCGGGCGGAGGACTTTGCGCGCCTCCACCCAGGGGGAGCGCTCGGGCGTCGGCTCACCCTACGGGTGGCCGATCTGATGGTGAGCAAGGACTACCCGGAGGTGATGGACGACGCGGTGATGCGGGAGTGCATTGGGCCGCTTGCGCATATGCGGGGCACGGTACCGATCGTGGACCGGGGGCGCCGCGTGGTCGGAGTGGTGACGGCGGGCGACCTCACGAGGCTCATGGAGCGGCGAGACGACTTCCTCGATGTCCCGGTTCGGGAGGTCATGTCGAAGAAGCCGAAGGTCACGACGCCTGAGACGCTCGCGGGAGCCGCGGCGCATGAGATGGAGGTGCGTGGAGTCATGGCCCTTCCCGTGATCGGGGATGGGGGCGAGCTCGCGGGCGTCGTGCATCTCCACGACCTGCTCCGGGCGGGGATTGCATGAGGCTCGGAACGCCGCTTCCCGGGCTCGGGCTCGGCCTGGCCATGGGCATCGTCCTTTGCGCCTGCACGGAGGACGTGCCCCTGGCTACTGGGGCTGGGGAATTCTTCCCCGATGCCGATGCCGTGGTGATCGGCGGAGAGCACTTTTTTTCGAACGCTCAGGGGATCCTCGCGTCGCAGCTCCGCTTCGATACGCTCTACTCGTGGAACGACTCGATCCAGTCACAGCTCCGAGGAGTCGTCCTCATAACGTTCAACGCGGATGGGTCCGAGAGAGCCCGGGTCACCGCCCTTCGCGGCACCATCGACTCCCGCTACGAGAGCTTCACAGCGCTGGGTAACGTGATCCTGGACGTCCCCGGTGAGGGGATGCACATGGAGACCGAGGAGCTCCGCTACGACTCCCAGGCGGACCAGATCGCGAGCGACACCTGCTTCGTGTTGACGAGGGCGGGCGGTGCCCCCCTCCGGGGAAGCATCTTCCGCTCGGATTTGGGGTTCCAGAACGTCCAAGCCCAGGACTTGGGGGGGTGCGCGAGATGAGCTGGACGCTCACGGTGCGCTCCGGTCGCCTCCTGCTGGTGCCGGGGGCGATTCTGACCTTCCTGCTGCTCCCGAAGGACGGGCGGGGACAGGAGCTCGGGGTGGGGTGCGAGATCATTAGCGCCCGGACGTTCCAGCGGACCGTCCTGCCTGGGTCCCAGTCCATCGTTTGGATGGGGACGCCCAACCTGCTCTGCGCGGATGGCGCCAGCGTGCGCGCAGACAGCGCGATTTCGTACTCCGAATCGGGGCGGAACCAGCTCATGGGGAACGTCGTGTTCCGCGATGCCACGAGGGAGCTTCGCGCAACGGAGGCTGACCATTACACCGTCCAGGGGCAGCTCTTCGCGCGCGGGAACGTCGTCTTTAAGGACCTTGGGACCGGGAGGGAGATCCGGGGGGATACGCTTACCCTCCTCGAAGCGGGCGACTCTCGCCCCGTGGACCAGCTGACGGTTCGGGGTCGCCCCGCGTCCGCCCTCCTGCCGAGGGAAGATTCGACTGCGGGCCCTTCGCCTGGGGGCGCTGGGACATCGGGTCCTGGAGTTTCCCCGTATCGGATCACGGCCAGGGTGCTGCGCTTCGAGGGGGACCGCTTCCTCTGGGGGGACGCCGACGTCGAGGTCGAGCGGGACTCGCTCCTGATCACGTCGGATTCGCTCGCGTTCGACAGGGAGGCGGGAACGCTTGTCTTCACCGGCGGAGCCCGGATGGAGGAGGAAGGAGCGGTCTTCGAGGGTGAGCGCATGGACGTGAGGCTCCAGGACGACGTCGTCGATGGCATCGAGATCCGTGGGGACGGACGTCTCGTCAACGAGGACATCGAGCTGGTGGCTCCCTGGATCTCCATCACGATCGAGGACGAAAAGATCCAGCAGATTCTCGCGACGGGCGAGGAGGGGAGCAGCCGGGACGCGCAGCCGACCCCCCACCTGGTTTCCCAGCAGTTCTTCATCGTGGGGGACTCGCTCGACATTCAGTCCCCGAACGAGGTGCTGGATCGGGTGAACGCGGTCGGTCGTGCGTGGGGACAGACCTTCGCCGAGGGCGATCCGCTCCCGCCCCTCGATATGCGTCCGTCGCAGCGATTGGCCGAGGGGCCGATTTCGGGCCGGGTGCTCACCTCGGACTGGATCGAGGCAGACGAGATCGAGGTGCTCTTCGGGACCGTGGGAGGCGGGGGACTGGGGGCCGCGCGTGCGGGCGAAGCGGTTCCGGACTCCCTCGCTTCGACGGCGATTGCCGGGACCGGAACCGATCAGCGCGGTGAGTACTTCGTGACGCAGCTGACCGGTAACAGGAGCGCCCGAACCCTGTACCGGACGCCCCCGGAGGAGGAGGGCGATGTGCCCGTGAACTCGGCCTTGGCCGCCGCAGCACAGGCGGAGTCGCCCCAGGTGGACCGGGAACACTGGCCCCTCAGCTACATCCTGGCCGATTGGATTGCAGTCTACCTCTCGGAGATCGGAGAGGTGCAGAAGATCGAAGCTGGCGGGAGTGTGCTCGGCCTCCAACTCGATCCTGAGACGGGAACGGCAGCGACCCCGCCGGAGGACTCCCTGTGAGTGAGATCGGGACGGGGAGCAGGGTCGAGACCGGGAGCGAGGCGCCCGAGCCGTCCGGCGCACTCGATCCGGTGCGCTCCACGAGTCGGTTTCGAGGACTGCAGCTGACGAAGGCCTATCAGAGGCGGAGGGTCGTCGACGAGGTCGACCTGGAGGTCTCCCAGGGAGAGATCGTCGGGCTTCTTGGTCCGAACGGAGCAGGGAAGACCACCACCTTCTACATGATGGTGGGTCTCATCGCGCCGGGATCCGGCAGCGTCTACCTGAATGACACGGACCTTACGAAGGTGCCGATGTACAGGCGGGCCCGGATGGGGGTCGGCTACCTCGCGCAGGAGCCCTCGATCTTCCGGAAGCTCACCGTCGAAGAGAATGTCCTCGCGATTCTCGAGACCCTGGGTCTGAAGAAGCGGGAACGGATGGCCCGCCTGGAGGCGCTCCTCGACGAGCTCTCCATCGCGCACTTGAGGAAGAGCAAGGCCTACACCCTCTCAGGCGGGGAGCGGCGCCGCCTCGAGATCACGCGAGCCCTCGTACAGCAGCCGAAGTTCATGCTCCTGGACGAGCCCTTCGCGGGGATCGACCCCATCGCTGTCCAGGACATCCAGCAGATCGTGTCGGGGCTCAAGCACCGGAGCATCGGCGTGATCATCTCCGACCACAATGTGGAGCAGACGCTCGAGATCGTGGACCGCGCGTACATCATGTACGAGGGACGGATCCGCGTGAGCGGGACGGTCTCGGAGCTCGTATGGAGCGATGAGGTTGCCGATATCTATCTGGGACCGAACCTAACGGCGCGCATGCGACAGAGATATCCCCGGCCGCGCTCCGCCTTCCCCTCACTGGACCCGGATCCTTGAGGTCGTCCGAGTGAGCCGAATCGGGAGCCACCTCTACCAGACCGCCGATCTTCGGCAGGAGATGAAGGCGAACCCTCGCCTGTACCAGGCGATGGAGCTCCTTCACATGCCGCTCCTCGATCTTCAGCAGCATCTGAAGCAGGAGCTGATCGAGAACCCCTTCCTCGATCTCGTCGATGCCGATGTGGAGGAGGAAGTTTCCCTCCAGGACGAGGCCCCGGAGGAGAAGAAGGAAGACGAGATCGACTGGGAGGAGATCCTGCTCGACGGCTTCGACGGGGGGGGCCGGAAGGCGGAGTGGGAAGACCGGGAGTTCCGGGAGCCGACGCCCGTGGCCTCGAAGGACCTCCGCGATTTCCTGCTCGAGCAGCTCCATCACCTGTCCATCACAGATCGAGAGATCCGGCTCGGCGAGGAGATCATCGGGAACATCGAAGACTCCGGGCTTCTGGGCTGCTCGCTGGACGAGGTGGTGACAGGCGCGAACCGCTGGCTTGTGGACGTTCGCTCGATCGCCGAGGAGCGGGCGAAGGAAATCGAAGACCCCGAAAAGCTGGCCGCGGAGCTCGCCGTGGTCCAGGAGCTCTTTCGGGACTACCAGCTCGACGAAGCCCTGGCGATGCTCGGTATCGTGCAGAAGCTGGATCCGGCGGGGGTGGGGGCTCGGGACTTACGGGAGTGCATCCTCCTGCAGCTCGATAGGAAGGGTGAGCAGGAGGGGTTGGTGTGCCGCCTCGTCCGCGACTACTACGACGACTTCCTCGGCCGGAAATGGAATGATCTCGCCCGGACGCTCGGTCTGTCCCCGAGGGAAGTGCAGGACGCGGCCGACGAGGTGGCGAGGCTGGACCCCAAGCCCGGGCTGAGCCATGCACCCGACGAGGGTATCTACGTGCTGCCGGACCTGATCGTCGAGAAGATCAGCGGGGAGTACCAGGTCTTTCTGAACGACACGCACATTCCGCGGCTCCGCCTCTCCCGGGCCTATCGGGAAGTGGCCCGCGACAAGGGCAAGTTCAAGGGGGAGAACAAGGAGTTCATCACCGCGAAGCTGAACTCGGCGAGTTGGATGATCCAGGCGATCGAGCAGCGACGCCAGACGATGCTCAAGGTCATGGGGTTGATTGTGGATCGGCAGCGCGAGTTCCTGGAGAAGGGGATCCAGTACATGCGGCCCCTCACCTTGAGGGAGGTTGCCGAGCACATCGACATGCACGAGTCCACGGTCTCGCGAGTGACGAATGAGAAGTACGTGCAGACTCCTCGGGGTGTATTTTCTCTCAAGTTCTTCTTCTCGAGCGGCCTCGCGACGTCGTCCGGCGAGGACATCTCCGCCCGGGGAGTGAAGGACAAGATCAAAACGCTCGTCGGGCAGGAGAACGTGCACACTCCCCTTACCGACCAGAGGATCGTGGAGCTCCTGGAGTCAGACGGCGTCCAGATCGCTCGCCGTACCGTGGCCAAGTACCGGGAGCAGCTCGGGCTCCTCCCAGCGCGGATGAGGAAACGTGTCTGACGTGTCCCTGGCGCCGCAGCGCATCGAGATCCCGGATTCTCACCGCGGGGACTTCGCGGTTGTGGTTCCGGCGTTCAACGAGGCCCCCGTCATCCCCGACCTGATCCGGGAGCTCCGCGAGACCTTCCGACGACATGGGCTGGAGGGGGAGGTCATCCTCGTGGACGACGGGTCGTCGGACGGGACGGCGGAGCTCGCTCGGAAGGAGGCAGGCGACTGGCCGGCGCTCAGGGTGGTTCAGCACCCGAGAAATTTCGGGAAGACCGAGGCGATGCTCACCGCGGCCCGGGCCACGGACCGATCCGTGCTCGTCGTGTTCGATGCGGACCTCCAGCATTCCACCGAGGAGATCCCGCGTCTCCTCTCGGTGATCGCCCAGGGGTGGGACATTGTCTGCGGACGGAAGATTGGGGCGTACGATAAGCAGGTTGTGTCCTCCATCTACAACCGACTCTCCCACCGGATTTTCCAGGTTCCGGTTTCGGACCTGAACTCCATCAAGGCGTTCCGCACGGAGATCCTGCGCGGGATCCACCTCAGGCACGACTGGCACCGCTTCTTCGTGGTCCTCGCCCACTCCCGGGGCTACAGCGTGACCGAGATGGACGTAGCCCTCTTTCCGCGCCGGGCGGGCGTCTCCAAATACTCGGGAGGGTGGCGTGTGGTGGGCGGGCTCGTGGATCTCATCTCGGTCTGGTTCCTCCTGATCTTCTCGCGGAAGCCGCTGCTTCTGTTCGGGACGCTCGGTCTCGCGATGATCGTGCTCGGTTTCGTCGTGGGGCTCGTGGCCATCTATCTCCGTGTCTTCTATCAGCTCGGATTCCGCCCCCTTCTCACCCTCGTGGCGTTGCTCGAGATCGTCGGGTTCACCGTTTTCGGATTCGGGCTCCTCGCGGAGATGGTTGCGCTCGTGAGGGAGGAGGTGGAGGAGTTCCGCCGGCACGGCCCCGGATGATGCCACCCAGCTCGGGGACGAGGGTCCTGGTGGTCGTGGGCACCCGGCCTGAAGCCATCAAGATGGCGCCGGTGCTGAAGGCTCTTGCGACTCGGGCGCCCCGTCTAGAAACCCGCCTCGTCCTCACGGGGCAGCACACTGACCTGGTGGATAGTGCGCTCGAGACCTTTTCCCTTCGGCCCGATTGGGATCTGGGCATCATGAGAGAAGGGCAGACACTTACCGAGGTGGCTCGAGAGTGCCTGGCGGGGCTCGAGGTCGTGCTCCAGGAATGGCGACCCCACCTGCTCCTGGTACAAGGCGACACCGCGTCGGCGTTCTTCGCTACGATGGCGGCCTACTTTCAGCGGATTCCGATCGGACACGTAGAGGCTGGGCTCCGCACTTGGGACCTCCAGGCACCCTTTCCGGAGGAGGGGTTCCGCAGTCTCATCGGGGTCCTCGCCGACCTGCACTTCGCCCCGACGGCGACGGCGAGAGAGAATCTCCTCCGTGAGGGCGTGGCGGAGGAGCGGATCCACGTCACGGGAAACACGGTGGTGGATGCCCTCCTGGAGGTGGCAGGGCGTGGGGCGCGTCCGCAGTCCTCGATCCTCGAGCGACTTCTGGCCCCCGAGGCTCCGCCGTTCGTGCTCCTGACCCTCCATCGACGAGAGTCCTTCGGCGCTCCCATCGAGCGGGTCTTCGGAGCGGTGACCCGCCTCGTGGACGAGTTCCCCGGCGTCGAGGTCCTCTACCCGGTGCACCCCAATCCGAACGTGACCAATTCCGCCGATCGTATCCTCGGGGGGCGTGACCGGATCCACCTGACCCCGCCCCTCCCGTACGCGGATCTGGTCGCGGCCCTCGCGGGAGCCCGCCTGATTCTCACGGACTCGGGCGGGATCCAGGAGGAGGCGCCGACCTTCGGGACTCCGGTCCTCGTCCTGCGCGAGAAGAGCGAGCGTCCTGAGGGGCTCCTAACTGGCGATGCCCACCTCGTGGGGACCGACCCGGACCGCATCGTCACAGAGGCGAAGAGGATTCTCGCGGGAGCCCTCCAGCCGGGACGGGACGAGCTCGGAGCCCAGGAGGCCCTCGCCCAAGAGGCCATTGCAAGGAACCCTTACGGAGACGGGAAGGCGGGGGAGAGGATCGGGGCGATCGTCGAACAGTTTCTGTCCGAGGCGGGCCGAAGGGAGGACGGATGAGGATCCTCATCCACTCGGTCTACTACCTGCCGGAAGTTGGGGGAATGGAGAGCCACATCGCGGGGCTCGCCGAGGGGCTCGTGGCCGGGGGGCACGAGGTGCGGATCGTCACCTCTCGGTCTCGCGCTGGGCTCGACTCGGAGGAGGAGCTTCGCGGAGTGAGGATCCGTAGGAGCTGGATGCCGTCCCGCTCCCCCGCAGGGTGGGCGGCCTACGCCCTTGGGTCGGTCCCGTGGACCCGGCGATGGGCCCGGTGGGCGGAGGTCGTTCATGCGCAGTCGTTTGCGTCGGTGGTCCCCGCCGGCATCGCAGCCAGGGCCGCCGGGAGGCCCTGGGTGGCCTCCTTCCACACCTCGCACTTCCTGATTCGTGCACGGAGCCCGCTCTGGAGGCCGTTCCTGGGCCGGCTGGTCCGGTGGCCTGACCATGCCCTCGCGGCCTCCATGGAAATCGCGGAGGTGGCCCGCGGGCTCGCTCCCGGAATACGGGTCGAGGCGATCACGAACGGTGTGGATACGGACCGCTTCTCGCCCGGGCCCCCCGCGCTCCCCCTTCGAAACGGGGAGCGACGCATCGTGGTTCCGAGGAGGCTATTCAAGAAGAACGGGGTCGAGTTCCTGATCCGCGCGGTCCCCAAGATCCGCGCGCGGATCCCGCAGGTACGGGTCCTCGTCGTAGGCGACGGGCCGGAGCGACCCGCGCTTGAGGCGCTGTCGCGGGAGGTAGGCGCTGCGGGGGCCGTGGAGTTCCTGGGCGCGAGGCCGCACGGAGAAATGCCCGGGCTCCTATGCTCGGGAGAGATCGCGGTGTTCCCATCCCTGATGGAGGCGACCTCGGTGGCCGCGCTGGAAGCGATGGCCTGCGCGCGTCCCGTGGTGGCGACCGCGGTGGGAGGGCTTCCCGAGATCGTGGACGACGGGGTGGGGATCCTCGTCCCGCCGAAGGATCCATCGGCTCTTGCCGACGGTGTGGTCCGGCTCCTCGAGGACCGTGATCTCCGCGGGAAGGGGCGAAGGGCCAGAGAGCGGGTCGTCGCCCTGTGGAGCAACGCCCGACTGGTGGGGCGACACCTCGAGATCTACGAGGACCTCGTCGCGGGCCGTGTGGTGATGGATCCCGGCCCGAGCGTGGTCGCGTGACGGCGGAAGGGCGACGGAAACGGCGCGGAGCCTCCCGTGGAGCTTCCCAAGGAACTTCCATGGGCGGCGGCGCGACCGGAGAAGAGGGGTCGCCCAAAGGGATCGTGCCCAGGGGGATCCTGCTTGTGGAGATTCCGCCTGGCGAAATCCCGCGCTGGATCGCCCCCACCTGCTACGCCGTCCTGACCCTCTTCCTCTTTCGCGAATTCGTGTTCTCCGACCAGATGCTCTACGGCTCGGACACGATGGGGCTCGGTTACATGGCGCGCGCCTTTTTCGCCAACGCGCTCCGGACGACGGGATTCCCCCTCTGGAACCCCGTGCTCCTCGGCGGAACGCCTTTCATCGAGTCGCTCGCCGGAGGGGACTCCCTCTATCCGCCTTCGCTCCTTCTCCTGCTCGTCATGGATACGTATCGAGCCGTCGGTTGGAAGCTCGTCCTCCATGTCTTCCTAGCGGGCGTATTCATGCACGCGTGGCTACGGATGCTCGGGGTGTCGAGGGCGGGCGCGCTCGTCGGTGGCATCGCGTACCTCCTCACCCCCGCGCTCGTGACGCTGGTCTTTCCGGGGAACGACGGGAAGCTCATGGTGACGGCGCTCGCTCCCCTCCTCTTCTGGGCCGTCGAATGGATCTTTCGTCGCCGGGACCTTCTCCCCCTGGCG
>SHZS01000044.1 GCA_009692105.1 Gemmatimonadota bacterium | reverse complement strand
GAGCGGTTCGAGCCGGCGCACGAGCTCGATCCACTGTCCGCGCCCGCCTCGAGAGGGGACCCATCCTCGAATCCGGTCGTCGAAGGTCGCGAGGCCCACACGGTCCCCCTGGCGGAGGAGGAGAAGGGCAAGCGCACCCGTGAGCGTGCGTCCGTACCAGAGCTTGGTCGGGAGGGTACCGGGGCTCGAAGTCCAACCCATCGATGCGCTCACGTCGAGGACGAGGTGCGCGCGGAGGTTCGTCTCCTCCTCGAACTGCTTCACGTAGTAGCGGTCGGACCGGGCGTACATCCGCCAGTCGATGTGCCGGAGGTCGTCGCCGGGACGGTACCCGCGGTGGTCGGCGAACTCGGCGGAAAAGCCGCGGTGTGGGGAGCGGTGGAGACCCAGGAAGAAGCCATCCACCACCGCTTTCGCGAGAATCTCGAGGCCTCCCAGGGCCGCCAGATCCTGCGGTGTCAGGAGATCCCCGCGTCGGGCTCGGACGGGGGCGCCGGGGGTTGGGATCATGGAGGATCCGAAGCTACCCGTGGAACGTTTTCGGTGCAATCCGACTAAATCCGGCTAGGTGTACTCCGGGTGAGTCGCCGGCCCGTCCCCCTCGGGGGACACCGGGGCCCAGACGGAGGCGCTCGAATGCGTTCGGCGATCGGGGTTCGGCTCTCGGCTCCTCCCTGGCACCAGGGCCCAAGGGGTGGGGAATCCCGTGCAGGTAGCTTCGCCACCCCCCGTCTGGGTGGGGCTCCATCGGGGTCGTCGGACCCCCGGACGCCTACCGTCCTGGCCCCGGCGCGCGGAGGAACCCCGGATGACCGGCCCGTCCTCCAGCGTCGGGTCAACCAGCAGGGGGACCCGCAGCCGAAGTAGACGTCACCTCCTTCCTAGCCCAAACCCCATCTTGACGGAAAAGCCGTTGTAGTCGTCCATCACGTACTGTCCATCGATGTTCATGAAGAGAAGGGACAGGCGTGCTCCGGCCCCCAGGGCCACGCCGGACTCGATGTCCTCCTCAAAGCGGATCTCGGTCCCGTCCTCGGGAAGGCCGGGGTTGTCGTCCGGGTTCTCGACTGTGTAGGAGATGTTCACGGACGCGCTCCGGGCGATTCCCGAGACGAAGAGGGAAAGCGGTCCAAGCCCGCGGCCCGCGACCAGCCCGTACTGCGTCGAGGAGGCCTCGAGGTAATCCCCGACGTTGAGCGTCTGCGTACCGAGGACGACCGAGAGGTCCAGCGGCATGGGGATCCAGGTCGAGATCTCGTGCCGCACGGCGAACCCCATGGCCTTGATCGCCCCCAACTCATCGTCCACCTCGATCTCGGGAATGAATCGTACCGTCACGTCTGTCCCGAAGCCGAGCCCGACTGAGGCATGCGCGACGAGAAAGGGGATGGCCGGAATCTTGAGTCCCTCGGGGAATGCAATCTCGTAATTCGCCGGGTTCTGACCGTAGAGGACGAGATCGCTTCGGAACTGACCCGTAGGCTCGAGGATGACGCCCGGGCCGTCGCCGACCGCGGTCGGCGAGAGCAGGCTCGCCCCCTTCCCCTTGAAGGGATTCGAGTAGGTCCGCGGCCCGAGCACCGGCCGGTTCCACACGACGCTTGCGGGAAGAACCGCGCTGAACGTCTCCGCCTCGGTCGGGGGAAGGGCGGCGTTCACCCGGATGCCGACGTCGAAGCCGAAGCGCCCGAGTGGCTTCGCCTCATCGAAGAGCCCACTTGTCATCGCGAACCCGAGCCCCTGCGTGAGAGGCTGGACGAAGAGCTCGGCATTCTCCAGGGCGAGCCCAGAGAGGTCCCCTTCGACCCCCTGCGCGGTCGCCCGATCGGCTATGGCGGCGTGGACGAGGAGGGGGAGCGAGGCGAGCAACCGTCGCGTTCTGGCGCGCATTTTCGGTTCCTTGGTCAGGGGACGAAGATCCCCTGAACGCTATGCCACGACCTCCCCGGTGCGCCAGCGTTCGGGGCCCCGGGGACGCCGGGTCGCCCGGGCCGATGCGAGGGCTGCCCGGCGTCCCTTGGTTCCCGTCCCCGGGCTGCCTAGCAGGTCGCTGAAGAGGTACGGGGGGTCGCGCGCAGGGAGTTACCTCGGGCACTCCGCGCCCTCGGTGAACTCGCCAATGGCGGGCCGGGTCAGTGGAGGGTGCGGGTTGCTCGGTTGCGAGTCTCAGACGAGGAAGGGCGACGAATGCGATGCTGAAGCATCGGGGAGGAGTCCTGGCGACGTATGAGCCCGCAACCCCCCTGCGCCCGGAGGGTTACGGCGGCACGGGGCCATCGCCGGCGTTAGCGCTCCTCGACGTAACGCCTGGCTATGCCATCGTCGCGCCGCCTAGGAGGTGGCCCCGTGGCGCTCGTAACGCGACCCCTCGTACTTCTGCGACCTGCTAGGAGTGGGGGCGCACGCCCGATACCATCGATTGATCCCGCTTTCGGGCTCGGTTAACTTTCGCGCTCCTTCGTAGTCATCTCGCTTCTTTCCTGTCCGTGAACACCTCGCACATCCGCAACTTCTGCATCGTGGCGCACATCGACCACGGGAAGTCCACGCTAGCGGATCGCCTGCTGGAGGTGACTGCCACGCTGGACTCCCGAGCGATGCGGGCGCAGGTGTTGGACACGAACGAGCTCGAGCGGGAGCGTGGCATCACGATCAAGCTCCACGCCGTTCGGATGGAGTATGCCGCGCGCGACGGGCAGTCCTATACGCTGAACCTGATCGATACCCCTGGGCACGTGGACTTCACCTACGAGGTGTCGCGCTCCCTCGCGGCATGCGAGGGGGCGATTCTGGTCGTGGACGCGAGCCAGGGGATCCAGGCGCAGACGATCTCGAACCTCTACCTCGCGGTGGACGCGGGGCTCGAGATCGTGCCTGTGCTGAACAAGATCGACCTCCCGGGAGCCGAGCCGGAGCGTCGCCGGACGGAGCTGGCCAAGCTCCTGGGGGTGGATCCCTCCACGATCCTCGAGGCTTCGGCCAAGGAGGGAGTTGGCATCCAGGAGATCCTGGATGCGATCGTCGCCCGCGTTCCGCCGCCACGGGGAGATGCGAACGCCCCCCTCCGCGCCCTCATCTTCGACTCCTACTACGACTCCTTTCTCGGCGCCGTCCCGTCGGTCCGCGTGGTGGACGGGGTCCTCCGTCAGGGGATGTCGATCGCGTTTGGCTCGCACGAGGGGAACTATGCCGTGACCGAGGTCGGGATCCTCCGCTTGAAGCGGGTGCCCCGCCTGGAGCTCGGTCCCGGCGAGGTTGGCTATTTGGCGGCGGCGATCAAGGAAGTGTCACACACGCGGGTAGGCGACACGATCCTGGACGCGACCCGGCCGGCGACCGAGCTCCTTCCCGGCTACAAGGAGGCGCGCCCGATGGTGTTCGCGGGGGTCTATCCTACGAACTCGGATGACTACCCGGAGCTGAGGGACGCGCTCGAGCGACTCCGGCTGAACGACGCGGCGCTCCACTTCGTGCCCGAGACCTCGGCGGCGTTGGGCTTCGGCTTCCGCTGCGGCTTCCTCGGGCTCCTCCACATGGAGATCATCCAGGAGCGGCTGGACCGGGAGTTCGGCGTGGACCTGATCACGACGGTGCCGAACGTGGAGTACCACGTCCGCCTCACGGATGGGAGCGAGGTCACGGTCGAGAGTCCCACGAAGCTCCCCGAGCGGAGCCTGATCGACGTGGTGTCGGAGCCGGTGGTCCTAGCGCACGTGCTTTGTCCCAGCGAATACATCGGGAACGTGCAGAAGCTCGCGCACGAGCGCCGCGCCGTGTTCCGTGGGATGCGGCATGTAGATCGAGAGCAGGTCGAGCTCGACTACGAACTTCCCCTGGCGGAGATCGTCTTCGACTTCTACGACAAGCTAAAGGGCAGCACGCGGGGTTACGCGGCGTTCGACTACGAGTTCCTCGAGTACCGGGAGGGCGACCTCGTGCGCCTCGACATCCTCGTGAACTCGGACCCCGTGGACGCCTTCTCCGTGATCATCCACCAGGACAGGGCGGAGAGCTACGGCCGCAACCTTGTCAGTAAGTTGAGGGAGCTGATTCCCAGGCAGCAGTTCCGGGTTGCGCTCCAGGCGGCGATCGGGGGGAAGATCGTCGCACGTGAGAACATCCAACCCTACCGGAAGGACGTGACCGGCAAGTGCTACGGGGGGGACGTGACCCGGAAGCGGAAGCTCATGGAGAAACAGAGGGAAGGGAAACGGCGGATGAAGCAGGTGGGCTCCGTCGAGATCCCCCAGGAGGCGTTCCTGGCTGTCCTTTCCTTGGATGTCTAAGCCGACGAGGGCCCTCGACGGCAGGGCGCGCGACACCCGGGTCCTGGGCGTCGTGGGGACCCTGGTCTGGGATACGATCCACTACCGGGACGGGCGCCAGGGACCGATCGAGGAGTGGGGTGGGATCGGGTACGCGCTCGAGGCGCTCTCGGCCTCCCTTCCGCCGGGCTGGACGATCCTTCCCCTGCTCAAGGTCGGGAAGGACAAGGCAGAGGATGCGTTCCGCTTCCTCCGGGGGCTCGCCGGAGTCGAAGCGGAGCCGGGAGTGCACGTCGTTCCGGAGCCGCACAATCGGGTCGATCTCCGCTATTTCGGGCAGCTCCGCGAGGCGGAGCGGCTTACCGGCGGCGTGCCCCCGTGGGAATGGCCCGAGCTCGGTCCCCTGACGGCGCTCTGTGATGCCCTGTACGTGAACTTCATCTCAGGGTTCGAGATGGACCTGGAGACCGCCCGGGTGCTCCGCGCAGCTTTTGGGGGCCCGATCTACGCCGACCTCCATTCCCTCTTCCTGGGCATCGGAAGGCACGGGGACCGAGTTCCCCGCCCCCTCGAGCATTCCGCGGAGTGGCTCCAATCTTTCGACGCTGTCCAGATGAACGAGGGTGAGTTCGATGTGCTCGGGCGCGTGCACGGGGATCCGTGGAGCCTCGCGGCCTCGGTCGTGGGGGCCGACCTCAAGCTCATTACGGTGACCCTGGGGCCGCGCGGTGCGGCGTATATTGCAAGCGCGGCCTTCGTAGTGGACCCCTTCGCGTGGCCGCGGACGCGAGGGCAGATCGCGGTTCCGGGTCCGGTCCGCAGCGGTAAGGTGGCGAGTGAAGAGGAGATCGTGGACGGAGACCCCACCGGCTGCGGGGACGTCTGGGGGGCCACCTTCTTCTCGCGGCTCCTGACCGGAGACCGGATCGAGGCGGCCATGGGGACCGCTAACCGATGGGCGGCCCGGAACCTGGAGCATCGCGGAGCGGGCGGCCTCGGCCTCCACCTAGCGGGGCGAGTCGAAGGGAGTGCGAGGACCGCGCAAAGGAACGCGACCGAAGGCGGCGCTGGGGGAGGAGTGGGTGATCGAGGGAGGCCTGCGTGAAGGTCGTTCCGCTCCCGCCCTCGCTCGACTATCGCTCGGTCGAGGCGATCGTCTCCGAGATCCAGGTGGGGGGAGAACCCAAGATCCTCAAGGGTAGTTCCTACCCGTTTCGTGTCCTCGGGATCCGGTGTCCGCCCGGTCTGGAGCCCGAGTTGACGATGCGAGCCGGACCCCGGTAGCTTTGGACATGCGGTGCGGGTTTCACGCGCCGCCGCCGGACCCTCTACGGAGCCCACCATGCCCGACTCCAAGGAACGCCGGATCCAGGAGGTCCTCGACCAGATCCGACCGGCTTTGCACGCGGACGGGGGGGATGTGGAGTTCCTCGGATTCGACGCAGATGACGGGGTCGTCCACCTTCGCCTGATGGGTGCCTGCGAGTCATGCCCGATCTCGATGTTGACCCTGAAGGAAGGGATCGAGAAGCGCATCCGGAGCACGGTTCCTGAAGTGACGGAGGTCATGGCGATCTGACGGGCCAGGGGACGGGACGGCCTTCCTCCCCGCGGTCTCCTGACACACGGCGCTTCTCCGAGGCGGGGGAGCGCCGTTGTTATGTTCGTAGTTCGTACTCTCATGCCCCCATGTGCCAGGTCATGTCCAAGGAAGAGCTCAAGCGGTCCGTGATGCACGCTCTCTCGGGGGTCGTCCATCCGCACACCGGGACGGACGTGGTGAGCGGGGGACAGATCAAGGACCTGGAGGTCGTGGACGGCGGCAGGGTGCAACTTTCGTTCCTGCTTCGGACGGAGGATCCAGGGCATCTGGTGAAGGCCGTGCGCGCCGCCGTCGAGGGCGTGGACGGGGTCGAATCGGTCAAGGTCAACCTCCAGTTGCCAAGAACCCAAGCGACCGCGCCGCCAGCGGCCGGGCGCCGACCCCCCGGCCGGACTCCTCTCCCCCGCACCAAGTCCGATCGGCCCGGCGGGCTCCAGCCGGGATCGGTTCCAGCCCCCACGCCGAAGCCCAGCCTCCTCTCGAACGTCGAGCACGTCGTGGCGGTCTCCTCGGGGAAGGGCGGGGTCGGAAAGTCCATGGTCGCTACGAACCTGGCGGCCGCGCTCGCCAGCCAGGGGCTCCGGGTCGGCCTCCTCGACGCGGACATCTACGGGCCCAACATCCCCCGCATGTTTGGGGAGACCCGTCGTCCGCGGGTGAAGGGCGAGAAGGGGAAGGAGATGATCGAGCCGCTGGAGGCCCACGGGGTGCGGCTCATGAGCCTCGGATTCCTCCTCGAGGAGGAGCAGCCCGCGATCATGCGGGGGCCCCTCATCTCTGGGATTCTGAAGCAGTTCCTCGAGCAGGTGGACTGGGGTCCCCTCGACTTCATGGTGGTGGACATGCCCCCTGGCACCGGCGACGCGCAGCTGTCGCTCGTGCAGACGATCGACCTGGGCGGGGCGATCATGGTTACGACCCCCCAGGCCGTCTCAGTCGGCGACGTGCGCCGCGGAGTGAAGATGTTCCAGCGCGTGAACACGCGGGTCCTCGGGATCGTCGAGAACATGACCGCGCTTGCGTGCCCCCACTGCGGGGAGGAGATCGATGTCTTCGGGAAGGACGGGGGCGAACGCTTGGCTCGGGAGATGGGGCTCCCGCTCCTAGGGCGCGTTCCACTCGATCCCCAGGTGCGAAGGGCGGGAGATGCGGGTACCCCCAGCGTTCTCTCCGCCCCAGACTCCGCGGCGGCGAAGGCGCTGATGGCGATCGCGGGAGAGGTCCTGCGGAAGCTCCGTGAGCCGATCCAGGAGGCGGGGGCGTGAAGATCGCATCTCTCCCTCGCCCCTCCCGCGTCGAGCTGGACGGCTCGCCGCTCCACGTGATGGTGCGGGACTTCCCGGAGACGCTCGCGGAGCTGCGGGGGGCTGGCGTCCCGGTTCAGGAGCTCGGCCACCGGAGGTTGGGAGAGATCGAGGACGCATCCGCCCTCCTCGATAGACTCGAGGCCTCGGTTGCCTGGCGACCCTCGCCTCTAGGGGGCTGAACGATGGCGCGCATTACGCTCCTCACCGACTTCGGGACCCAGGACGGGTACGTGGGTGCGATGAAGGGAGTCATTGCTTCGATCATTCCGGGCGCGGTGGTGGACGACGTGAGCCACGGGGTCGTCCCTGGCGACGTGAAGGGGGCCGCGCTCGTGCTCGGGCGATACTGGAGCCTCTATCCGACCGGAACCGTGCACGTGGTCGTCGTGGATCCGGGAGTCGGGACCGCCCGCAGGGCGCTCGCCGTCGAAGCCGACCGTAGGTTCCTGGTTGCCCCCGACAACGGGGTGCTGAGCTGGGTTTTTGAAGAGGCGGACGCGCTGCGGATGGTCGAGATCACCCGTCCCGAGTACATGCGCCCCTGGCCTAGTCACACCTTCCATGGGAGGGATGTGTTCGCGCCCGCGGCCTCGTTTCTCGCCAGGGGTCTTCACCTCTCACGGCTCGGCCCCGTCGTGGACGATCCGGTGCGGATCACCGAGCCCGAGCTCGAGCTGGAGGAGGGGGCGATCGTGGGGAGGGTGGTCTCGATGGACCGGTTCGGGAACCTCGTCACGAACCTCGATGGCGGACGGCTGGAGGAAGCCGAGGGCGTCGAGGTAGGCGGTCGCACGATCCCGGTCGTGAAGACCTACGGCGAGGGGAAGCCAAGGGAGGTCGTGGCGCTCATGAACTCCGACGGGCGGCTGGAAGTCGCTGCCCGCGACACGTCGGCCGCGGAGCTCCTGAACGCGGGCGTTGGTACACCGGTGAGAGTCCGGTTTCGGCGCCATCGCGTGGGACCCGCGGGGACGGAGATGGCGCCGGCGTGAGATCGTCGGCGACGGTGACGATGCCGAACGCAGTGTCCACAGGGAGGGACCGGGAGCGGCAGGTCCGCAGGCTCTTCTCCGAAATCGCGCCTCGCTACGACCTCCTGAATCACCTCCTGAGCCTGAACGTGGACCGGTGGTGGCGGAGGGTCGCCGTGGATCGCCTGGGCTCGTTCGACCGAGGGCGGGAGGCGCGGGTGCTCGACGCCTGCGCGGGAACGCTCGATCTGGGGCTCGAACTGGCGGGGCGGAAGGGCTTCAGGGGAAATGTCGTGGCGGTCGATTTTGCCTACCCGATGCTCGCAGAAGGGATGAGGAAGGTGGACGGTCGCTCCGTGCATCCGGTCTGCGGGGACGGGCTCCGCCTTCCATTTCCCGACGCTGTGTTCGACGGTGCCGTGGTCGGGTTCGGCGTCCGGAACCTCTCGGATATGGACCGAGGCTTCCGGGAGCTCTCGCGCGTGCTCCGGCCCGGGGGGCGCCTTGTGATCCTCGAGTTCACCACGCCGCCAGGGCGCCTCATGAAGCGCCTCTACCTCTTCTACTTCCATCACATTCTCCCGCTCGTCGGACGGTGGACTTCCGGACACGAGTGGGCGTACACGTACCTCCCCGAGAGTGTGAAGGAGTACCCGCAGCCGGTCGAGGTTGCCCGACGGCTCGGGGAGGCGGGGTTCGAGGGGGTGAGCTGGAGCTACCTGACGGGCGGGATCACTGCGCTCCACCTGGCGCGGCGGGCGGGGTGAACCAGGGCTCGTAGCTCCCGTCCGAGAAGAGCCGGAACACGGTCCCGAGCTCATCGAGGCCGGGGTCGAAGCGGGAGGGATCGCCGACGATAAGGATTGTCATTCCGCTCGTACCCAGATGCTCGTCGGCCACCCTGGCTACGGTTTCGGGCGTGACCTCACTCAACCCCTCCAGGTAGCGCTCGAGCCACTCCGCCGGGAGATCCTGGGCCCGGTAGGCCATTCGTCGGGCCACGATCTGACCGGGGGACCCGAACGCGAACACATATCCGTTCGCGATCTCCTCTTGGGCGCGGCCGACCTCCTCCGGGTCGGGCGGGCTCGAACGCATCTCCTCGATCGTCCGGAGGAGCAGCCGGGTGGCCTGGAGGGTCCTTTCGGCCCCGGTGGCCGTGACCGCTCCGACGATCCCCTCGTACCGCGGCGACGTCGTCCACACAGAATACGCTCCGTACGCGAGCCCTTCGTTCGTGCGCAGGCTCGAGAGGAGCCGGGAGCCGAATCCACTCCCGCCGAGCAGGCGGTCCGTGATCTGGGACGCGAAGAACTCGGGCGAGTCTTGCTGGAGGACGCCCCCGGGCCCCCCGACGATCACCGTGCTCTGTTCAACCGTTCTCGGCAGGACGAAAACTCCTCCCTCCCGCCGGAGTACGGGAGTGGCCAAGGTCGGGAGCGGGCTGCCGCAGGTGGGCCATGGCTCGAGGAACGCTCGGATCAGCGGCTCGGCCTCCTCCCATGTGACGTCACCGGAGACTCCCAAGATCAGACGGTCCCGGCAGACGATCGTCCCGTACATCTGACGGAGGGTATCCTCGGAGAACCGTTCTCGCGAGACATCCTCGGCGGTCGATACCCATCCCACGGGTTGGTCCCCGAACATCAGGCGGTTGAACGCCGAGATCGCGAGCGATGCGGGATCGTCGTCCTGACGCTCGACCAACGAAAGCTCCTGTCCTCGCCATACCGCGATGGCCTCGGCGTCGAATCCCGGCCGCAGGAGGAGCTCACTCAGGAGCTTGAGCCCCGCCGGGAAAGCGCGGGTGAGAGCGTTCAGCCCCACCGTCATCCCGCCCCCGCTCCCGGCAAAGGAGAGATCGAGCGCCTGGAGGTCGATCCTCCGGTCCACCGAGTCCGGGGAGAGATCGAGCGTTCCGCCGGAACGGAGGAGGGCCGGAAGAGCCGTGACCGCGGCCATGCTCTCGCGGGGGAAGTTTCCCGTGCCGCCGCGGAGCTGGAGGGCGAAGTCCACGAGTGGGAGGGTCGGATCGTGGAGATGGAAGACCGGGACCCCCAGCACCTCGTGCTCGTCCGCCCTGGGTGGATCGAAGACGAGAGGGGGGAACGAGATGGCCTCGACGGCGACCCGCCCGATGGGAGCTGACCCGATGGGCGCCGACCCGACGGGTGCTGACAGGGCACCACGAACGATGGTATCCCCCCGAACCGCATCTCCCCCCGGAAGCTGCATTGCGAGGGAGGCGATCAGGAGGAGGGGAATCGGTGTCACGGAGCCTCCCTACGGTGGAGGATTGCGACCGTGCGACGCTCCGGTGTCAGATAACGCTCCACGAGCTCCACGATGTCCTCGGCGTCGACCCTCCGCATCCGGTCCTGGAGGGAGAAGGTCTCCCGCCAATCTCCCCAAATGGACTGCGAGCTTGCGAGCTGGAAGGCGAGCCCCTGGTTCGACGTGAGACGCCTCACCCCCGATGCCTCGAGCCGCGTGCGCACGGGCGCGAGTTCGTCCTCCGTGGGCGGCGCCCTGATGAGGCGCTCGAGCTCCTCATAGATCGCCGCCTCGACTTCCTCGGGCGTATGCGGCGCCAGGGGGATGGCCTGGATCGTGAAAATGCCCGGATAGAGGGAGCCCGGTCCCGTCTCGACCGTCACCGCGGACGCGAGCCGTCCCTCCCGCACGAGCCTCCGGTAGAGCCTCGAATCCCGCCCCGCCACGAGGAGGTTCGCGAGCATGTTGAGCGCCGGGCCCTCGGGGTCGATCGCGCTCGGGATCGTCCATCCGATCCGGAGCTGGGGATCGGCGTCGAAGAGAACCTCGATTCGTCGCTCGCCCCCCTGCTCGGGCTCCCGCGCGAGCACTAGAGGTACGGGATCGCCCGGAGGGATCGGCCCGAAGTAACGGTCGGCCCACACTCGCGCCGAGTCCGGATCAAAGTTCCCGACGATGGCCACCGTCATGTTCCTCGGCCCGTAGTATCGGCGCAGGTACTCTTCCACCCGTGAGCGCGTGAGGGCCTGGATGTCGTTCGGGTACCCGCTCGGAGGAACACCGTACGGGTGTACCTGGAATGCAGCCGCGAGGTATGCCTCGGAGAAGAAACCTTCGGGAGAGGAGTCCACTCGAGCCCGTCGCTCCTCCAGGATCACAGCCCGTTCGGTGAAGAACTCCCGGAAGACCGGATTCCGGATCCGGTCCGCCTCGAGGGCGAACCAGAGCTCGGCCCGGTTGGCCGGCAGGTCGACGAAGTACTGGGTGGCTTCGAGGCTGGTGGTGGCGTTGAGCCCGCGTGCCCCGTTCCTGGAGAGGATCTGGCTGTACTCGTTCGGAACAACAAAGACCCTGGCGGAGTCCTCGAGGGAGGCGATTCGGATACCGAGCCGCTCCACCTCGAGGGGGTCAGGTTCGGGAAGCCGTCCGCGCTCCCGCACGAGCGAGTCATGGGCCGCATCCATGCGTCGGAAGAGCACGCGCTCCGCCTCCACGTCCCGAGTCCCGATCGTGGTCGTGCCCTTGAAGAGGAGGTGCTCGACGAAGTGGGAGATCCCGGTCTCGCCGTGGGATTCGTTCACGCTCCCCACCGGGACGTACACGACGAAAGACACGATCGGCGCCCCCTCGCGGTGGAGGAGGAGGAAGCGCATGCCGTTCGCGAGCACGTGCTCGACCACGGGAAGTTCGCGGCCATCGGTTGTACCGGAATGACCTAGACTTACAGTGTCTTGGGCGAGGAGGAGGCTGGGGGCGAGGAGGAGGCCGGGCACGAGGCCCCGCAACGTCGAGAGAAGCATGAGGTGAGCGATCCTCACGGCTTACCCCTGCGCTGGGGACTGCGGCGCTGGGGACTGCGCACTGGGCGCT
>SHZS01000006.1 GCA_009692105.1 Gemmatimonadota bacterium | reverse complement strand
ATCGACGCCCGCGACGCCGCTTCCAGGAACTCCGCCCCGTCCCGCCGAGTCAGGTTCGCCACGGACCGCAACGTCCGCTCCAGCCAGAGGAGCTCGTAGGGAAAGGCGGGGATGTCGCTCATGTGGATCCCAGCACAGACGACCGTGCCCCCGGGAGCGACGGCACGGAGCGCCGTCGGGACGAGGGGCCCAACAGGGGCGAAGATGATCGCGGCGTCGAGCAGCTCAGGGGAAGGCTCGTCCGAGCCCCCTGCCCAGACCGCCCCGAGCGAGCGGGCGAAGGTCTGCCCGGCTACATCCCCTGGCCTCGTGAACGCGTAAACCTCCCGCCCCTCCGATGTGGCGAGCTGGGCCAGGATATGCGCGGCGGCGCCGAAACCGTAGAGTCCGAGGCGCGTGCTTTGCCCGGCGTGGCGCCCCTCCGTTTGGCGATAGGCCCGGTACCCGATGAGACCGGCGCAGAGAAGGGGGGCGGCCTCTACATCGCTGTACGCTTCCGAGATCGGAAAGGCGTACCGCGCGTCCGCCACTGCATACTCCGCGTACCCGCCGTCGAAGGTGTACCCCGTGAAGCGCGCCCCCTCACAGAGGTTCTCGCTGCCGGTACGGCAGAAGCTGCAGATGCCGCAAGTCCATCCAAGCCATGGGATTCCAACTCGCTCCCCGACCGCGCGTCCCTCGACTGCCGACCCGATCTCCTCCACCCGGCCGACGATCTCGTGTCCCAGGACGAGGGGAAGCTTGGGTCTCGGGAGCTCCCCATCCACGATGTGGAGATCGGTGCGACAGACGGCGCACGCGAGGACGCGGACGAGAATCTCAGCGGGCCCCGGCCGGGGGACGACAAGCTTCTGCAGTTGGAGGGGAGTTCCCGGTCGCTCCAGAACCATGGCTCGCATGGGGTAATCGTAGGTCTCCCATCCTCGGTTCGACAACGACTCGGTGCCCGATTCTCCTTGGGACCACTTCCCATGGCGGGCGTGTACCGATGTTTACGCCATGCGATCCAGCCGACTTACTCCCACGATCGTCCGGACCACGATCGGTCCCCTTCCCTGGGTCGGCGTCGCGATGGTCCTAGGGGTCGCCGCGGGTGTCCTCGCCGTGGCACCCGCTCCCCTTCTCGCCCAGTCGCAAGCCCTCTCTCGCTCCGACTTGGCGGAGCTGGTCGAGGATGCTCACAAGCGTCAGCGCGACTACGAAGGCTACCGAGCCAGCCGGATCCCGGTGACGACGGAGACGTCGGGAGGACGATGCGACGAGCGGATCGGCCGCGTCTGCATCTGGTACGGCGGGGAGGACGAAACCGACTTCCCTCCGGAGCCGGCCGAAACTGCCCTCGCTCGTCGGGAGCTCCTGACGGATCTCTCCTCCGCGCTCGGACAGGTACGTGATCCATGGATCCTGGGGCAGCTGGTTCACTATCTGATCGATGACGGTAACTACGGCCGGGCGGAACGCATCGCGGAGGAGTGCGGGCTCGTCGAGACGTGGTGGTGCGAGGCGCTGGTGGGCTATGTCCTCCACCTCCGAGGGGAGTTCGTCGAGGCGGAGGCGGCCTTCCGGACGTCCATTGCCGCCATGCCAGACGAAGAACGGAGGCGCTGGACCACCCCCGGGCGCCTCTTCACCAAGGAAGGTGAGGACACGTTCAACCGGGCCAGCCCCGACGAACAGACCCTCCTCTGGGACCGCCTGTGGCGCTTTTCGGATCCTCTCTTTCTCCTCGAGGGGAACGACCGCCTGACCGACCACTTTGCGAGGCTGGTGGAGGCCACGAACGACGCCGATGCGGCCGACCCGCAGGACATGGGGTGGGACGACGACCTCGAGGAGGTGCTCGTACGTTACGGCCGGATCATCGGGTGGAGCAGGATGCGCGGCACTCCCTCAAGTATCCTGGGTGGCGGAGGGCTTCAGGACTCGCGTCAGGTTGTCGGTCACCACAATCCGAAGAGCCGAGGGTATCTCTTCCCCGAGCAGTTCCTCGAGGCGCCCGCCGAGATTCCCCCCGAGAGCTGGATCACCGCCCCCCGCGAGTCGCGGAGCTGGTACGCACCACCCTACGCCCCGGACTTCACCGCTCTCGAGACCCAGGTCGGCCGGTTCCGGAGGGGAGACGAGATGCTCGTGGTCGGAGCCTACCGTCCCGCTCTTCCAGGCATGGATCCTCTCGTGACGGTGGCGGTGCCGCGTCGACCGGAGCCCCGACCCGACCCCTTCGATCCGTTCGGCGGTCGCCGTGCCGCGCCTGACGCCACGCCAATAACGCCCGAGACACCCGTGCGGACCCCGGCCAACCCGATCCGGGGTCCCGTCCAGGCGGGGCTTTTCCTCGTTCCCGAGAACGGCGGGGAGGCGGTCGAGATCCGAGGGAGCGACGCGGAGGGGGTGTTCACGCTCCTGGCGCCGCCAGGACGATATGTGAGCAGTCTCGAGGTGTTCGAGCCCAGAGCGGCGCGCGCCTGGCGTGCCCGGCAGGGGGTGAGCCAAGCCCCGCTCGTGCGAGGGGTTGCCGGGGTCTCCGACCTCCTCATTCTGAATGAGGACGCGCCCTTCCCCACATCGCTGGACGAGGCGATCGCCTACGTTCGTCCTGGGGTCCAGGTAGGTGGGAGCGAGCGCTTCACGGTCGTCTGGGAGATCTACGGACTCCAGGTTCAGGAGGAGGTCCAGGTCACGCTGGGGTTCACGCGTGGCCGACCGGGGTTCCTCCAGCGCGTCGGGGAGTTCATGGGGGTCCTGGAGCCCGATGTCCCGGTGGAGGTAACCTTTGCGGATTCAGGGCCGTACGAGGTTCAGACCGCGTTCCGGGCAGTCGCGCTAGAGCTCCCTGACCTGGCTCCCGGGGAGTACACGCTGCACCTCCGCCTGGAGCTCCCGGGGCGGGAGCCCGTCATCGCTAGCCGACCGATCACTGTGGGATCGTAGCTCCCTCTTCCACCTGCACGAAACCAGCGCGCCGGGCCACTGGTACCAGGGATCCGGATGTGCCAGCTTGACCCGACGCGGCCATTGGGTGGCCCGTGATGCGCATCGGCCCGTGCGGGATGACGACATCGGGATCACGACATAAGGGACGTGGAGAGATGAGCGAGCAGGCCTTCACGATCGGTTTGATCCAGCTCCCGGTCCCCGAGGACCGACAGGCCGCGATCCTGGCACACGAGAAGGCGATCCGGGAAGCCGCCTCTAAGGGGGCGCAAATCGTCTGCCTACAAGAGCTCTTCGATGCTCCCTACTTCTGCAAGGTGACCGACGCGGATCGGTTCAACCTGGCCGAGCCGATTCCGGGTCCCACGATCGAACGGATGCAGGAGCTGGCCAAGCAGCTTGGGATCGTGCTCATCGTTCCCATTTTCGAGAAGCGGGGCGCGGGCGTTTACCACAACTCGGCGGCCGTCGTCGACGCCGATGGGTCCCTGCTCGGCGTGTATCGCAAGATGCACATCCCGGACGACCCCCTCTACCATGAGAAGTACTACTTCACCCCGGGGGAGGCACGCTCGCAGGGGACTTCGCCCATCGGTTCCGGCCCGAATGGTTCCGGCCCCGATGGTTCAGGGGGGTTCCGCACCTTCGACACTCGCTTCGCCCGGATCGGGGTCCTGATCTGCTGGGACCAATGGTATCCCGAGGCTGCCCGCATCACGTCGCTCATGGGCGCCCAGGTCCTCTTCTACCCGACCGCGATTGGGTGGCATCCATCCGAGAAAGAGGAATGGGGGCACGCGCAGGCTGACGCATGGCGCACGATCCAGCGCGGTCACGCGATCGCAAACGGCGTCTACGTGGCCGCGGCGAACCGGGTTGGGCACGAGCCCGAGCCGGGGACGGACGGGCTCGAGTTTTTCGGCCACTCGTTCGTCGCGGATCCCTTTGGCAAGGTGATCGCCGAGGCCGGGACTGGGCCGGCGGTGCTGATCGCCGAGTGTGATCCGGCGCGCATCGAGAGCACACGGCGAAGCTGGCCTTTCCTCCGAGACCGCCGGATCGACGCCTACGGGCCGGTCCTGAGCCGGTACCTCTCCTGACCGGCACGAGCCGGTGAGCGCGTCCGAGGGATGACAAGAGACGGTCCATTCCGCCGATGGCCCGCGGAGTGGGAGCGGCACGACGCCACCTGGATCGCGTGGCCGCACCACGCCCCCGATTGGCCCGGAAAGTTCGAGGCGATCCCGTGGGTATATGCGGAGATCGTGCGGGCGCTCCACCCGCACGAGACCGTCCGAATCCTCTGCCAGGACGATGCGGCCAGTGCGGAGGCACGTCGGGTCCTCCTAGCGCACTCAGTCGTGCTCGAGCGGAACGCCTTCCACGTCGTCCCGACGAACCGCTCTTGGGTGCGAGATTCAGCTCCGACGGGAGTACTGGGTCCGGCGGGCATCGAGTGGATTGGGTGGAGCTTCAACGCCTGGGCGAAGTACGACAACTTCGACAAGGACGGCCAGGTCCGCCGGGTGTTGTCCGAGCTGACAGGCCGACCCTTGGTCAAGCCGGAGCGGCCGGACACCGGCGGTCCGCTGGTTCTCGAGGGAGGCGGGATCGAGACGGATGGGGCGGGCGGGCTCCTCGTCACGGAGGAGTGGCTCCTCTCTAACGACCAGGTCCGGAACGCTGGGATGACTCGCGAAGCCTACGAAGATGCCTTCCGCGAGTACTTGGGCATCGAGCGGACGATCTGGCTGGGGGAGGGGGCGGTCGGGGACGACACCCATGGACACGTAGACGACATCGCGCGCTTCGTGGACCGGCATACGGTGGTCCTGGCCCATGAGGCGGATCCGGCCGATGAGAACCATCGGCGCACGGCCGATAACCTTCGGCGCCTGGAGCTCGCGGGCCGCCAATGGCCTGGCGGTCTCGGAGTGGTGACCCTTCCCTTCCCCCGGCCGGTGGTCATGGAGGGGGAGCGCCTCCCGGCGAGCTACGCGAACTTCTACATCGCGAACGGGGCCGTACTCGTTCCGACTTTCAACGACCCGAACGACCGCGTGGCACTCCACACGCTCGCCGAGCTCTTCCCGGACAGAGAGGTTGTCGGGATCCACTCGGTGGACCTCGTCTGGGGTTTGGGGACGCTGCATTGCCTGACGCAGCAGCAGCCGGCCGAGTAGCTCCGCCACCCGTCACTCCGACCTCGTCACTTCAGGAGCGAGTCGAACGCAGCGAGGACCCTTCGGTATGATCCTCCGCCTCGGATGTCTCCTCGTCCTCGTGCCTGTGCTCGAGCTCGTGATCCTGATCCGGATCGGGCAGGAGATCGGGGTATGGCCCACGATCGGGCTCGTGGTCGGGACAGGACTCCTCGGAGTCCTCCTGGCCAGGCGGGAAGGTGTTCGGGTCTTGAGGGCGATTCAGCTCGAGCTCTCGGCGGGACGGCTTCCGACCGAGGCGCTCCTCGAGGGAGCGGCGGTCCTCCTTGGTGGCGCCCTCCTCGTCATGCCCGGGATCCTGACGGATTTGGCCGGACTAGTCCTCCTCCTGCCCACCACGCGACGCTTGTTTTCCGCGTGGGTGCGGTCGAGAATGGCCGGGGCCCTCGAGCGCGGGACGCTGCACATCGGCGTCTGGGGCCCGGGGCCGCACCCCTCCGCCGAGTCGGATCCGCATCGAGGCGTCTCGGGGTCCGAAGGGAGGAAGGGGGAGATCATCCAGGAGTAAACCGGGCAGGAATAACTCGGGCAGGAGTAGCTCGGGCGCGCCGCGCAGTGGCTCACGTTCAGCAAAGGAGAGGTGGGAGCGATGGGAGATCGCGTGATGGGAGATCGCGTGGAGTTCCTCGAGCGCTTGCTCGAGGCGCCGGGACCGTCGGGATTCGAGGGGCGCCCCGCTCGCGTGTGGCGAACCGAGGCCGGCTCCTTTGCGGAGCGGGTATGGGCCGACGTCCACGGGAACTCCTTCGCCGAGGTGGGGAAGGGCCGGAGGCCTCGGGTCATGCTCGCGGGACACGTGGACGAGATCGGCCTCCAGGTGACCCACGTGGACGAAAAGGGCTTCGTCTTCGTGGATGCGATCGGCGGGTGGGACTCGCAGGTGATCGTGGGCCAGAGGGTCCGCATCCTGGGCAAGAAGGGAGACGTTCCCGGGGTGGTGGGAAAAAAGCCGATCCACCTCGTAAAGCCGGAGGACCGGAAGAAGGTCACCGAGATCCAGGAGGTGTGGCTGGATCTGGGCGCTTCCTCAGCAGAGGATGTGGCGGGGCTCGGCGTCCGGGTCGGGGACGCGCTGGTGCTGGACGCCGCCTTTCTGCGCCTCCACGGGGACCGGATCGCCTCTCGTGCGATCGACAACCGGGTCGGGGCCTACGTCGTGCTCGAGGCGCTCCGGCTCCTGTCCACAAAGCCGGCTCGGCACGCGGGAACGGTTGCGGTTGCCACCGTGCAGGAGGAGATCGGGTACTCGGGCGGCGGTGCCCGGATCTCAGCCTTCGCGTTGGATCCGGACGTAGCCCTGGTCGTGGACGTCACCTTCGCGACCGACGTTCCCGACGCGAACAAGAAGGAGCACGGGGATCACACCGTGGGCGGAGGCCCGGTCCTGAGCCGCGGCTCCGCGCTGCACCCGCTCGTCTTCGAGCGCCTGGTCGCGGTGGCGGAGAAGGAGAAGATCCCCCACACAATCCAGGCCGCTCCGCGCGCGAGCCGGACGGATGCCGACGGGATCTTTCTGGTCCGATCGGGGGTGCCGACCGGCCTCGTCTCCATCCCAAACCGGTATATGCACTCCCCGAACGAGGTCGTCTCGATCGAGGATCTGCACAGGGCGGCCCGCATCCTCGCGGGCTTCGTCCGCGGGCTGAAAGCGGACCAGAGCTTCGTGCAGGACTGAGCTTCCAGGCATTCTTGACGGGGGAGCGGTGGGCAAGGAACGATTGCACTTGTCGGTCGAGCGGGTCGCCATTGAGCGGGGACGTCGCTATAGCGAACTGCACCGAACCAGCATCTCGAAGCTGGTTCACGACTTCCTCTCGAGCCTTCCCGTGGATGAGGATGGCCGACGCGCCAGGTTGACTCCCGCGGTCAGGCGGCTGCTGGGGGTCGCGGCCGGTGGCGCCGACGTTGAGGACTACCGCCGCCATCTCCTAGAGAAGTACGGATCCTAGAGAAGTACCGCGAGTGAAGCTCCTTGCATCAATACATGGTGCAAGAGGCGAGCCGCCGTTGCCACAGGTCTAACGAGCGGGCTCGGGGATTAGCTGCCGAGAGCCCGGTCGCCCGCCGGATGTCCTTCCAGCATCGAAGCTCCCAGAAAGACGACCCCGAGCCAGAGGAGGTCCGCGACCAGGAGGTGGAAGAGCCGGAGCGCGGCAGGCTGGAGCAGTAGGATCGTGAGGGGGCCGACTACGAGTTGGCTGAGCGCCAGCCCGCCGACGGCGAGCGAGAGCCGCTTCGCAGCCACGCTCGGCGTGCCGCGCCGCGCCGCCGCCGCCAGCCGGAGCAGGAGGTAGACCGCCGCGAGGGCCACGAAGGGGTGGAACATCCGGAGATAGATAAGCACGTGCTCCGGCTGCAGGTACTGCCGCATCCCCTGGGACAGGGTCTCTGCAGGAAACGCGGTGCTCGCGAGCCCGGTCCACGAGCCGGTCCATGCCAGCGCGAAGACGGCCAGCGCGGCAAACACCACGGGGCGGGCACGCGGCTCCCAGAGGGAGGTCGGGTGCTCCACGCCCCGGTGCGCCCACCACGCGGTGAGTCCCAGCGACGCCATGAGGAGGAAGGTGTTCGTGACGTGGAACGGGCGGATCATGATCCGCGCGATGGACACGTCCGAGGCGACGAGCCCGAAGACGACGAGGATGGCCCCGAACGCCGACTCACCTACCGTGAAGAGGAGCGCCGCCGCCGCCGCGCGACGAACCGGGTGCCTCCGGGGGTGGCGGCGGAACGCCCAGATCGCCATGGCGGCGACGAGAAGTAGGACGAGGCCGGACGAGATGCGGTGGACGAACTCCACCCACGTAGGGAAGGGCGCCCCCGTGAGAATCGCGGAGCCGCGACAGAGGGGCCAGTCCGTCCCGCAGCCGTCGCCCGATTCCGAGATGCGAAGGAAGTATCCCCAGAGGATCACGACGAGGGAGTATCCGAGCACTCCCCAGGCGAATCTCGGGAAGCTCCGCTCGCGATCTCCGGGAGGTGACACGGGCAACACTCCAGCGACGGGGCCTGACGGTGTCTCCCACGGACGGTTAAACTAACCATTCCTGTGTGTTCCCGAAGGCTGCAACGCCACCCCCTCAACAGGATCGGAAGACCAGATGATCGTGGCCAAGGAGCTCGTGAAGGACCTCCAGGAGATGCGGGACCAGGGCTACCTCGCGGACGCCCTGATCCGCAGGGCCGTGAAGACGATCGCCGCCTCCGATGATCGCTATGACTGGGTGGGGGCGTATCTCCTTCGCGAAGACGGTCAGACGCTCTGGCTCCATAACTATGTGGGATCGGCCTCGGAGCATGCCGAGATCCCCGTGGGGCAGGGGGTGTGCGGCGGCGCCGTCACGAAGCGCGCCAACCAGAACATTCCGGACGTTGCCGCGATCGAGAACTACGTTCCGTGCAGCCCAGATGTCCGCTCCGAGCTCGTCGTGCTGATCCGAGCTGGCGACGACATCTTCGGGGAGATCAACCTCGACAGTGAGCAGGCCGCGGCCTTCAAGGCCGAGGACGAAGCGACCGTGCAGGCGGTGGCGGACAAGCTCGCCGAGCAGATCGTGGCGGAGCGTCGCTGACGCCCGCGCGCGCGGTCGCTCGCCCGATGAGCGCGTAACGCGCGAGGCCCCGCAGCCCTTCGACGACCCCCCTGGTGACCTCCGTCGCGGCCTCCGCTCCCCCTCTGGATCAGTCCCTGGTCCGGCGGATCCGCTCAGTCGTCGGCGCCGAGGGGCTGTTCATAGACCCGGACCAGCTCCTGGTCTACGAGTCCGACGCTCTCACACAGTATCGGCATCCACCGTCCGCAGTCGTGCTGCCCCGGACGACCGAGGAGGTGAGCTTGGTGCTCGCACTCCTCCATGCGGAAGGGCGGGCCTTCGTTCCCCGAGGGGCTGGAACGGGCCTGAGCGGGGGCGCGCTCGCCGTGGGTGGCTCGGTGCTCGTCGGCACGGCGCGGATGAACCGGATCCTCGAGCTCGACTCCGAGAACCGACGAGCCCGGGTGCAGCCAGGGGTGGTGAACTCGGATCTCACCCGCGCCGCGCTCCTGCAAGGCCTCATCTACGCCCCTGACCCCTCGTCGCAGAGTGCATGCACCATGGGCGGGAACGTCGCGGAGAACTCCGGGGGGCCCCACTGCCTCAAGTACGGGGTGACGAACCGGTACGTGACCGGCCTTACCGTCGTGCTTCCCGATGGGGAGGTTGTCGAGCTCGGGGGACTCGAGCGCGAGCCGGAGGGGCTCGATCTCGTGGGAGCCTTCGTGGGCTCCGAGGGGTGCTTCGGGATCGCGGCCGAGATTGAGCTCACCTTGATCCCCGAGTCGGAGGGGGTCCGCACCCTGCTCGGGATCTTCGACTCGATGGAGCAGGCGGGTCGGGCGGTCACGGATATCATGGCGCGCGGGCTCCTGCCTGCCGCGCTCGAGATCATAGACTCGGAGACGATTCGCGCGGTCGAGGCGTCGATCTTCGCGGCGGGCTATCCCACCGACGCGGGGGCGGCGCTCGTGGTCGAGGTGGACGGAGTGGACGCCGCGCTGGACGCGGAAGTCGCAATCGCACGTGCGTGCTGCCTCTCCGCCGGCGCGCGGGAAGTGCGGATCGCAACGAACGCCGAGGAGCGGCTCGCGTTGTGGAGGGGCCGGAAGAAGGCATTCGGCGCGATGGGACGATTGGCCCCCGACCTCCTCGTGCAGGACGCTACCGTGCCACGGACACGCCTCCCAGAGGTGCTTCGGCAGGTGGGCGAGATCGGGAGACGGCACGGGATCCTGGTCGCGAACGTCTTCCATGCGGGCGACGGGAACCTTCATCCGAATCTCCTCTTCGACCGGCGCGATCCCGACCAGGTCAAGAAGGTCGAGGCGGCATCGAAGGAGATCATGGAGGTCTGCATCCGGGCGGGCGGGACGATCACGGGTGAGCACGGCGTAGGGTTCGACAAGCGGGCGCACATGCCGCTGGTGTGCTCACACGAGGTTCTCCGAGCGATGGCTCGGCTGAAGGAGGCGTTCGACCCGCTCGGGCGATCGAACCCCGGGAAGGTGCTCCCTGATGGGTATGGCCCTCGGTCCGGAGCCGGGGCGCGCGGTGCTGAGGTTGGGAGAGGGACGTGAGAACGCTCCGTGCCTCGGCGGATCCGGGCGCCGTGCTGAGCCAGGTCCGGGACGTGTTGGGTACAGATGGTGCGAGCCTTGTCGGAGCGTCCGTCACGGCGCGCCCCCGGTCCGACGAGGAAACGTCCGCCCTGCTACGGGTCGCGCGGGAGCGGCGGTGGCGCGTCCTTCCTCTCGGGGCGGGGATCGCAGGGTGGATGAACGGCGCGGAGCCCGATGGCCGAGGGCTGGACCTCGTCCTCTCGACGCTCGCGATGTCCGAGCTTCTCGAGCACGAGCCCGCCGACCTCATGTGCCGTGTGCGGGCCGGTCTCTCCCTCGCGGCCCTCCAGGATGGGGTGGCCCCCGCGGGACAGTGGCTTGCCCTCGATCCCCCCGGGGGCGCGGGCGTCACCGTCGGGGGGATCGTCGCCACGGGAACTGCGGGGCCTCTCCAGATCCAGTACGGCCGACCCCGAGACCAGATCCTCGGGCTCACGCTGGTGGACGGTGAAGGCCGGATCTTGTCCCTCGGTGGCAGGGTCGTGAAGAACGTGGCCGGGTTCGACCTCGTGCGACTCGCGGCAGGGAGCGGGGGAGCGATCGGAGTGATCACCGAGGTGATCTTCCGGCTCTACCCGAAGCCCGAGGAGGACCGGACGCTCGTGTGGTCCTGGGAGAAGCTCACGGAGGCGTGGGATGCGGGCCGCGCGCTGGCGACCCTGCCCCTTCCTCTCACGGCAGCCGAGCTCATCGGGGGGCGGTGGGCCCCTCCCCTGGACGACTCCGGGTACAGAGTCGTGGTCAGACTCACGGGATCGAAAGTGGCGGTGGAGCGTATGTTCGAAGTGTTCATGGAGAGGATCGGGCACCCGCTCCGGGAGCTAAAGGGAGAGAAATCCCGGACGGCAGCGCGCGTGTTGTCGGAGGGCGACGGGACCGGACCGCTTTCGTTCCGCCTCCACGCTCTCGCGAGCCGGGGTCGAGCGCTCCTCCCGCCGCTGGCTTCCCTCCCCGTGGAAAGACTCGCGCTCCACCTTCTCTCCGGGACCTTCCGCGGGACCCTTGCCCAAGGGGGAGGGGAGGGGGCCCGAACGGAAGCCGTCACGGCTCTTCGGGCACCCCTCGAATCGGTCGGGGGCACGCTGCGGCTCCTCGGCTCCGCCTGGGGCTCCGCGTGGGAAAGCGGGACGCCCATTGGCGCGCGGGGGCGCACGCCCGAGGCCGCCGAGGCCCCCACGGCAGTCGGCCGGCTCCGGTCTCGGATCGTGAGCGGGTTCGACCCGGGTGGGATTCTTCCGGATGCCTGGCGGGACGGGCTCGTCGAGGGGGCCGGATGACGGAGCGAGTGACAGGCGGGCGTGTGACGGGTGGGCGAGAGACGGGCGGAGAGGGGAAGCTGGGGTTGGTGCTTGCCGCTCAGCACGACCGACTCTCGAACTGCGTCCACTGCGGGTTCTGTCTCCCGGCCTGTCCCACCTACGTGCGGCTATATGATGAGGCCGACTCGCCCCGCGGGCGCCTCTACCTCATGGGCGCAGTCGCGGAGGGGCGCCTGGACCCCGCGTCCGACGCCTTCCAGCTGCACCTCGACCGCTGCCTGGGGTGCCGGGCGTGCGAGACAGTATGCCCCTCTGGCGTCGAGTACGGCTTCCTCCTCGAGCGGGCTCGAGAGGTGGCGCGCGATGCTCGCCCCTCCTCCTTCCTGTCCCGTGCACTCCTGGTGGCGATCCAGAGCCCGGTTCCTTTCGCGATCTGGATGGGAACGAGCCGCCTCCTGCGCTGGAGCCGGATTCCATCCCTTCTCGTGCGGATCCTCCCATCCAGCGGAATGCTCGGGACGGCACGGTTCGGGATGGCGATGCTCGGAGCGTCGCTCCCCTGGCGTCCCCCGGCGATGCGGGTGGAGGCGGGTAGGGCGGTGCGTGACGACATGGCGGCGAGTCCGGCGACCACGCCGCCGCCGGGGCCCGGTGAGCGTGGACGGGTGGCCATCCTCACGGGGTGCATCCAGGACCAGCTCTTCCGTCGGGTCAACCGGGCGACTGAGCGGGTCCTTAGGGCGAACGGATGGGAGGTGGTGTCCGTGTCGGGGCAGGGGTGCTGCGGCGCTCTCCACGCCCACGGGGGAGCACTGACCGATGCACGGGAGATGGCCCGACGGAACGTGAGGGCATTCCAGGCCACGGGCGTGGATTGGATTGTCGCGAATGCCGCCGGGTGCGGAGCGACGATGAGGGAGTATGGCCACCTCTTGGAGGAGGGGGCGGAGCCCTCGGCTCGTGAGCACGCGCCCAGCGAGGACGCCTCAGGGCCGAATGGGCGGGCGGACGATGAGCGGGATCGAGCCGCCGGGCGATGGTTCTCGGGGCGGGTGAGGGACATCACTGAGATCCTCGCTGGAGAGGGGCGGTCGCCGCGCCGTGGCGCCCCGCTCCCGATCCGAGTTGCTTACGATCCTCCCTGCCACCTCCTCCATGGCCAGCGCGTGAGGACACCCCCGCTCGAGCTCCTCGGCTCGATCCCGAAGGTCACGGTTGTCCCGGTCCCGAACGGGGACGAGTGCTGTGGGGGAGCGGGGATCTACGGGATCACCCACCCCGATCTCGGGGGACGGGTCGGAGGCGACAAGGTTTCGGCCGTCCTTGGCACGCACGCGGACGTCCTGGTCACGGGGAACCCGGGGTGCGCGATGCAGATCGGCGCCGGGCTCCGGATGAAGGGTTCCGGGATGCAGATCGCCCACCCGGTCGAGATCCTGGACGAGAGCTACCGGAGGGCGGGGTTCTACGCAGGATGAGCGGCCCCAGATGAGCGGCCGGGACGGAAGGGAAAGCGAGGAAGGAACGGATGCCGGCGGCTCGCCATCGACCTCCGCGGCCTCCGGTCGACTCGATGGAGCGAAGGGCCTCATGCCCTCCGTGACCGAGATCCTGGGGCGGCTGGTCGGCGTCGAATCCCCCTCACGGGACGAGGCCGGCCTCCTCGCGGCAACATCCGTCCTGGCCGACGAGGCCGGGCGGCGGGGGGGGAGGGTGTCGAGGATCCCCGCGCCTGGGTACGGCCAGCATCTGCTGGCGGACTTCGGCGCTGTGGACTTCGGCTCGCCGGAAGACGGAGAGCTGGCGGCACACCCGCTCCTCGTAGTCGGACACCTCGACACCGTCCATCCCAGGGGCACGCTTGACCGGTGCCCCTTCCGCCGGGAGGACGATCGGCTATGTGGACCCGGCATCTACGACATGAAGGGGAGTTGGGCGGCGGCGGTTGGCGCGCTCGACCTTCTCGCGATCGAGGGCCGTTCGCCCCGCCCCATGAGATGGTTTGTCAGCTGTGACGAAGAGGTCGGTGCCCTCCACTCAAGGCCGCATCTGGAGGCCGAAGGGCGGCAGGCCCGCGGGGCCCTCGTCCTCGAGCCGCCCCTCCCGGGAGGCGCGATGAAGGTGCGCCGGAAGGGGGTCGCCCGGTACGCGCTCCACGTGAAGGGCCGCGCGGCACATGCGGGCGTCGATCCGGAACGAGGGGCGAACGCGATCCATGAGCTGACCCGCGTCGTCGTTCGTGCGCTCGAGGCCGCCAATTCGCTGGAGGGCACCACGGTGAGTGTGGGGCTCATTCGGGGCGGCTCGGCGGTGAACGTCGTGGCGGGGGATGCGTGGGCGGAGCTCGACGTGCGCTTCTGGACGGAGGACGATGGTCGTCGCGTGGACCGGTGGATCCGGGAAATCCGGTCAGAAGACGGAAGGTGTGAGATCGAGGTCGAAGGCGGTGTGGACCGTGGGGCGCTCGAGCCCAACGAACGGAACGCGGGGCTCGTCGCGGCGATTCGGGAGGAGGCCGCCGCCCTCGGGAGATCCCTCGGCGCCGGAGCGACGGGTGGTGCGAGCGACGCCCAAATCCTGTCGGGAGTCGGATGTCCCGTCGCGGACGGCTTGGGGATCGAGGGCGGCGGCGCGCACACGCTGGAGGAGCACCTCCTCATCGCGGACCTTCCCTTTCGCATCGCACTCTACGCTGCCCTCTTCTCCACACTGTGATGGATCCTAGACGTGAGGGAACGGGGCGGTGAGAGGCGCATGATCCGCGGGGTTGAGCTCTCCGAGATCCAGCTGCCGATGAGGGAGGAGTTCCGGAGCGGAGCGGGAGTGCGAAAGGAGCGCCGCGTGCTCCTGGTCCGCGTGGTGGGGGAGGACGGGGAGGAGGGGTGGGGAGAGTGCGTGGCGGGTGAGGACCCCTCGTACACGTACGAGACCACCGATACTGCCTGGGAGATGTTGTCCCGCTTCGTCCTCCCCGGGCTTCCGGGCCGGGAGATCCTAGCGCCCGACGAAATCCTCGGTCCCGTCCGTTGGGTGCGCGGCCATCCCATGGCGAAGGCGACCGTTGAGATGGCCATGTGGGATCTTCAAGCCAAGGAACTGGGCGTTCCCCTTTGGGAGCTCCTCGGGGGCTCGGGGAAAGCGGTTCCCGTGGGCGTGAGCCTCGGGCTCGAGCCCGACGACGACGCCCTCCTCCGACGGGTCGAGGAGTACCTCTCCCGAGGATATACCCGAATTAAGCTCAAGATCGCGCCTGGGCGGGACGTCGCGATGATGCGGGCGGTATGCGACCGGTTCCCGGACGCGCCCTTGAGCGTGGACGCGAACGGGGGGTATTCGCTCGAGGACGAAGCACGACTCCGCGAGTTGGATGACCTCGGGCTCTTGATGGTCGAGCAGCCGCTCGGCCACGAGGATCTCCGCGATCATGCCCAGCTCCAGTCCCGACTCCGCACACCGATTTGTCTCGACGAATCCATCCGCTCTCCGGGGGACGCGAGGCTCGCGCTCGAGCTCGAGGCCTGTAGGGTGGTGAACATCAAGCCGGGGCGCGTCGGCGGGCACGGCCCCGCCCGAGAGATCCACGACCTCTGTCGCGCCGCGGGGATCCCCGTCTGGTGTGGGGGGATGCTCGAGACGGGGATCGGCCGCGCCCACAACATCGCCCTCGCTACCCTTCCCGGCTTCGCGCTCCCGGGCGACGTCTCCGAGTCCCGCCGCTACTGGGATCGGGACATCGTGCACCCCGAGTTCGAGATGGAGGGGGGGCGGATGGGGCCTCCCGCGGGAGCCGGCATCGGGGTGGAGCCCGACCGCTTGCGCATCGCGAACCTCACGGTGCGCAGCGTTGCGTTCGGCCTCCCGGGATCGTGAGCCGAGCCTAGCCGTCCCAGTCGAAGGCGGGACTCCGCGCCTGGAACCGCTGGATCGGCAGACCTAGCGCCCGGACCAGTAGCCGCCGCAGCCCCCTTCCTAGCGCGCTCCCTACCTCCGTGTCCTGATCCATGGCGGGGCCCAGGTCCCCCTGAAGCCAGCGGCGCAGCTCCTCCAGGTCGGAGAGCGCGAGCGGCTCCACCTCTGTCCGGCCCAGGTAGTAGTACCTGCCTGGCGCGGTGGGAACCAAAGGGATCCGCACCGACCTCGAGAGGAGCGCGTCCACCTCCTCGAGGGAGCTGGCCTGGGTGACCGAACCGTCCTCGGTCTCGAGCCGGAAGCTCTCCCCGAGGGGATTGAACTGTACGGTGGCGCTCCACTCGTTACGACCCTGCTGGGAGTCGAAGAAGCGGTCTTGCCAGAGCTCCGTCACGAGGAGGAGTCGCACGGGGAGGCCCGCCGCGAGCGAGCTTCGGATTCCGGGGGCGAGGAGGACGCCGGCGAGTTCCGCCTCTACGCCCCCGTCGGACGGGCGCACCGAGAGGCCAAACGGCCCGTCGCCCTGAGCGCCCCCTTGGGCGCGAAGGGGACCCGGTAGGGCGAGCAGGAGGGCTAGCGCCAGGCGTGCCACCCACCCTGTCGGGAGCGTTGCGTACCTCACCGGTACCAGCGTCAGAATCCGCGCTCGAGCCGCACGAAGAAGTTCAATCCGCGGTCCCGTCGGTTCAGCGGATAGGACCAGTAGAGCGCCAGCGGCCCGGCGAAGAGGCCTACGCCAACGTCCGCGCGGGTCGGGCCGTCCACCCTAGCGAGCCCGTTCCCTAGCGATCCCCGGGCCCATCCCTGCCCCGCGTCGAAGAAGACGGCCCAGATCGGACGAAGCTCGAAGACCCCCGCGAGCTCGGATCCCTCCAATGCCTCGGGTTGCGGATTCCACGAGAACGGGAGGTGTCCATGGAACTCCACCTGGAAGAGGATCGCCCGGTCGCAGCCGTAGGCAGGGAAGACGTGCGCGCGATCCGCATCGGCCGTGTCGTTGGGAGCCTCGACCGAATAGACGGTCTCACGCGCTCCACAGTCGATCGCGAACCGTCGATGCCCGGGTAGGCTCCCCTCGCCGCCCAGAGCCGTCTGGAACTGCGGAGGGAGGGGGCCATCGGTCAGGTTCCCGGTCGCGGCGGCGCGCAGGATGAGGTGAGAGCTGGGGCCGACCCGCGCGTAGCGGCGGAGATCCAAAGCGGCGCGGGTGAATGGGGGGAGCGGGTCCGCCTCCACAAGTGGAGGCTCGTCGAATCCGGGCTGGATCGGAGCCGAAGGGGGGAGCCGGAGCTCGCCTCCGACCTGACGGCGGAGACCGAGTGAGAGCCACCACCCGTCCGAGGGTTGAACGGGGTCGTTCTCCGAGTTCCAGAGGACGGAGGCCTCGACGCTGCGGATGGAACCGGCCGCCGTGAGCGCCAACGGCCTCCACGCCTTCTCTCCCTGCCGGAGCGCCCACGGACCCCGGATGGGCGGCGTCGCGTGCTCCTCGTCCGAGTAGAAGAAGGCGGCTCGGATGGGGAGGCGCGACGGACGGAGCTCGAGGAAGGCGGCCCAGCCCTCCCGATCGTAGTAGTCGCGCACGTCCTGTCGGAGGAGGAAGGTCGAGAGCGAGGCTTCGAGGTCGCTGAGCCCCTGGTCCTCGATCTCGCGGGTGTCGTTGAAGGCCTCTGCTCCGAGGAAGAGGTTCCCCGATCCTCCGACCGCCTGCGTCAGACGGAACCAGTAGCCCAGCGCATCGGACTTGAAGTCCAGCCCGGAGACCGACCTCCAGATCCCGAAGGTATCGAGGGTGAGGGGGTTCGATCCTCCCGTGCGGATCATCGGACCGACCCGAACCGGGAGCCCCTCCACCCGGCTGTACGCCCCAGAAGCCCGGAGCCCCACGCGAGCCTCTCCGAAGCCCAGGTCCGTGGACAGGAAGCCGCCGGTGAGCGAGTACTCCGTAGCGGCTTCGATCCGGCCTCTCTGGACGCGGTACCGGAGGGACTGCGCGTGCACCCTCACGCTTCCGACGACCTGAGCCTCCGCCACGCCCGTCAGAGCTCCCCCAACCACGAGCAGCTGACCCTCCACCCTGGCGCCCGGCGCGAGCCGCAGGTCTCCGTTCACCACGAGGAGCGAGCCCGCGACCGTGCCCGCGACCTCCACCGATCCCCCCAGGACGGCC
The DNA here is from genome assembly GCA_009692105.1 of Gemmatimonadota bacterium. Lineage (GTDB taxonomy): Bacteria > Gemmatimonadota > Gemmatimonadetes > Longimicrobiales > Gaopeijiaceae > SHZS01. Next base: position 38,868 of record SHZS01000006.1, on the reverse strand, counting down.
ACGTCTCCCTCGATCCGGAACCCGGCCGGAACCAGGGCTCCGCCCGTGAGGCGCAAGACATCGGGAGCGTTCAGGAATCCGAGGACCTCCTCGAGGAGCTCCGGGGGGAGCGGTCCTTCACTCACCTGGACCTGACCGCGGAGGGGGGGCGCCTGAGCGAGCAGCAGGATAACGAGGACGGCGAGGGTTCGAGCGCGCACGACGGGGCCTCCGGTCAGCAGTGGATGGGCCAACCCGTGAGTCAGTCTACCCGAGGCGGGTGGGGGCTGGAAGGGTGGACGCCGGGGGCGGGCCGGACCCCGTGGCCGTGAGGAATCAGTCGTCGGTCCGGATGCCGAGCCGCTTCATCCTCCGGTAGAGGTTGGCTCGGTCCGTTCGAAGTCTGCGGGCGGCCTCGGCGACGTTCTCTCGTGCGGCCCGCAGGGCGTCCCGTATCAACTCGGCCTCGTGCTCGTCGAGCCGCTCGCGCAGGGACGGGGAATCGGACCGACGGTTAGGGACGGAGGCGGCGCGCGTGTGAGGACTGTCGAGCGCGTGCCGAATCCCTTCGGGCTCCACACGGCGTCCGGCGTGGAGGATGGAGAGGCGTTCGAAGAGGTTGATGAGCTCGCGGACGTTGCCGGGCCAGGAATGGGCCGCGAGCTCCTCCATGGCGGCGGGCGAGAGCTCCGGGACCACGAGGCCCTCCCGGCGCCGGAGGCGCTCGGCGATATGCTCCGCCAAGATCGGCAGATCTTCCGGGCGCTCGCGGAGGGGCGGCATCCTGAGGGGGACGACGTCGAGGCGGAAAAGGAGATCCTCCCGGAACCGGCCGGCTTCGGCTTCCCGGCGCAGCTCCCGGTTGGTGGCGGCGAGCACCCGTACGTCGACCCGGATCGGATCGTGTCCCCCGAGACGTTCGAGCGTTCCGCTCTCGAGGACCCGGAGCAGCTTCCCCTGGGCCTCCGCTCCCAGATCACCGACCTCGTCCAGGAAGAGGGTTCCGCCATGGGCGAGCTCGAACCGCCCGAGGCGCCGGGACGTCGCACCCGTAAAGGCGCCCCGCTCATGCCCGAACATCTCGCTTTCCACGAGATCCCTCGGGATCGCCGCGCTGTTCACTCGGACGAATGGCCCGCCCCGCCGGGGGGAGAGTTCGTGAATGGCCGTTGCCGCGAGCTCCTTCCCGGTGCCGCTCTCCCCCTCGATCAAGACCCGCGCCTCGGTCGGAGCCACCTTCCGGATGGTGTCCCGCACGCGCTCCATGGCGGCGCTCGACCCGACGAGGAGCGCGCTCGCTCCCAGCTCCTCGCGGAGCGCGCGGGAAAGCGCGCGCGCGCGGCTTACCTCGAGGGCTGCCCGGAGGGTCACGAGGACGGCCTCGGGCGACAGGGGCTTCTCGAGAAAGTGGAAGGCGCCCTCCCGGGTTGCTCGTACTGCGTCCGCCAGGGTGGCTTCCCCGCTCATCATGATGACGGGCGTGCCGGGGAGTTCCTTGCGGAAGCGGGACAGGCTCTCGAGCCCCGACGCTCCCGGAAGGACCAGATCCAGGAGTACGACCTCGGGCCGCTCCTCCTCGAGGAGGGTCAGGGCCTTCTCCGCGCTCCCGGCCTCGACTACCACGAAGCCATTCTCCTCGAGGAGGGACCGGAGCATCCGGCGCAGATTCGCTTCGTCATCGACGATCAGGACCTTCACGTCGCGGGTTCACCAGGCGCGGGGAGATCACTGAGAAGGGACGGGACATCGGGGGGATCGAAGGGAAGCCGAATCCCAAATTCCGAGCCGCCGCCCACGCGGTTCGCGGCCCATACTTCTCCACCGTGGGCAAGGACCGCCTGGCGCACAAGCGGCAGTCCGAGCCCGGTTCCGCGCTTCTTGGAGGTGAACTCGGGCTGCCAGATGCGCTCGAGCAGGTGCGCAGGAATCCCGGGACCTCGGTCAAGGACGCGGATCTCGGCACCCGTATCGAGCGTGCGGAGGACCAACTCAACAGCGAGGCACCCTCCCGCTCCTGCGCCCTCGATCACGGCTTCCTGAGCATTCGCCAGAAGATTTCTGACCACGCGCTCGAGGGGCACGATGTGCCCCCGGACTTCCACGACGTGATCGGGCGCGTCCAGTGCGATCGGGACCTGTTCGGTGGAGAGCTTTCGGGCGAGAGAGGAGACGAGCTCAGTCAGGTCGACTGGCGCTGGGGGGCCCTCGACGGGCCGGCCGAGCTGGGCGAACGTGCGCGCGAGGACGTCGAGGCGCAGGATCTCCTCACGGAGGACCTCGCCTGCTTCGGCGATCGCTGGGTCCTGCGATCGCGCTACCCGCTCGGCCGCCATGCGCATTGGGGTCAGGGGGTTCTTGAGCTCGTGCGCCACTCCTCTGGCCATCTCCGCCCAGCTCTGGGTCCGGATCCGATCGGCCTCTCGGACGCGGGCCTCCTCGAGGCGATCCGCGGTTCCGCGAAGCGCGTTCTTCAGGACCGCGAACTCGCGGATCTCCCTTCGCGCATGCTCCGGATCCGAGGGTGGGAGGGGACCGCCGGTCCCGAGCACTCGGGTCAAGTTCACGAGCTCCTCCACCGGGCTCGACAGGTCGGCCGAGAACCAGTTTGCGGCCAAGAGTGCAAGGACTCCGATGAGCACGAGGAGTCCCACGGCCAACGCGGGAACGAGCGAGAGGAGGCGCTGGGCCAGGAACCCGTATACTCGAGAGAACCGCACGGATTCGGCCAGCTCCCCCCGGTGCTGGGCTGCTGCTGCCCGTAACCCAGCCGAGGGCTCCTGGACTCCGGCCACCTCGTCCAGGAGCTCCTGCCCGGAGCGCCCGATCCGATCCCATGCCCCCGCGGTTCCGGTGGCCTCGACCACCTCGTGCAGTCCCGCCGTCCCAAGCGTGAGAAGGAGCGCCGCTGGAATGAGCGCCACGAGGAGCAGAACGAGGAAGATCCGGCCGCGGAAGCTCGCCGGTGCCCTCATCTTGGAACCTGCTGGACGTGAGGGGATAGAGCCCTGGGGGTAGGTGGTATGGGGAAGGTAGAACTCGCGAGCTGGGGCGGGCAAGAAAAGGGGAAACTCTAGCGAAGGAGCGACGCGTCCCATGATCCTTCCACGCGTTCGGGGGGCGTTCAGTCGGTCCGACGCGCTCGCCCTTCTCGATCTCATCGGCCATGACGACCCGGCAGCGAGGGAGACCGCGGAGGCCCGACCGCAGCGCGGAGGGGAAGGTGAGCCCCGACCTCGGGTTCACCTGGGCCTGGTTTACGCCCGGAACGCGGTACTCGATCGGATCCTCGAGCGTGACAACGTTCGATGCGGCGAGGTCGATCTCCCCCAGCGCCCCGAAGAGCGTCGAGCTCTTCCCGCATCCTGTCGGTCCAGCAGCGAGCACGATTCCGCGACCGCCCCGGACCAGGCTTCGGACGCGGACCAGATCTTCGGATGAGAAGCCCAGCTGGTCGAGGGTCGCGGGGACGGCGCTCGGGTCCAGGAAGAGGAGTACCGCCTTCTCCCCGCCTTCGACGGGGAGCGTCGACATGCGGGTGCTGAGCGCGCGCCCGGCGTGGGCGAAGGCAAAGCCCCCGTCTTGGGGGCGCTGCTTGATCGAGATATCCATCCCGGCCAGGACCTTGATCCTGGACAGGAGGGAGGAGCGTGCGGCCACGGGGAGGTCGGCCACCTTCCTCAGGACCCCGTCGATCCGCTCGCGGACGACGAGGTCGCTCTCCCCCTGTTCCACATGCAGGTCGCTGGCGCCCCCTTCCACCGCCCCTCTGAGCAGGAGGTCCACGAGTCGCACGACCGGCGTGCCCGCGGGGTCGTCGTACCCGTCTACGACCTTGTGAGCTGTGGAGGTGGGTGTGCGTGCGGGGAGCGTCCTCGCGAGGTCGGAAACCTCGCTCGCGTATGCGATCCTGAGCCCCTCCCTGAGCGCAGCCGGAGTCGTGACCGCGGCTGCGACCCTGCGACCGCTCTGGAACTGGAGGTCGTCTACGGTCGAAAGGTCGAGCGGGTCCTGCATCGCCACGAGAAGCGAGCGACCCGAGAGACGCAGCGGAAGCACCTTGCGGTGACGCGCGAACGCCCCCTTCACGAGCCTCACCGCGTTAGGGTCGGGTTGAAGGGGCCCGGGCTCGAAGGGGCGGAGCGCGCCGTCTTCGAGGAGGAGAGCGCCTAGGACCCGGGCGGGACCGGCATGCGTGTCCGAAGGGGGCGTGTCCGAAGGGGGAATCGGCTGGGCCATGCCGCACTCTGCGGCGGGCGGCGGGGCGGGGGGATGGCGCGCGGGGGTTGCGCGGCGCGGCCCCCTCTGGCCGTTCGGGCTTAGGGGCGCCCGGAGCGCCGCTACCTGTCTCTCCCCATCGCTGCGAGCACGGCCCCGGCCACCTCGGTGAGGTCCGTCGGTGGCGTGAAGCGGCCAGCGCGCCCGAGCGCGACCCCGAGCGCGGGGTTCCGAGTGTGCCCGCGACGCACGTCCTCGATGTTCCCGTGATCGCTGGCGATGACGACCAAGGTGTCCGACGCGAGCCCGTCGAGGAGCCCGGACAGGAAGCCGTCGACCCGCTCGAGGGAAGATACGGCTCCGCTCATCCCCCCTCGGTGCCCCACCAGGTCGGTATGGTAGTGAGCGAACACCGTGAGGTCCGCCGACTCAGTGATCCGCGCGAGGTTCGAGCCGGCTTCCTGGGGCGTGATACGCGGGATGCGGCTCGAGCGAGCCCTCTCCCGCCAGCTGTCGTTCACGATCTCAGATGCGACCGCCTGCCCCTGGGCGAGCGTGTTCTGGTCCCTGTCCAAAAGCCCCGCGGAGCCCGCCGCGAGAGCGAAGGCCGCCACCCTCCTCGGATTGACGCCGGTTGGATAGCCCCGGGGGTGCGCGTTTGCGAATACGACGCGAGCCCCCGCGGCCTGGGCACGCCGGAAGATGTTTTCTTGCTCCAGCAGGGGCCGGAGGCGAACCGGCGGCCACGGCCCGAAGTGGCGCCCGAACAGCTGGGGAGCGTTTCGGCCCGTGAGAAGGGCGATCTGGCCGGTACCACTCTGCGGTGTTCCGTCCATACCGAGGCAGGCGTCGAGCGGGAACGCCTTGGCCTGGAGACCCTCGACCCTCGGGCCTCCGGCGGTTGGGAGCACGCCACCGAGCGCCTGCGCCAATGTAGGTAGGGAGGCGCAAAAAAATGGATTGACCTCGGGATCCGGCGGGCCGATGCCTACGCCGTCCAGGAAGAGGAGGAGGACGCGGGGCATGGGTCTCTCGGCGCGATCATGGGGGGAGGATGCGAGCCGGACGGGACCCCACCCGGGTTCGGAGGAAATCTGTCAACCAATCCGCCGTTGGCGAACTCGGCCCAGGCGCTAGGAATCTCTGCGCAAGCGCGGAGGAGCGAGGCTGGGCGACAACGATCGAGATCAGCGCGACGAGAGCCAGAATTCCCAGTGCGAGGAGGATCCAACCGGAAGTGCGTCTCAGGGACATGCAGCATCGAGGGAGGGGGCATCGAGCCGGAACCCGACGCCCGCGCCTCCTGGGTCCGCGCTACCGCCCGGGACGTAGATCCATCGTGATACGGACCGCCACGTGTCCAAGATCTGCCCTCTCTCGCACCGCATCGCGAAGCCGCGGCTCCATCTTCTTGTACGCCACCATGACACCAGTGCGGAGGTCAGCGCGAAGGATGCGGAGGGCGTTGGCGTCGGGACTGCTGGTCTTTGAGACCTTCCGCGTCTCGTCGAGGCGGGCGGGAAGGATCTCGAACGGGCAAAGCCCGACATCGTCCGATCGCTCGTGGTCCAAGTAGGACACGGCGACGCTCACGTCCCCTCGGGCATGATGGCTCGAGATGTCGCCCACGGTCTGAAATCTCTGCGCGAGGCGCCGGATCTCGGGTCCCGACGCGGTCGACATGTAGGCTTTCTCGATGAGCCCAAAAATCCGGCGTAGCCGCTCTGCGGGGGTTGCATCCCCGAGTGGAACCTCCGTCCCCAGTTCTCTGGCGGAGGCATCTCGGGTGTACTCGTCCCGCCCCTCGTCGTCGCGGCTCCGCTGCCGGTCGATGTGCTCGAGGATTCGATCCGGGTTCGTGCGTAAGCTCATGTCCGATTCCGATTTTGCATCAGGGAAGGGCCGGGTGCGTGTGGAGCATAACCGTGCGCCCCGGAGGGGCCAAGAGGAAGTTGGGGATGGGGCCGTTGACGCGGCCGTCATGAGCCCCGACCCGGCTCAGCGGGGGCCGAAGACGAAGCTGGCGCGGCTCCCCGCACCGATCGCCCTAGGGGCAAACCATCCCTGCGAGACCTCGAGCGCGAACATGGCTGGGCGGTCGGAGCGATGGATCGTCTCCGTCTGCGCCTGCATCTGACTGACATTGATGACGGTTTGGGTTCGGTCCAGGAAGGCGATGTCGAGGGGGAAGTAGGTGTTCTTCATCCAGAAGGAGCGAATGTCCTCGTTGGTCCACGCGAAGAGCATTCCCTCCCCGTCCGGTAGGCTGTCCCGATTCATGAGCCCATGCTCCCTTTCCTCGTCCGTGTCCGCGATCTCTGCTGTTACCGTGTCGGCCCCGAACACTATCCATACATGGCCCTGAGGAGGAAATGCGGGACCATCGTCGGTTCCGGCTGGTCCGTCGTTCCCCCCGCACGCCGCCAACGCACTACTGAGGAAGACGGCCAGAAGGAAGAGGCGCTCATGCGCGGGACAACAATGCACGAGCTGCCTCCGCATCAGCTGACTGCGCATGGCTCCGGGGCTCCGGGACAGGGCGTTCGCTGGGGGCCGCGGCGAGTCGCAGCCCCACCTTCGTCATGCTAAGTTACTCCCGCCGTGACGCAACCTCGGAGGGCCAGCGTGGAGCCTTCGAGCCCGGCCGAGGGGTTGGCACCGACTTGGGGTAGCGAAATGCTGGATCCGGAACTGTTGGAGATCCTGGTGTGCCCGGAAACGAAGACCCGGGTGCAACTGGCCGACGCGGCGCTCCTGGAGCGCGTGAATCGTGCGATTGCGGGAAGTCGACTGACCAACCGCGCCGGCCAGAAGGTCGTGGAAACGATCGACGGCGGTCTCGTTCGTGAGGACGGAAGATTGCTGTACCCCATCAGGGACGGCATCCCGGTCATGCTCATAGACGAGGCCCTCCCGCTCGACGGCCTCGGCTAGATAGGTAGCGCACCACTCGCAGCGGATGCTTCCATCCTGATGGGCCAGCCGTAAGGTCGCTGAGCGCGAACATGGAATCGGCTCTCTGGGTGAAGGCGCTGATCCTCGGGCTGGTCGAGGGCCTCACCGAGTTCATCCCCGTCTCCTCCACGGGGCACCTCATCGTGGTCGGCGAGGCGATGGGGTTCACGGGCGATCGCGCGGCCACCTTCGAGATCTTCATCCAGCTCGGCGCGATCCTCGGCGTGATGTGGCACTATCGCGGCAAGGTCGTTTCTCTAGCGCTCCACGCGCACGATTCGACCGCGCGGCGCTTCGTTCTGAACCTGTTCCTCGCCTTCCTGCCCGCCGCCGTCCTCGGGCTGCTCGTCCATGAGTACATCACGGCGTATCTCTTTGGCCCGATAACGGTCGCTGGGGCCCTCATCGTGGGAGGCGTCCTGCTTCTGGTGATCGAACGCTGGTACCGGGGGCGCGTGCTCCGCCCCGAAGGCCTCGATCAGTTGAGTACCACCGACGCGCTCCTCATCGGCGTAGCGCAGACCTTCGCGCTCTTCCCCGGCGTATCGCGGGCCGGGGCCACCATCATGGGTGGCCTCCTGAGGGGCCTCTCTCGGACCACAGCCACCGAGTTTTCGTTCTTCTTGGCGATGCCCACAATGGTCGCGGCAACGCTCTTCGATCTCTGGGACAGCCGGTCGATTCTTCAGGCTGGAGATGCCGCGTTCTTCGGCGTGGGTTTCGTTGCCGCGTTCGTTTCAGCGTTGGTGGTCGTGCGTGCGTTCCTTTCCTTCGTAGCACGGCACACTTTCAAGGTCTTCGCGTGGTATCGGATCGGCTTCGGCCTACTCGTGCTGCTCTATTTTCTGCCAGGGTCGATCGTTGGGTCGGCAACGCTCTTCGTCGACGTGTTCGTTCACCTCGACCAGTATCTGGCCACCTTCCTGGAGCAGTACGGTGCGTGGGTCTACCTGCTTCTCTTCCTGATCATCTTCGCCGAGACAGGGCTCGTTGTCGCACCGATCTTACCGGGAGATTCCTTGCTCTTCGTGGCCGGTGCGCTCGCGGCGGCGGGTGGGATGGACGTCACGCGTCTTGTGGTCCTCCTGATCGCCGCTGCCGTGCTCGGGGACACGGTCAACTACCAGGTTGGCGCCTGGGTGGGCCCCAAGGTGTTCACGGAGCGTTCCCGCTTCCTCAACCACAAGCACCTCGACCGGACCCGTCGCTTCTACGAGAAGCACGGGGGTAAGACCATAGCGCTCGCACGGTTCATGCCGATCATCCGGACACTCGCGCCATTCGTGGCGGGCGTCGGCACGATGCCCTACCGCCGCTTCATTTTATACAACGTGGGTGGAGGAGTCCTCTGGGTGGTCTCGTTCGTGATGGCTGGGTACTTCTTTGGCAACCTGCCCCAGGTCGAGAGCAACCTCTCGCTCGTGATCCTCGGGATCGTCGCTCTTTCGCTCCTGCCCGGAGTCGTCGAGGTGCTGCGCTCGCGCGGCCAGCAAACGGGGTAACACCAAGGCGTCGGCGGCGACGCTGGCTGCTGGGCGGACTGCGGCAACTGGAGAATCACGATGATTGGACTGGGATGGTGGATGCGGGTTGTGGGGGGACTCTATCTCTTCCTCTTCCTTGCGGCGACGTTCCTCCGATTGCCGATTCGTGAAGAGGGTCCCAAGGGCCTCCTGACCCAGGCAAGCGCAGGGGATCCAACCGCCAGATTTGTCGTCGATACGTGGGTCATGCTGGGGCTCTACTTCTGTGTGATCGGCATAGCTCTGCTGATCGCTTCCCTGATGCCGGTTCGGGCGCAGGCGGTGGTGTGGACGGTACTGGGCTTCGAGGTGGCCGGCATCTTGATGGATGTCTACAAGCTCAAGCGGGGATACCGCCGGAGAGCACCGGTTGTCTGGCTTGTGATTCACACCGTAATCATTGGGACGGGGCTCTATTTCCTCGGAGGTGCGTGACTGCACATGGAAGCTCACGAGGTCAAGCCTGAGATTGAGGAGCTCTGGCGTCATGTTCTGATGCACGGCCATCCGGGACGATGGGCGTTCCTGCCTTCCGAGCCGCGCTGTATCGTCTGTCGGCAGCCTTTCAAGGGACTGGGCGGCCAGTTCCTGAGGGTCTTCACCGGATACGGGCCATCCCGCATGAGCCCGAATGTCTGCAACATCTGTGAGGACGCCATGCCGGTGGGCGGGGCGGAGGTGGACACCGCCGTCCTCTTCGCCGACATCAGGGGCTCCACGGCGCTCGGCGAGCAGTTGCCACCCGCGGAGTTCGCCAAGCTCGTAAACCGCTTCTACCATGAGACCTCGAAGGTCCTGGTCGCCGCACAGAGCTGGATCGACAAGCTGGTCGGCAATGAGATCATGGCCCGCTATGTCCCCGCCATGGGGCCCGATTACCGTCCCCGCCGTGCTCACCGGCCTGGAGCTGCTACGGACCATCGGGTGTGAGCCAGGGAAGCAACCCTGGATACAAATGGGCGTGGGTATCCACGCAGGGCCTGCATACATCGGAAAGGTGGGCACCGATGGCACCAACGCCGTGACTGCACTCGGCGACACCGTGAACACCGCGGCCCGCATCCAGGCCCAGGCCGGTGCCAGCGAGCTGGCGCTGAGCGACGAGCTCTACTCGACGATCGCAGACCGCTATCCTGAGGCGGAGCGGCGCATCCTGACCGTGCGGGGGAAGGGGGAGCCATTGACGATCCACGTAATCAGGCCCAGCGAAGGATAGACGCCAGGGTGTATCGGAAGAATCGCATCCAGGTCAGAGCCGTCGCGATCCTGGCCGGCTTGTTGCTCATCGCGGCGTGCCGAGAGCCAGAGGTCGCGATCCGACCGCCAGAGCCAACCCGCCCGCCCCATCGGTACGACATCGAGTACCCGGTGATGAACTACGCCGGGGCGGTTCTCACCGATCCGATCGCCCGGTTGCAGGAAAGACTCAAGAATGGGCAGGCCAAGCTGGAATTCGACGGTGCGCGCGGGTACCTGACTTCGCTGCTCAGAGAGTTGGGCATCGATCCCAAATCCCAGCTTCTCGTCTTTTCGAGAACGAGCGGGCAGATCAGCTACATCTCACCTGAGACACCACGCGCCATGTACTACACCGACGACGTCTACGTGGGATGGCCGCTAGGCGCACCTGAAATCGAGATCGGTTCCATGGATCCGAATGTGGGCCCGGTCTTCTATACGCTTGCCCAGGAAGAGAGGGCAGCGGTCCACTTCGACCGTCAGATGGACGCATGCCTTGGCTGCCACGACTCGTATTCACTAACGGGCGGCGGCGTCCCCCGGTTCATCGTGGGTTCCGGGCCTACGGGCCGTCGTGGCGAGCAGGTCACGCACGAGGGCTGGATCCTCGTGGACGATCGGACTCCACTCTCCTATCGCTGGGGAGGTTGGTACGTCACCGGAACGCAGGGAGCGCAGACCCACCTGGGGAACTGGGTGATCCGCGATCCGGCGGAGCTGATGAAGCCGGACCTATCCCGCACCGGAAATGTGACGGAGCTGAGTTCGCTGATCGACACCGACCCTTATCTCGAAGGGGGTAGCGATATCGTGGCCCTGATGGTGATCGACCATCAGACCCACCTTCAGAACCTCATCACGCGGGTGAACTTCGACACGCGCACGCTCCTTGCCGGTCATGCCCGAGGGGATCGCGACGAGGAGCTGACTCCCGAGCTTCGGACGGAGGTGAGGGTCATCGCGGAGCCTCTTGTCGAGGCTCTGTTCATGGTCGATGAGGCAAGGCTCACAGATCAGATCACGGGTACGCCCGGCTTCGCAGAAGAGTTTGAGGCGCGGGGCCCGCATGATGCACAGGGAAGGACCCTCAGGGAGCTGGACCTATCGAGAAGGCTCTTCCGGTATCCATGCAGCTACCTCATCTACTCGGACGCTTTCGATGCCCTTCCCACCGTGACGCGGCGATACGTGTACCGGCGGCTGGCATCCGTCCTGACCGGCGAGGACCGCAGTCCGACCTTCGCGCACCTCTCGCAGGACGATCGCCGGTCCGTCCTCGAGATTCTCGGGCAAACAAAGCCCGAATTCGCGGCGCTCGAAATCCCCTGATCAGTCGCCCACGCTCCTTCCTGTTCTTCGGTACCGCGGATGTTCGTTGCCCACTAGCTACTCGGGGCGGTAATGTGCTCTCGGCGGGGGATCCGTTTGGAGGGGCTTTCAGAGGAGGAATGGCCGTCATGAACCGAGCAAGGACAGTTGGAGCGGGGGGCGTACTGCTGGTGCTGATGGCCATGACGTCCGCCTGTGCCCAGGGCGGCGACGAAGCGGCTGCGGCGTCGGGAGGGCGCATGGTGCCAAAGTTCCAGGTGGACCCGACCTGGCCGACGATCCCGAACGGCTGGATCCTGGGCGAGGTGTCCAGCGTGGCCGTGGACGATCAGGATCACGTCTGGGTGCTGCACCGCCCGGGCACTTTAACCGAGGAAGAGGCGCCAAGATCCGCGCCCGCGGTGCTGGAGTTCGATCAGGATGGGAAGTTCGTCCAGGGGTGGGGTGGCAAGGCCATGTCCAATGAAAAGTTCACCTGGCCCGAAACGGAGCATGGCGTCTACGTGGACTACCAGGGGTTCGTCTGGCTCGGAGGCAACGCCACGAATGATCAGGTGCTCAAGTTCACGAAGACGGGCGAGTTTGTGATGAAGATCGGCTCCGCCGACGAGGTCGTGGGCAACTCGAACCCGAGGCGGTTCGGGCGTGCTGCGGACACGTTCGTGTACCCTCCCACGAACGAGCTCTTCGTCGCCGACGGCTACGGCAACAGGCGCGTCATCGTGTTCGATGCGACCAGCGGCGAGTTCAAGCGGATGTGGGGCGCGTTCGGGAACGTGCCCACGGACGGCACCGCCGACCCCGAGTGGGCGAAGACGATGGTTGGCGACGGCCCCCCGCAGTTCTCTCAACCGGTGCACGCGGCCCGAGTCTCGAATGACGGGCTCGTCTACGTCTCGGACCGGGGCGGCAAGCGGGTCCAGGTGTTCAACATTGATGGCACCTACGTGACCCAGGTCTGGATCGGGCGCGAATGCCTCGCTCCGGTGTGCGGCAACGGTAATACGGTCGCCAGCACGGCCTTCTCACCGGACCCGGAGCAGCAGTTCTTGTACGTGGGGAACCGCAGCCAGGCCCGTGTGATGGTCCTGGACCGCAAGACGCTGGAGGTCCTCGATTGGTTCGGCGGTTGGGGCTCGTCGCCGGGGCAGTTCGGCACTCTCCATCACATGGACACAGACTCGCAGGGGAACATTTACGTGACGGAGGTCTCGCCCCTTACGCCCGGAAATCGGCGTGTCCAGAAGTTCGTGTTCGTGGGAATGCTGCCCTTAGCCACTCCGTCCCACATGTGACGGCTTGACCGATCTGGGGTGCTCGGTCCTGTGGTTCCAGTTGCCGGCCGCTGCGGGACCGCTCCACATTGCGCCGCCACCAAAAAACGACGTGACCCCGCAGGAGCAAGCATGAAGATCGCAGTCCCGAAGGAGACCTATCCCGGGGAGCAGCGGGTCGCACTCGTGCCCGAGTCGTGCAAGAAGCTCGTGCAGTCGGGGTTTACGGTGGCGGTGGAGGCCGGAGCCGGTGGGTCCGCTTTCTTCTCAGACGACGCCTACCGCGAGGCTGGGGCGGGCGTTGAGCGAGATGCCGCTCAGCTGATCGGCAGCGCCGACTTCGTGCTCAAGGTGAACCCGCCCGCGTCCGGCGGAGCGAACGGGCGCAACGAGGTCGCCTGGATGCGTCCGGGGACGCTGCTGTTGGCCTCTCTGATGCCGATGAGAAACCTCGAAGCGGTCCGCGCTCTCGCCGAGGGGCGGGTCACCTCGTTCTCGACCGACGCCATTCCGCGCATCAGCCGCGCGCAGGCCATGGACACGCTCTCGTCGATGGCCAACATCGCGGGCTACAAGGGTGTTCTAATGGGAGCGCTCCAGCTCAACAAATACTATCCCATGCTGATGACCGCCGCCGGGATGGTGCCACCGGCCAAGGTGTTCGTGATCGGCGCAGCGGTCGCAGGGCTCCAGGCGATCGCGACTGCGAAGCGACTCGGCGCGAGCGTGACGGCCACGGATGTGCGGCCCGAGGTGAAGGAGCAGATCGAGAGCGTCGGCGGGAAGTACGTGGGCATCGAGCTCAAGGAAAGCGCGACGGCGGGAGGCGGGTACGCCAAGGAGCTGTCGGAGGAGGACAAGGCCCGGCAGCGCGAGATGCTCGCCGACCAATGCGCCGCGGTCGACGTCGTGATCACCACTGCGCTCATCGGCGGGATCTTCGCGCCCAAGCTCCTCAACCGTCAGATCGTCAGCCGGATGCGCCCAGGTTCCGTCATCGTCGACCTCGCGGCCGACGGGGGCGGGAACTGCGAGCTGTCCCGCCCTGGCGAGACCGTGGTGGAGAACGGTGTCACGATCCTCGCCCCGCTCAACCTCGCGGCGACGATGCCGACCCACGCGAGTCTCCTCTTCTCCCGTAACCTCACTGCGTTCCTCCTGGCGTTCGCCAAGGAGGGCAAGTTCAGTCTCGACTTGGGCGACGAAATCCAGCAGGGCGCGCTGATCACGCACGAGGGCGGAGTGCGTCACGCGCGCACGAAGGAAGCGCTGGATAAGGCAGCTGGGGCGACCCGGTGAGCTCACGCATCCCTCCAGACAGAGCGACCGACAAGGAGATTGCCCGGATGTTCCGACTATGGTTCTCGAGGGGGGCTCTTCCGGCCCTGGTGGTCCTGATCGGTCTCGGGCTGGCGGTGCCTGACGCCAGTTCCACGCTCGTTCCCCGCCCTGTCGCAGCTGCCATCGCCATCGTCGCCGCCAGCCCGGTGAGCGGGCCCCAGGAGACGATCAGCCAGGCGGAGCCTGCTGGGGCGGCGGAAATGCCGGTCGAGATCCCCGACTACTGGTCTCTGCTCTTCGTGTTCGCCCTCTCCACCTTCATCGGGCTGGGTGTGATCCGACGTGTCTCACGGCTGCTCCACACCCCCCTCATGTCCATCACCAACGCGATCTCCGCGATCGCGGTCGTGGGCTCGATCATCGTGACCGGCTCGGACTATCCAACGGAGATCCGGGTGCTCGGCGCCATCGCGCTGTTCGCCTCCATGACCAACATCGTGAGCGGCTTCCTCATCACCGACCGCATGCTCAAGATGTTCAAGACGGTGGAGCGGAAGAATCCATGATTGCCTCCATCGTCCAGTTCTCGTACCTGGTCGCGACCGCCCTCTTCGTATTCTCGCTCCACTGGATGAACGACCCCAAGACGGCGCGCAAAGGCGTCCGGGCCGGGGTCGTGGCCATGACGATCGCGGTGCTCGCCACCTGGGGCCAACCGATCATCGTGCATCACCTCTGGATCGTGCTCGCGATCGCCGCGGGCTTCCTGGTCGGTGTGCCGCTCTCCCAGGTCCCGATCACCGCGGTCCCCCAGCGGACCGCGCTGTCGCACGCGTTCGGCGGCCTGGCGGCCGGACTGGTGGGGACGGCGGAGTACTACCTGTGGCTGGGCGAGGGCCCCGCGAACCTCACTAAGTTCCGGATGGTCGCGATCATCGCCGAGATCCTCCTCGGGTACCTCACCTTCACCGGCAGCCTGATGGCAGCCGGCAAGCTCCAGGAGGTGAAGTGGATCCCGCAGCGGCCGGTGACCTACCCGGGACAGAACTTCATCAACTTGGGTCTTCTCCTGGTCGCGGTCGGAATCGGGATCGCCCTCGTGATCGATCCGGCGTCGGACTTGGCACCCAAGCTCTTTCCGGTCGTCATCGCCATCGCGCTCGCCTTCGGAGTGCTGCTCATCATCCCGATCGGCGGCGCGGACATGCCGACGGTGATCGCCATCCTGAACGCGTATGCCGGCCTTTCCGCCGTGGCGATGGGGTTCGTGCTGGATAACAAGCTCCTCATCACCGCGGGTGCGCTGGACGGCTCGAGCGGCTTGATCCTCTCGATCATCATGTGCAAGGCGATGAACCGCTCGTTTACGAACGTGCTCTTCGGCGCGTTCGGACAGGTGCAGCAGATCAAGGCGGGGGGGGAGGAAAAGGTCTACAAGCCGGAGACCCCAGAGGGCGCCGCGCAGGTCCTCGAGCAGTCGAACCTCGTCGTCATCGTGCCGGGCTACGGCCTGGCCGTGGCCCAGGCCCAGCACAAGGTCCGGGAGCTCTACGACCAGCTCATGAAGCGCGGGATCACCGTGAAGTTCGCCATCCACCCGGTGGCGGGACGTATGCCCGGTCACATGAACGTGCTCCTGGCCGAGGCCGAGATCCCGTATGCCGATCTGGTCGAAATGGACGAGATCAACACCGAAATGCCGCAGTGCGACGTAGCCCTGGTGATTGGCGCGAACGATGTCGTGAACCCCGCCGCGCGCTACGACAAAACGAGCCCCATCTTCGGAATGCCGATCATCGCCGCTGACAAGGCCCGGACGGTATTTGCCATCAAGCGCAGCAAGAACCCGGGCTTTGCGGGCATCGACAACGAGCTCTACTTCGCGGATCGCACGTGGATGCTGTTCGGCGACGCCAAGCAGGTCGTCGGGGAGCTGGTGAAGCAGCTGAGCGGCAGCGGGCACTAGAGGGACCGACGCGGGAGACCACGCCAGCCATCTCGATCGCGATTCGTCTGGACGGAGATAGCAGATCGGAACGACACCGGGAGAAGCGGCATGAAAACGCACACATGCGTTCTCGCCTCGTTATCGGTATTCGGGATAGCGCTGAGTCCCGCGGCTTCGTCTGCTCAAATGGACCTCGGCCCGGAGGTGGAAAGAACCTACGGAGAAGGTCTGCCAAGAGATCGCGACAGTCTGATCTTCGATGACGATCAATATCCGATCTGACCGCTGACTCCGGAGCAGACACAGTACGCCAGCTGCTTGACACCCCCGACCTGGTCCCCGCCAGTGGTCTGGAGCGCTCTACCCGCGCATTCGCCGCAGTGCTCGATCGGGGAAACGGGATGACGATGAGGCAGTTGCGCGGGGAGAACTTCCCGCCAAGAGCGGGGCAGGGCTCGATCAACGGGACCCAGGCGCCGATCCAGGCAGCCGCATCAGGGCTGTAGCAGCCGGGAAGGGACGGCCCCCCGGCCTCCCCCGAGCGGCGGGTCGCTTCAGTTGAGGTCGGCGGCCAGGATCAGCTTGAGAGTAAGGCTGTCCGCTGCATCGGTCAGGCCGAAGCCGACCCCGGCCTCAACCTCCACGCGTCCCACGTAGTTGAGGCATCCGTAGAGTTGATGCGCCTGCTCTGCTCCCGGTAGGAGGTCGTCCAGCAGACCCAGATCGGCGTATTCCTCGACAGCGACCGCCCACGTCGGCGAGATGTTGTACGCGAGCCGCATCGCAGGAACGACCTCGAGGTTGCCGAGGCCTCCCTCGTAGGTCGTGTCGAGGATCGGGTTCACGATGAGGTCTATGGGATCCAGGTGCCACCCTATGATCGGCCGAATCTCGGAGGTGATGCGCCGGGGGTCCCACCGCTTCGCGTTATAGCTGAACTCGAAGTTGGCCCCATAGAAGAAGGTGCGATCGGCGGCATTCGGGACGGCGAAGAGCGTCCTCAGCTTGGCGCCGTTGACGGTGAGCCCCTGGTCCTTGTCGATGCTGTAGAGGGGAAGGTAGAGCCCAGCCTCGAACCAGCTGTTCACGCCGTAGGCCCACTCCATGACCCCGACCAACGCCTGATCCGAGACCACGGCGCCTGGGAAGGCCGACTCCGTCAGGCCATCCGGCGTGTAGTTGTTATGCCAGGTGAGGTTGAAAACGCCCACCCCCGCCAAGCCCCCGTCATACACCTGGATCTCGTCCGCCTGCGCGATCGCGAAACGCGGCATGCCAAACAATACGGCGAGCACCAACCCCATTCGGCTAGCGGTGGCCAATATGAGTTTCCCCAGGTTTGCCTTGCGATTACTTGGATTCTGAACGAAAAAAAAGCTACGGCCCTGCTCTCTGGCGGGCAAGTGGGTTCCGACCGATCTCCTATCCGTACCCACGTCATGTTTCGCACGCTCCTACGTACTCTGACGGAGCCCGAGCGTCTCGGCCCATTTGTACTTTGCTCTGGTAGTGACTGGCCCGGCACGTGGCATATCGCGTGGTCCGGGCCCAGCCCCGGTGGCCGGAGCGATCCCAATCGGAGGATGTCATGGGGACGAGACGCCTTCTTACCGCAGTTGCCCTGGTCTGCGCCTGGTCGGGTGCCGTGGGTTGCCCAGTCACACTTTATGCCCAAGACCGTTCCGCCCAGCTGTCGGGCCTGACGGTGCTCGAGCCCGGGCGACTCCAGCTGCTCGTTACCGCCAGCGAGGAGCGCCACGTGGGTCGGGTGGTCGAGGTGGGCGCTGACGAGGTTCACTTCGAAACGGACGATGGTGCCCTAGTAATACCGATCGACCAGATCGCGAGCGTGGAGGAGATCTCCGCGTCTGACATCCGCGACGGCCAATACTGGTTTCCGAACCCGAACGCGACTCGCCTCTTCTTCTCGCCGACGGGGCGCATGCTCTCCCACGGGGAGGGGTACTTTGCCGACTACTACATCTTCTTCCCCTCCGTGGCATTCGGCCTCACCGACCAGGTCACCGTGGGCGCGGGGATGTCGCTGTTTCCCGAGGCGGGTTTCGGCGAGCAGCTCCTCTGCCTCACTCCGAAGGTCGGCATCGAGGCGTCCGAGCGGACGCACGTGGCGGCCGGGGCGCTCATCGTGCGCATTCCGACTTGGGGCGACGACGACTTCGGCGACAGTCCTTCCACGGTGGGAATTCTTTATGGGGTGAGCACCTTCGGAAGTCCCAACACGAGCGCGACGATCGGCCTCGGCTATGGCTTTGTGGACAGCGATCTAGCCAACAAGCCTATGATCGTCCTGGGGGGGGGCAGCGCGTATCCCGCCGCGTCTCCCTCGTCTCGGAGAACTGGATATTCCCCGGATTGGACCAGCCCCTGATCTCCGTGGGCATGTGCATACTCGGGGGAAAGCTGAGCGTCGACCGCGCCTTCGTCACGGCGGTCGGAGAAGATGCCGGCCTTTTCCCGTATGTGGATTTCGTGGTCCAGTTCTGAGCGTGCGATCAGGGCCCTGCTGCCAGCTCCTGCACCGCGCCCGCCAGCATCCGCACCTTCGCAGCGTCAGGGGCGCGTGTCGCTTCGCCTTCGAGCTGCCCTCCCAGCGTCGTCAGCGCATCCCGGCGCGCAGCTGCCGTGGCGCTCTCGGCGGCCGTGAGCTCGCGGCGCACCGACGAGATCCGATCGGAGGAGAGACCGTTCGACCGTTCGAGCTGGTCCACGTATGAACGCGCCAGTGCGAACGACACGGGCCAGACGAACCGCTGCTGCCCCTGCACATCGAAATGGTCGAAGAGCACGGACCTGGCCGCATCAATCTCGTTCTGTGAAATGAGGGCGCTCGGTGCCAGCTCGAGCACGTCGAGGCCCCGCGAGATCTCGGAGCTGACGATCACTCCGTTGTACCAGTAGGCAGACCAGCTGCCACCCGACCGTTGACGGGTGGAGTCCACAGGACCTCGGTCGAAGAAGGCGATCTCCACTGGGCTATCGGCATCCGTCCAGTCGAATACGGAGATGCCGCCCTGGTACCACGACTGCACCATCACGTCGCGCCCGGGGATGGGGATCAGGGACCCGTTGTGGGCGACGCAGTTCTCCTGGGTGGTCTGGGGCACCGGGAGCTTATAGTAGCTCCTGAACCGCATCTCCGCGTTCTCAATGGTGAAGATCGCGTCTGCACCCCACTCGTGAGGGTCGTTCGGACGGCACTTCGCCTGCCCCCCGCCCCCCCACTCGTCGCTGAAGAGGATCTTGGTGCCGTCATTGTTGAAGGTGGCCGAGTGCCAGTACGAGAAGTTGGAGTCGGAGGCTTCGGCGACGCGCCTCGGGTTGGCGGGGTCACGGATGTCGATCAGGAAGCCGTAGCCCTCGCAGGCGCCACCGGCCAGTCCGATCTCCGGGTACACGGTGATATCGTGGCACTGGGTCGGGCCGGGAGCTGGACCCACCGGCTGATCCGCCACCATATCCGCGACGATCTGTGGGAGCACCTGGCGTAACGTCAGGCTGTCAGTGGGTGTCGGGGCCCCGCTCCCACCACGCGCCCCCACCACCTGGCCGAGAAGCTGGTTCGCTTCCCCGTTGCTCAGGATGTACGGCTCCCCTTCAATGTCGACGACGAAGGCGCCGCGTGCCCTGGCCCTATCGACTTCGGCGAGATCTTCAGGGGCGAGGCCGTGCTTCGGCGGAGCGACGAGGTCGGTAAAGATCCTGGGGGAGCTTATGATCGCCGCCAGCTCGGGCTGCGCCAGCGGCACCCTGATGACCTCGATGCGGAAGAGCGCAGAGCGCGGATCCTCCCCCAGCGGTGCCTCGGAACAGCCCGGGAGCTCCTCCGCCGGGCGCACGGGTGCGGAACCGGAAACGTAGATGTAGATGTTTGCCGTATCCTCGGGGTCCACCAGCAACGAGTGCGTGTGCGAGCCGCGGCAGGTCTGCACGTTCCCCACGTATCGGGGGTTTCGAATGTCCGTGATGTCGAAGATGCGGATCCCGCGCAGGCGCTCTCCGCTGATAGCATCCTGAACACCCTCCGTTCCGCAGTCGAGGCGCCCGCCATACCCCTCGCCTGAGATGAAGAGAAGGTTCTTGAAGACCGAGACGTCGCTCTGGGACGCGGGGCAGAGGTAGCCTCTCACAAGGGAGGGCTGGGCGGGATTCGAGATGTCCCAGACCAGGAACCCGCTGTAGTTGCCCTGGATGGCATAGTTGCCGGTGAAGGCGAGGTCCGAGTTGGTGACGCCGATGAACTCCTGAGGTGGGGGCGTCTTCGAGAGGAGGTGCAGGTTCCAGATCGCCTCGCCTGCATTCATCAGCCCGGCACTAAGCCCGATGCGAGGATCCGGGTTCGGTGCCGCCGCCCCAGCCATGGCGCTGGTCGTGGCCCTGATCGTGGACGGTGCGGAGCTGGCCGCGCCGGAAGTCGTGAGGGAGGGGGCGCATGCGCCCACGCTGAACAATCCGGCGACCAGGCAGAGCGACCAGAGGTGGTCGACGCCTCGGCGGAGAACAAATCGGAACGTTGGAGCGTTGGATCCCATGTCGGCTTCCTCTATTTTTGTATTGCAGCTACAGGGTCATCAGGGGGTGCCGCCCATCGGAGGAAGGGCGGCAAGCATGCGCTCCATGCGGGCGATCTCGGTGATTTGGTCCACCTGTGCGTCGGAGGCCAGCTTGAAGGCTTCCTCATCCTGTCCGGTACCATCGGTGCTGAAGAGCGTCTGCACCATAGTCACGGCCCCGCGGTGGTGCTGGATCATGTAGGTCAGGAAGAGCCGATCGAATTCGGCGTCCCGTGCCTGATCGAGCTCCAGCATCTGCTCTGCGGTGAGCATGCCAGGCATGAGTGTCGTGGGCATGAGGGTTACGGGCATGGGCATCGCCGGCATGAGCATCCCGGGCATCTGCATGCCCGTCTTCTCCATCTCTACCTCTGGAACGAGCTGATCGCGATCGCGAAGCCACTGCCTCATCGTGGCAATCTCGTCCTGTTGCCCATTGATAATGCGCGCGGCCAGCGTCCGGACCGAGGGGTTGGCCCCGTGGCCCGGGGCGAGCCCGGCCATCAGGAGTGCCTGGGCGTGGTGGCCGATCATCCCGGTCATAAACTGAACCTCGGCCTCGGTGAACCGCACGCGCGCGGCGTCTGTCCGTGCCCGGAAGATCGCTTCCATCTCGGGCGCAGAGGTGGCGGCCGATCCCGGTCCCGGCTCGGTGCCGCGGCCGCCAGCGCTACCGCAGGCGGCGGTCAGCCCGAGAAGGGCCCCGATGGTCCAAAGTGCGGGTGCTGTTCGCATTCCTCGGCCGGGTTCAGGCCGGTGGCGCTCTGGAAGGGGTGCATGCATGAAATCCAATACCTGTGGGCTCGCGAGGAAGTGCCGCGGGCCCCTCCATCAACTTCCTTGACCTCCTCAGACGGCCCGCCCTACCTTGCCTACTCGCACCCAAGCCTCATGGAGCTACTCCGATGAAACGAGAACAATCTTCCGACTTCGATCCCGATCTTCTCCATCTCTTCGATAAGTATGTGCATGGCGGGATCTCCCGCCGCGAGTTCCTTGATGGCGCCGCGCGTTTCGCCGTAGGCGGGATGACGGCGCAGCGCATCCTGGAGCGCTTGTCCCCCAACTACGGCCTTGCCCGGGAGATTTCGGAGGGGGATCCGAGGCTGGAAGACGAGTACATCACGTATCCGGCCCCGCTGGGGCACGGCTCGATGCGCGCGTACCTTGCGCGTCCAGCCCAAGTCACGGGCCGGCTGCCCGGCGTGATCGTAGTGCATGAAAACCGGGGCCTCAACCCATACATCGAGGATGTATCGCGGCGCCTCGCGGTGGCGAATTTCCTCGCTCTGGCACCCGACGGGCTGACCCCCGTCGGAGGGTATCCGGGGGACGAGGATCGGGGGCGCGAGCTCCAGTCGAGCCTGGATCCAGCCCAGCTCGTGGAGGATTTCGTGGCTGCCGCGGTATACCTCATGGGCCACCCGGAGTGCACCGGTCGGGTCGGAGTGGTGGGATTCTGCTACGGCGGCGGGGTGGCCAACACCCTGGCCGTGAGGTTGCCGAACCTTGGCGCCGCAGTGCCCTTCTACGGTCGGCAGCCCACGGCGGCCCAGGTCGCACAGATCAAGGCCCCACTCCTCATCCAATACGCGGAGGATGACCAAGGGGTGAACTCAGGGTGGCCGGCGTTCGAGGCAGCTCTCAAGGCGAACGACGTCCTCTATACGGCGTACGTCTACGAGGGGACGATGCACGGGTTCCACAACAACACGACCCCAAGGTACAACGAGGCGGCCGCCCGCCTCGCGTGGGAGCGCACGATCGCGTTCTTCAACCAAACGCTACGCTAGGCGAGGCCATCGGGCAGGGAGCGAACGGGCTGAAGCGCGGCGTTGAGGTCAGCGCCGCGCGGGTCTTTCCTCGACGGTGACGTCGACGTTTTCCGGCGTCGGACCCACGGCCCTGCCGAGCAGCCGCCGCCAGCACCGATGAGCCCAATCCCAATGGCTGCTGCCCCAATGGCCATTGGGGACCCGAAGTTGCCGTGCAGAACCGTATTGAGGACCAGCACAGGCGCACCAACGGCAAGACCGACAAGCCAAGCGGTGCGTGGCCGCATTGTAGCCAAGAATGCGGCCGCCAAGAAGATGGAGCCCGCGGTAATGCCGGCATCGTCCCAGGTCGGTCGCGAATCCACGTAGCCGATCACTGTGCCTGCAGCCAGCGCCACAGCGAGGGTGAGGAACGAGAGCTGGGTGCGCCGCGGGTCCGTGGACACAGAGCGATCCTTCACGCGACACCGTGTTTTCGCAAATCGACGAGGCCATCGGAACATCGAACCTGTTTTCCGGCAACATCTTGCACGGTAAGCCGCATGGCAAGCGGGCGAGTATCCAGTGCCGTGCCACCTTACCCCCGGCTCGGAAGCCACTATTTTGTAGGGTTCTACACGTACCATCACGTTCAGGAGGCTTTCCCCGTGCGCAATGACTTCCGCGTTCTTTCCCTTGCCTTCGCCATACTCGCTGGGTGCGGGGATCAGCCCGAACCGGTGCCCAACCTGCCGGCTCTCATCACCGCGGAGCGGGGAGGCTTCATTCCTGAAGGTGTCGAGTACGACGCCGCGGGCGGTCGTCTGCTGACGGGCTCACTCGCCGACGGCACGATCTACGAGCTTCACGCCGACGGTCGGCTGACAGCGGCCGTGACCGACCCGGATCTCACGTCGTCAGTGGGCATCGAGGCGGATGCGGCGAGGAACCGCCTGCTGGTGGCCAACTCCGACTCCGGCGTGTTTCAGGGCGGCGCCAACCATGGGAAGGCCATGTTGGGAGTGTATAACCTCGCCACCGGCGAAAGGCTTGCGATGGTCGACCTTGCCGCGGTCATTCCGAACGCCCCGAGCGATGCGTCTTACTTTGCGAACGACGTGGCGGTCGGTCCTGACGGCACGGCCTATGTAACCGACACCAACCAGGACGTGATCTATCGGGTGGGCCCAGACTACCAGGCCTCCGTATTCTTTCGCTTCGAGCCGAATGTGGAAGGGGGGCTGGGGTTGAACGGGATCGTGTACCACCCCTCGGGATACCTCATCGTGGCGGGCGGGGCCAGGCTCTATAAGGTGCCCGTGGCCGACCCAGCGGCGACTAGCCAAGTGGCCCTGACCGAGGTAGTGGAGGGGCAGGACGGCATGGTGTGGACCTCCGACGGGCGCCTAGCCATTGTCAGCAACTCGCAGAACCGCGTCGTGGCACTGACGAGTAGCGACGAGTGGGTCACCGCCCAGGTCGTCGGTGTGGCGCCGTTTGCGATCCAGGGTACGACGGCCGCTGTGGTCGGTGCCGACATCTACGTGGTGCATCCGCACTTCGCGGACCAGGACCCGCCGACCGTGGAGCGCATCACCCTTCCATAAGGGTCGCTCCAGTGAGGGCAAAGCGGGGTCCGCGCCCTACGGCGCGGACCCCGCTTTGCCTATGGAGCCTGGTAGGTGATCCGGTAGATGGCGCCTTGGAGGTCGTCGGAGACCAAAAGGGAACCATCCGGCATTGGCAGCACGTCCGCGGGGCGTCCCCACACTTCGCTGCCGTCAAACCATCCCTGGGCGAACACCTCTTGCCCTGAGGACCGACCGTCCTGGACGCGGACCACGGCCAGCCGGTATCCGAGGGGAGTGGTTCGATTCCACGAACCGTGCTCAGCGACGAAGATCTGGTTCTTGTACTGTGCCGGAAACATGTCGCCCGTATAGAAGGTCAGGCCGATGGCGGCAACGTGGGGACCCATCTTGACCTCAGGCGGCCGATAGTTCGCGCAGACGCCGGGCCTTCCGAAGTCTGGATCGACGACGTCTCCCTGGTGGCAGTACGGATACCCGAAGTGTTGCCCCCGACCTGTGGCATGATTCAGCTCGTCGCTCGGTAAGTTGTCGCCCAGCAAGTCGCGTCCGTTATCCGTGAACCACAGATCACCGGTCTCCGGATCGAACGCGAGGCCGACGGAGTTCCGGACGCCTCGCGCGTAGATCTCGAATTCGGTCCCATCGAGGTTCATCCGGACGATCGACGCATAGGGGTCGTCACGCTCGCAGATGTTGCACGGCGCACCGACACCAAAGTAGAGCTTCCCATCCGGCCCGAACTCCAGGTACCTCCATTGGTGCTGCCCGTCCGTGGGAAGTCCATCCTTCAGGACAACGGGTTGAGGCGGATTCTCGAGACGGCTCTCGACGTCATCGTAGCGGACGATCCGATTCATCTCGCCCACGTACAGGTCGCCGTCGCGGAAGGCGATCCCGTTCGGGGTGTTCAGCCCACTGGCATACGTTAGCACCTGGTCCGCCCGGTAGTCACCGTCGTTGTCGCGGACTGCGTAGACCTTCCCCACGTTCCCCTCGCCGGTGATCAGACCGAAGGTGCCCACAAACAGCGTGCCGTTATCGCCGATGGCCATGGACCGGGCAGCCGTAAGGCCTTGGGCGAACAGTTGGATATGGAAACCGGGAGGCATCGTGATCTTTTCGAGCGCCATGGGGAGCGGCCCGGCGGTCGGGACCTGAGCGACGGCAAGCGCTGCCCAGACGAGGGGGGCGGCCAGAAACGTCGTGATGGCGAAGCGTGGGTGGGTCTTCGTGGGAGCCGTCACGCGCGCAACCAGTCTGGGCGCCAGTTCTTGATCTGCTTCTTCACGGCCTCGTCGTTCTGCAACTCACCCGAGAAGCAACGCTCAATGAGCCCCGGGAGTTCAGGGTCGCTCGCGAAGCGGAGCCCAACGAGCTGCTTCGGCGTCAGGTCGGCGGCGCGCGCGGCGAGCGGTCCGGGAAGCACTTCCTTCAGGCGTAAGCTCATCTCGAGCCGGATCAGGCGGTCCTGTACCGTCAGCGCCATCACCCGAGCAAGGAACCCAAGGGCGAGAAGGGCAACTGCCACCACGATGGTCCACATATTCCATGCCGTTGGAACCCGAATGAAGTACCAGATCGCGAATCCGATGTTGAACAGCAGGACGGGAATCACCATGAAGTGGTACGCGGGAAGCCAACGGCGGTGTGAGGATAGGTCCTGCGGTCGGTCGGTGGGCATGATCGGGATCCTTGGCGAATGAGATGGGGAGACTTGCAGAGTAATCTGCGTGTCCGGCGCTGGACACGGCGACGAATGCAGAAAACCCCAAGGCCCAGCGGCGGAGCAACCTAGCCCTGGGAGGTCATCGGGCGAAGCCCTCTCGAGCCGCGGAGCGAAGCGCTGACCATCCCCACTGCAACGGTGATGAAGGAGCCGATGAGGGAGAACCAGAGGCCGTCAACGAGCTTCGGAAGGAAGTTGAACTGTTGGGCCGCCCAAACGGTGGTCATCACGACCAAGGCGGTGCTCATGGCGATGATGGCGTCCATTTGGTCGGCGCGCCGAGAAAGGACACCCAAGAGGAAGCCGCCGAGCAGCCCGCCGTAGGTGAACGACGCGATGTTCAGGGCGATCAGGACGACTGGAGTGCCCTGCTGGAGGAACTGGAAGCAGATCGCCCCGACGATCAGCACGATCCCGAAGAACAGAGTGAAGACCTTGCCCATGCGGAACATGTGGCTCTGGTCGCCTGAGCGGCCGGACAGGGGCCCGTACAGATCGAGAGTGAGGGCCGAGGCGAGCGAGTTGATCGCGGAGGCCTCGGACGACATGGCGCACGAGAAGATCCCCGCGATCACGAGGCCGCTGATCCCCGCCGGCAGCCCCTCCAAGATAAACGTGGGGAAGATCTCGTCGGGAGTCGCAAACGAACGGCCTTGGTAGTACGCGAACAATGCGACGCCCAAGACGAGGAAGAGCGTAAACTGGGCAATGATGAAGACCCCGCTGCCAATGAGCGCCTTCCGCGCCTCGCGCAGGTTCGGCGAGGCGAGCAACCGCTGCACGATGAGGTGATCGACGCCGTGCGACGCCATGGCCAGGAACGCTCCACCGACCAGACCGGTCAGGATCCAGGGCCCGTCGCGGAAGCCGCCGCCGAGGTGAAGGATCCGTAGCTTCGCGGCGGGCTCCGCGGCGGCGACGATGCCCGCCCAGCCACCCGGTACGAGCTGCAGAAGGACTACCAGGGCGGCGATCGCTCCCGACAGATAGATGACCATCTGGAGAACGTCCACGTAGACGACCGCCCGGAGGCCACCGAAATACGTGTAGGTCAGCGTGCAGAGGCCGGTGAGCACGATGGCCTGCCAGTATGGAATCCCCGCGATCAGGTGGATCGGGATCGCGATCGCGAAGAGCCGGATGCTCGAGGCGAGCGCGCGCGTCACCAGGAAGATGATGGAGGCGAAGCGGCGAGCGAGCGCGCCAAACCGCCGCTCGAGCAGCGCGTACGCAGTGGCGAGCTCCCCACGGAAGTAGCTCGGAAGCAGGATGACGGCGACCGCGATGCGACCGAGCAGGTAGCCTGCGGTGAGCTGCACCATCCAGAGATCGCTCGTGTACGCGGTGCCCGGCACGCTGATGAAGGTAAGAACGCTCGTCTCGGTCGCGATGATCGAGAAGCACACCACCCACCAGGGCATGGCGCGGTCCGCGAGGAAGTAGTCCTTGGAGTCCTTCTGGCGCCGCCCCAGCCATGTGCCCCAGGCCGTGACCCCGAGGACGTAGAGAACGATCAGCGCCAGGTCGAACGCGGACAGCGTCGTCACGCCCGCTCCGCGAGGATCATACGGGCACCTTGGCGCTATCCGCCGGTGCGACCTCGAACTGCTCCTCCCGGAAGGACCGAGCGATCCAGGTGAAAGCGAGGACCGCGACGGCGAGCAGTTCCAATCCGCTTCCCCATTCACCGAACACGCACTTTCCGATCCCAAAGAGCGTGGTGTACACGGCCACGACCCCGGCCGCCCAATTCGACAGGGCGAGCGCACCGCCCGGGATGGGCTCCCTGCCGAGTCCCATCGCCTGGGAAACGCGCGCCCAACCGCGTCCGCCCGGGCGCACCCGGCGATAGAAGCTCTGGAGAACAGCGTCCGGCTCAGGGGGAGTCAGGAAGGTCACGGTCAACCAGACCACCGTCGTGATGGCGACCGTGATCAGCATGATCGTGGCGTCGATGTTGGGGTCCCCGGGAGCGAACCGACCAGGAATCGTTGCGCTCGCGATCGAGGCCACGACGAGCGACGTGATCATCGCGCTGATCTCGGACCATGCGTTGATGCGCCACCAATACCAACGCAGGATCAGCACGAGGCCCGTGCCGGCGCCGAGCGCGAGCAGGAGCTTCCACGCCTGCTCGACGGAGGTGAGTTGCCACGTCACCAGCGTGGAGGCCAAGAAAAGGAAGATCGTGGCCAGCCGCGACACTTTGACGTAGTGCCGCTCGGTCTCATTCCGGCGGAGGAACCGCTTGTAGAAGTCGTTCACCAGGTAGGATGCGCCCCAGTTGAGCTGCGTGGCTACGGTGGACATGTACGCCGCGCAGAAGCCGGCCATCATGAAACCCCGCCACGGCGTCGGCAACAGGTCCACAAAGGCATGCACGTACCCTGCCTCGCGATCCTGGAGATTTGGGTAGAGGATCACGGTTGCCAGGCCGGTCACGATCCACGGCCAGGGGCGGAGCGCGTAGTGCGCCACCTGGAAGAAGAGCGTGGCTAGGACGCCGTCCCGCTCGGTGCGGGCCGAGAAGATGCGCTGGGCCACGTAGCCGCCGCCGCCCGGCTCTGCCCCGGGGTACCAGGCTGCCCACCACTGTACGGTGAGGAACACCGTCAGTGTGAGGAGCGGCATCCACACGTAGGCCTGGAGACCACCGTTCGCGAACGAGAGTGGCAACACTGAGAGCGCAGACGTCTCGCTGCCGAAGTGCGCTATTACCCCCGCCTTGAGTGCCGCCATCCCACCGACGGCCTTCACCGAGTAGACGGCGAGCACGATCACGGCCGACATTTTGATCACGAACTGCACGAGGTCAGTCCAAAGCACCGCCCACATCCCGGCGGCGACCGAGTATGCGACCGTGATGACGAAGCAGATGCCCACCGCGAGGATGGGGGAGACGCCAAGGGAGATCGAGAGGATCTTGATCATCGCACGGGTTACCCACCCGATGATGATCAGGTTTATAGGGATCGCGAGGTACAGCGCCCGAAATCCCCGCAGGAAGGCCGCGGGCTTCCCGCTGTAGCGGATCTCCGCGAACTCGACGTCGGTCATGACGTTGGCGCGGCGCCAGAGCCGTGCGAAGAGGAACACCGTGAGCATCCCGCTCATCACGAAGTTCCACCAGAGCCAATTGCCGGCGACCCCGTGGGCGGCCACGAGCCCGGTCACCACCAGGGGAGTATCCGCCGCGAAGGTGGTGGCCACCATCGAGGCTCCTGCAAGCCACCAGCTCACCTTCCGTCCGGACAGGAAGTATTCGTTCAGGCTCTCGCCGCCACGGCGCGTGAAGTAGAAGCCGATGGCGGCGGTGAGAACGAAGTATGCGGCGACGATGACCCAGTCGATCGGCTGCATTCCCGGCCCGCCCTTCGTCTAGGGGATGTGGTCGGGCGAATCATCGAAGCTATGGCGCCGTTGTTGGACGAGCAAGGAAGTGAAAGGTTGATGATCCAGGGGGAGCCGGGGGCTCACCCTGCCGATCCGGGGAGCGCATGTTTTCTGGATCGTCATGCCGGTTGTATTTTCAGGTCTACGAAGCACAGGTGTGGGTCCTGGAGGCCGATCCCGATGCCCCGTAACCCCTCTGCCGAGGCCGACAAAAGCGAGCCTCACGGGAGTCCTGGATGTCCCTCATTTCCTTCCATCGCGGGCTGATTGCAACCGCCATCGTCTTCTGCTTCGGATATGCGGGGTGGGAGATCGTCTCCTTCACGCAGGAGGGTGGGACGGGCTCCCTCGTCGTCGGCGGGGTGTTTCTGGTGCTGGGTGTGGGGCTCGGGTACTACCTGGCCCGCCTCATGCACTTCCTGGGATACGAGAAGAGCGGGAAGGAACCGTCCTAGAGGGTGGGGTCGGGCGGGCCCTGACGCCGGGCGAGCAGGTACCGGCGGAGGACGTAGATTCCGATCGAGAGAGAGAGGAGCATCGGGACAGACGCCAGGAGGAGCCCGCCCCAGAACATTCCGGTCATCAGGTTGTCGGTCGCGCTCATCGCCGCGTGGTCCATCGTCTCCTCACCTCCGATCCACTAACGAGTCATCGGCCTCAGTACGGGCTCGGTCCACTGCGTGCCAGCCCAGCGCGATCCGAGTCATCAGGCTCATCGCTGCGTGAACTCCTGCATCACGGTGAAGATGAAGATTAGGATCAGGGGAATCGGGACTGCCGCCAGGAGCCAGAGCTTCTTCGGCTCGAAGCGTAGGTGCATGTAGTAGAAGGCGACGAGCAGAGCGCTCGTAAAGGAGACGATGACCAGCAGGAGGACGGCGAGCCACTTGAGCCCGATCAGCATCGAAATCAGCACCTTTCCGAGCATCAGGACGGCCAGGACACCCCAGATCAGCATGTAGGGCGGATGGGCCTTCTTCTCATCGACTTCCATGGCGTGGCTCCTTCCAGATCAGGTAGATGAGCTAGATCAGGTAGACGATAGTAAAGAGAACGATCCACACCAGGTCCACGAAGTGCCAGTATAGCCCCACGATCTCGACCGGCCCCAGCTTTTGCGAGTTGAATGCTCCGGTCCGTGCCCGAAGCAGCACCCCGGTGAGGGCGAGAACTCCGATCGTCACGTGGGTTCCGTGAAATCCCGTCATCAGGTAGAAAGTAGAGCCGTACAGTGGCCCGCCCTCGGCCGTGTACAGGTTCGCAATCGGCACGAACCCCTCCCGCACCAGGTAGACGTACTCGTACATCTGGATGCCGACAAAGCTCGCTCCGAGGATGATCGTGGCCAGGAGCCAGACCTGAAGCCCCTGCTGGTCGTCGTGCTGGACCGCCGCGTAGGCCTTTACCATCGTCACGGAGGAGCAGATCAGCATGAAGGTGTTGAACGCCGTGAGCTCGATGCTCAGGACGGTACCCGGTGCGGGGAACTGTTCCGGGTGCGCGAAGCGCAGGATGATGTACGCACCGATGAGGGAGGTGAAGAACATGACCTCCGAGAGGAGGAAGATCCACATTCCGAGCTTCAAGTTGTAGAACTCGAAGCCTCGCTCGAGCCTTTCCTGTCCCCCGTCCCCAACCGCCGCTGCATGACTCGTCATCGATCGGTTCCCTCAGTGAGCGGTGGCATGGTGTGTGGGACTGGGTGCTCCGGCGCCTCCGGACTCCCACTGCGGACTGAAATCCTCACGCGCTCCGGGTACGCTGTACTCATGCGGCCCACGGTAGACGGTCGGCATCTGCTGGAAGTTGCCGTGGGGTGGCGGTGAGGGCGTTGACCACTCGAGCGTCGTGGCCCTCCATGGGTTGTCCGCGGCCTTCTTCCCGAACCAGATCGAGTAGAGGAAGTTGACCATGAAGATCATCTGGAAGGCGAAGAGGGCGAACGCCGATACCGAGATGAAGGTGTTCAGCGGTTGTAGGTGCTGGAGGTATACGTAATTGTTCGGGTCATAGATCCGGCGCATCATCCCCTGGAGACCGAGCTCGTGCATGGGGAAGAAGACCAGGTTGTACGTGACGAAGGTACCAGCGAAGTGAATCTTGCCCCAGAGCTCGTTCATCATGGTCCCGAACATCTTCGGGTACCAATAGGTGATCCCGGCGAAGATCCCGAAGAGGCTCCCCCCGAAAAGCACGTAGTGGATGTGAGCCACGATGAAGTAGGTGTCGGTGATCACGATGTCCACGGGTGTCGAGGCCATGAAGACGCCCGACAGGCCGCCAATGATGAAAAGGGACACGAACGCGGCCGCGTTGAGGAAGGGTACGTGGAACACGATGCTCCCCTTCCATAGCGTGCCGAGCCAGTTGAACACCTTGATCGCGGAGGGGACCGCGATCACGATCGTCGAGAACATGAACGTGGTGCCCAGCATTGGGTTCATCCCGCTCATGAACATGTGGTGACCCCAGACGATCCACCCGAGGAAGGCGATCGCGCAGATCGCGAACACCATCGCCTTGTATCCGAAGACCGGCTTCCGGGCCCCATTCGCGAGAATCTCGGACACGATCCCCATCGCCGGGAGGATCAGGATGTAGACCTCCGGGTGTCCGAAGAACCAGAAGAGGTGCTGCCAGAGCAGTGGCTCACCGCCTGCAGCGGGGCGGAAGAAGGTGGTTCCGAGCGCGTGGTCGGTGAAGAGCATGATGAGTGCCCCGGCCAGGATCGGCATGGCGAGGAGCGCGAGGATCGCCGTGATAAAGAGGGCCCAGACGCTCAGGGGGAGGCGGAACCAGGTTAGCCCCGGCGCGCGCATGTTGATCACGGTCGTGATGTAGTTCACGGCGCCCGTGATGGACGAGAACCCAAGGATGAAGAGCGCCAATAGCCAGAGCCGCTGGCCCATGTACACGCCCGTGTACTGTCCGTCTGCCGAGAGGGGGGCGTAGGCTGTCCACCCCGAACCCGCGGCCCCTCCTATCACGAAGAAGCTTGCGAGCATCATGAGGCCGGACGGAACGGCCAGCCAGAAGGAGAGCATGTTCAGCTTCGGGAAAGCCATGTCCGGCGCCCCGATCTGGAGCGGGATCAGCAGATTGCCGAACACTCCCACGAGCAGCGGCATGATCGCGAAGAAGATCATGAAGGTGCCGTGCATGGTGAGAAGGGAGGCATAGAACTCCGGCAGGATGATGCCGCCCGGGCTCATCGTCTCCGGGAGGAGGGTTCCTCCGGGCATAGGCTGACCCGGGAAGCCGAGCTGCCACCGGATCATCATGGCCATGATCCCGCCCAGCAACATGAAGATCAGGCTCATGAAGAGGAACTGCTTCCCGATCGTCTTGTGGTCCGTGGAGAATATGTACTTACGGATGAACGAGAGCTCCTCGTGGTGCTCCCCGGCATAGGGAAGGAGATCGTAGTCCGTTCTCGTTGCGGTCATGCTCATTTCCGTGCCCTCAATGGGTTTAGGCAAGGTGGTCGAATCATCCCCGGCACCGGTCAAAATGCCCCGGTCACGCTTGCTCTAGTTTGCTGGGGCGCCCGTCGCGCCCGCAGCCGCCAGGTTCGCCACGCCGGCCGCTGCGCGGGCCGCGATCTGCGTGGCCTCCCAGGCCTGGAACTCGGTCTGGGTTTGCACCATTACCGTTCCGTCCATGCTGTAGTGGCCGAACCCGCAGAGTTCGGCACACCCCAGCGCGTACTCCCCCGTAGCCGTCACCTCGAACCAGACGGGGATTGTCATCCCGGGGACGACGTCCTGCTTCACCCGAAACGGGTAGACGAAGAAGGAATGGATCACGTCCGATGACTCGAGATTGACGACGAACGGTCGGTTGACCGGGACGTTCAGCCGGTTGAGCAGCTTGAAGTCGTCTGCCGTACGGAGCTGGCCGTCAGCGCCGGGGTAGGTGGCTTCCCACTCGAACTGGCGTGCCGTCACGATGATCTGGTAAGCGTTCGGGGGGAAAGCACTGGGATCCTTGATCCGCTTCCACACCCCTACGCTCATGAGGGCCAGGCCGACCACGATCACGAAAGGAACCGTGGTCCAGATGACCTCGGCCTTCGTGTTACCGTGGTTGTATTCGGCCTTGTGACCCTCCCTTGCCCGATAGCGGATGAGGAAATAGAAGAGAAGGACTTCGGTAAGGACGAACACCACCCCGGTGATGGCGAGGATGATGTAGTAGAGGCGATCGATCTCCGGACCGAACGTCGACACACTCTGAGGGAACATCCAGTTCATGCGACTTCTACTCCTGTTCCCGTCCCAAGGACGGGGCTAGGCCAGAGGGTGATCCTCCCGTGGGAGGGCGGAGATGCCGGCCACCCGGCCGGCACCTCCCGGGGATCTTCCTCCCGTCAACTGCCGGCTGCTGCCGCCGCTCCGTGAACATGTTCGCCGGTGCTTCCCGTCCCCATCGCGACCGGACCATGGTCGTGAGGATCGAGCGGCGCGCCCATCGGGACCACCGCGCTCGCGATCATCGCTTGGGTGAAGGTGAAGGTGATCTGGGCCGTCTGGCCGGTCGTCACGGTCACGGTCTGCTGCTGGGTGCCGAGACGCGAGTGCCACGCCTCGACCACGTACTGGCCGGGCGGAAGGTTCCGTAGGTCGAAGGTGCCCCCCTCGCTCGAGACGGCTTGGTACGGATTCGCCGTGACGCCAACAAAGCTGTTCATCCAGCCGTGTACCTGACACCTGAGGGGCACCATGATCTCCGGCGAGGTCAGCGTCCGGTTCGTCTCCCGCACTGCCCCCGGCTGGCCGATGTTGAACGGCCGGTTGACCGTCGGGGAGGCGCTCACGTTGTGCAACACTCCGTCCGAGTTACGGAACGTCAGGGTCTGACCCACCTGCACGCCGGTGACGTGAGGGACGTACTGGCAGCCACTCTGATCGATGACGGCCGCCTCGGCGGGGACCGGGAAGGTCATCCCATCTGTAGGTCCCGACCTGACGTAGATGAAGACGTCCCCGAGATGTCCGCCGGCCACCTTGAAGTCCTCGGTCGTGGGCGGCGACGTGTGCTTGGCTGCGCAGGTGGCCTCCGACGCCATGTCGATGGCGGCCGGTGCCGGTGCCGTTCCCTCGAACATCACCATACCGCTGACGTTCCCGGCAGTCGCCACGTCGAAGGGCATCGCGGCTGGTGCGGCGGCTCCTTCGCTCGCGGCGGGTGCCCCTCCACCTCCGGAGTCGCCTCCCCCGCATCCCGCGGCGGCGGCCGCGAGGACCATTGGCATTAGAACTCTAAACAGCTGCTTGCTTTCTCTCATACTTCATCCCCTCCAGGGTGGGTCGGTGTCCGTCTCATGAAGTCGAAGCGGCGGTGGCGGCGGCCGGTGTACCCCCGATCGCACTTTCGCGGTCCCTCCTTCTTGCGCGAGTGATCGCGAGCAGCCCCAGCGCTCCCGTGATGAGGAAGGCGAGGAAGGGTGCGATGTAGGTAGAGACAGGCGTCTCCTCCTCGAGATTGAGGAAGTACCAGGTGCTGATCGCTCCCCGGGTTCCATCCTCGCCACTGTCGCCGTCCCAAACGAAGAACGCCATCGGCACCGGGCGCCCGAGCTCGAAGCGGAGCTCAGTCTCCGCATTGTTCGGCTCGAAGTCGCGGCGGAACACGACCTGCCACTGGCCGTTCACCCACTGTGCATCCGAGGTGAGGATGCCCGGCCCGGTCGTCGTGATGTCGTTCACGCCCCTTCCCGTCGCTCGCTGGGGGCGTGTCTGGTCGCTCCTCCACTGCCAGAGATTTACCGGGGTGTCGGAATCCCCCATCAGAAAGTAGGGCCGATCCATCCCTTCCGGGATCACGGCCGGGAATTGGATGCTCAGCCGGTCCGGCCTCGCGCCGGGCTCCCGCCCGAGTCCCTTTGGCTCGAGCGCAGCCAGGACGCGGGGTTGCCAGAGCTGCTGCCACGTCGGGTCCGGGCTTTTCGAGCGGTCGCTCCAGGTGACGCGGATCGCCAGCTCGGTGCCGTCGTGTATCCCTTGGACCCAGACGGACGTCACCGCCGGATCGAAGGCGCGATCACCGGTGATGATCTGTCCCACCAGCGGAACGTAGAAGGCCTCTACCTCGTCCCAACGCTCGTCCGAGGCGAGCCGGGGCACCTCCACGAACCGGGCCGCCCGCTCGACTTGGATGACTTCCTGGACCTGGGGAGGATCCGCCGGCGAGAGGCTCCGCACGTAATGTGAGAGACTCCACAACTGGTCGTCGGTCATGAACCCCGCGTTGAGCAGGTCCGAGAACGAAGGCATTGGGGTCCCGTCCAGCCCCGTGCGGAGCCGACGGTATATATCATCGGCGGTGCTCCCGCCGTTGAACATCCAGCTCTGGGTCAGGTCAGCCGCTCGAATAGGGTTCCCCCATTCGTCGTCGAGCTCAGCGGCTCCGGGGCCGTCTCCCCGTCCCGCCTGGCCATGGCACTGCCAGCACTGGATCGAATCGTAGAAGAGCCGACCCTCCGCGATCCGGTCATCGGAGGCCCGTCCCCCACTCGATAAGGTGAGCGGGACCGGGGCCGGGAGGGTCGCGAAGGGTGGGTAGAAGCTCTTCACATACGCGACCAGAGCCTGGCGGTCGCCCTCCGGAAGTAGCGCCTCCCAGGCGGGCATCGTGGTCCCCGGCATCCCGACGTTGATCACGTGGAGGATATCCTCATCGGTTGGGATCTCCCCTCCGGCCGTGGTTCGGATCTGGAAGAGGCCCCGGGTAAAGTCCCTCGGCCGCGTGAGCATACGCTGCGCGGCCGGGCCCGTGCCATCGCCCTGGAGGCCGTGACACTGCGAGCACCACTGCTCGTAGACCAGCTTCCCGCGTTCCCCATCCTGGGCGCGGGCGGGATGGGCGAGGGTGGCCAGCATCGAGATGCCTGCGCATGCGGCGAGGGCGGTGCGTCCAAGGAGCCCCGCGGGGAAGGCGACCACGGCAGCCTCGAGACGGCGCATCATTCGACCACCTCCCCCCAGGTCCGGGGCGAGACCCCAGCCTGCTGGTAGAGGAAGATGATCACCGCCCAGATTTCGTCCGCGGTCAAAAACTCTTCCCAGGCGGGCATCGCGGAGTTCCAGGGCGCCCCTTCCCGGGGGAGTCCCGGACCCCCCTTCGCGATCCGCCAGAACACGAAGCTCTCCGTGAGCTGGGCGATCGTCCCTCCTCCTCGGAGAGGGAGGGGCTGGGGGCTGAAGCCGGTCGCGAAATGCCCTAGCCCGTCCAGGTAGTCACCGTGGCAAGGCATGCAGTTCTGGTAGTACACGGTCTTTCCGGTCGCGGACGCCTCGTCCGTCCGCCCGGCTGCGCGGAGCGGGTTCTCGAGCCTGTCCAGGACCATCGTCTCACCCCGAAAGGTGATCTGGCTCGGAGGGGCGGGGTGGATCGAGCGCAGCGTCGGGGGCGCCGCAAACTTGGGGCGCACCGTGTCGTATGTGATAAACGCCACGAGGCCGGGGATGAGCACCAGGAGGATCCCCCGGAGGACCCGCTGCTCGGGCCGGACGAGGAGGCTCCAGATCGGTCCCTTGAAGGCCTGCCATCGCTCCTCGTTGGAGCTCGCCCACACGAGAAGCCCGACGATCACCGTGACCGTGTACTGGAAGACCACGGTCGACGGGACGGGCGCACTCGCGAGGCCGATGAGGGGCGGGAGATACGGAATCCCGAACCGGATCACCGCGAAGGCTGTGACGATGACGATCGTCGTCTGCCAGAACGGATGCCCGAGGTAGGATTTCATGGTAGCGCGGACAGATAGCCGACCACCGACTCGAGCTGGGTGGCGGTCAGGCGGTTACCCCAATCCTTGGGCATGGTCTGGATGAGGGCCTCGAATCCGGGAGACGCGGCGGCCGCTGGGTCGAGGATCGACTGCCGGAGCTGCTCCGGGGTGAGGCGAGTCCCCACGCCATTCAGACGCGGGCCGAGGGGCACGCCCGTCGTTCCAACCTGGTGGCAGGTCATGCAGTTCTGGCCGACGATCTCAGCGGGATCCGTTCCCGTGACCATCATGCCACCACCCGCGGCGACCACCGCCCCTCCCGCCCCTCGGGGGGCCTCGGGGGGAATGTCTGCGCCCGTAACCGTGATCTCCCCTCCATTCGATTCGAGGAAGGCCACAAGGGACCAGACCTGCGCGGGGGTCATCACCCGGCCCACTTCAGGCATGATAGGCGCGTACTCGTCCACGACATGAGCCATGGGGGTTATGAGGGACTGGTACAGGTACTCCTTGCATGTAGTCCCGGGGACCCGCGTGTCGCAGCGTGCTCCGATCGTGCCCTGCCCGCGGTAATCCGTGAGCAGGTTAGGGGCTCTCGCCCCGGGTGATTCCGCGTGGCACGCGGTGCATCCACCCGCGCCATTGAACAGCCCATCTCCCGCCGCGACGAGCTCTTCCGGTGAGACGTTCGCGCTGAACGCAAGGACTTCGGGCACCTCGGACTGAACCTGGGGGATGATATTTGCCACCAGGGTATAGAACCCGATGGTTGTGAGGATTACCCCACCGACCTTGAGATCTACCGAAGCCATGGCTGCTTCTTCTCCATAATGCTGACTCGTCTCTTCCCGTGTAGCCCGCTCAGTGCCCCGGGGCCGGCTGGAGCCCGGAGTCCAGGTCCCGACCAGGCCCGCCGGATCCGCTTCCCTGGGGCGAGCGGGTGGCAGGCGCCGCGCCCTTCGCCTTCCCGGGGACCAACTCGGGCTTGGCGATCATTCCCCCGATCCAGAACACGAACGCGATCATCGCGAGGAAGATGAGGACGCAGACGCTGATGATCCGGGCCGCATACCCTAGCGCCGGGGTCGCTGCGTAGGGGCTCGTGTCCTGGAGCACCTCGTAGATATGCCAATGCTGCCGGATGCCGCTCCGCGCGAACCCCATCAGACCCATCAGCCAGGTGAAGGTCACCACGAGCACGAAGAGGGCATACTGGGACCGGGCCGGCATCTGCCCCCACCGGATCTCGCCCCGTGACTGGGCTCCCCGTGCTATGAAGAGGTCCAGAGTGAGGACAGTGATGATCGTGAAGAGGACGGTCAGCACCTGGTAAACCGAGAACCCGATCCGCACGATCGCTGGGACGAAGTAGCCCCAGATCCCGTAGAAGAGCACCACCATGGCCGCGACCCCGAGCACGATTCCCTGCGTGATGGTCCCCGTCTTCGCCCAGGAAACCGTGGGGATCTTGTTCGCACGGCGGTACAGGAGGAAGGACAGGAAGGTGGTCAGGATCATAATGTTCACGGCGGTGTTCTTCGCGCTCATGACACCCAGCGCCCCCAGGAAGGGGTGGAGCGTGCCCCCCATGGCGGCCAGCTCCTCGCGGTCCGCGATCATGGAGTGTGGCGTGGCCCAGACCATGACGCCGATGACGATGATCATGAGCATGTACTTCGTATACGGAGCGAAGCGCTCACCGCCGGGGATTCGTCCCAGTCCCACCCACAGGTAGTAATTCCCGGTCAGGAAGAGGACGCCGATGAGGAAGGCCTGGACGATCCAGAGCCAGCTCATGAAGCCGCCCATCATCGTGACGCCCATCTGCTGGTTGTACTCGTAGATTTCCCGGCCCAGCCAATATCCCGCGAACGGAAGCAGTAGGAAGGTTCCGATCGCGATGAGGTTACCCACGTAGCCCATCCAGTCGTAGTGGGCCCGCTCCTCATCCGTCTCGGCTTTGAGGAACCGATAGGCCGAGTAAGCTGCCACGACGGATCCGCCGAACACGGCGTTCGCGATGAGGCGGTGGATATTCATCGGCATCCAGGTCGCGTTCGCGAACGCGCTCCAGAACTTCACTGTGTCGGGAGACATGTCTGGGGTGAGGTCGCGGGGGGGGCTCATCATGAAGGTGATCCAGGAGTTCGCGATGAACATCACCGCCGTCCCCCACACGTTGAGCAGGATCCCGAGTCCCCAGTGGCCCAGCTTTGCCCTCCCCTCCTTCCAACGCTCCCATCCGTAGTAGTAGACGTAGAGCGTGGCCGACTCGGCGAAGAAGAGCGTGGCGTAGATCCACATCGAGACGCGGAACACCGAGCTCATGTAGCTCCAGAGCTGCGGGTACAGGGTCG
>SHZS01000043.1 GCA_009692105.1 Gemmatimonadota bacterium | reverse complement strand
CTTTGCTGATCACGGACTGGTAAATCCGCCCCGTCGTGATGCTGTTCGCGTGGGAGAGCGACTCGTCGATGAATCGCTCGTAGTGGCCGAGGTCGAGGTCGGTCTCGGCTCCATCGTCCGTCACGTAGACCTCGCCGTGCTGGAACGGAGACATCGTTCCCGGATCGACGTTGATGTACGGGTCGAACTTCTGGATCGTAACCCTGAGGCCGCGCTCCTTCAGGAGGCGCCCGAGGGAGGCCGAAGCGATCCCCTTTCCGAGGGACGAGACGACCCCACCGGTCACAAAGACGTACTTCGCTGGCGTGCTCTGGGCCGTCATATCCGGTTCTTCAGGGTGAGGGGTTCATGGGCCCCGGAAAGTAGCTGTTCCATTCGGACGACATCCACAGCCGTATCCACGCCAGGGCTGGCCTCGTCCACGACGGCGACCCCGATCTGGATTCCATCCTCGAGCGCCCGTAGCTGCTCCAGCCGCTCGATTTCCTCTAGGGGAGAAGGGGGAAGAGACACCCAACGGAGAAGCGCCTCTCTCCGGTACGCATAGATCCCCAGGTGGCGAAGGAAGGGCGCCGCGCCGAGATCCGCCTCGCTCGGCTCCGCGTCCCGCATATAGGGGATCCCCGCTCGTGAGAAGTAGAGCGCACGTCCACTCCTCCCTCGCGCGACCTTCACGATCGCCGGATCCCGCCGGGCCTCCGGATCGCGGAGCGGGGTAGCGCACGTGCCCACCTCCCAGCCTTCGTCCCGGACCAGACTCACGGCTCGGTCCAGGTGGTCCTCCCGTACGAGGGGTTCGTCTCCCTGCACGTTCAGCACCACGGGAAAGTCCCGATACTCACGGCGCTCGACCACCTCAGCCACGCGGTCCGTCCCGGACGGGTGGCCGGGATCCGTCATGACGACCGGGGCGCCGAGCCCCACGCAAAGCGCACGGACCTCTTCGGAATCCGTAGCCACGACGAGGCGTCGGAAGAGGCGCATCGGGGCCAAGCGCAGCCACACCCACTCGAGGAGGGGGCGGTCCAGGATCGGGTAGAGAGGCTTTCTGGGAAGGCGACGGGATTCCAACCGGACGGGAACGACCCCGAGCACGGGTTCGCTCACCGGCTCGCTCCGAGCGTGCCGCGGAGCCCGCGTGCGTGAATTAGTGCAAGTTTCACGCCACGGAATATAGAAAAAGCTCGGATGGGGAGCAAGTTGCAGCCCCCGGAGCGGCTTCCGGGCGGCGCCCCGAAGCTCGGGAACGCGCCCCAACAGCTCGCGCCTAGAGCTCGAGGAAGTTCTTCAGGAGCCGCTTCCCGTGGTGGGTGAAGAGGGACTCGGGGTGGAACTGAACTCCCCAGATCGGGAACTCCCTGTGCCGCATCCCCTGGATCTCCTCCTCCCCGCCGGCCATCCCCATCCCGGCCGCTCCGTTCTCGCGGGGAGACCACGCCACGGCTTCGAGAACCTCGGGGAGTACCGCGGCCTCCGTGACGAGGGAGTGATAGCGGGTCACCTCGAGGGGGACCGGAAGTCCGCGGAAGATCCCTTCCCCCAGATGTCGGATCAGCGTCGTCTTCCCGTGCATGACCTTCCCGGCCCGGACCGTGCGCCCCCCAAAGGCCTCGCCGATCGCCTGGTGTCCAAGGCACACACCCAGGAGTGGGCGGTCGCGGCCGAGTCTCAACACCGCGTCCACACTGACCCCCGCTTCACGGGGGGTGCAAGGTCCGGGCGAGATCACGACCCTGGAAGGAGCCATGGCCTCCAGCTCCTCGATGGTGGCCTCGTCGTTCCGAACGACGCGGGGATCCGCGCCGAGCTCCCCCAGGAACTGCACCAGGTTCCATGTGAAGGAATCGTAGTTATCGATGACGAGCAGCACGCCTGTCTCCCATTCTGGCGGTCTCCCAACAATCCACTGGCTAGTAATCCACTGGTCGCAGGTAGAACTCCCCGATCGCGTTTTCCGAGAGGGTGGCCACGGTAGGGAGCTCGCGCTTCCAGTGCGTCCCCTGGAGGCGCTTCCACACTGTATCTACCGCATCCTGAGCGAATCCCCCCCGCACCAGGTCGGAGGGCTGGTACCCCTCGAGCAGCCCGTGGAGGATCCGGTCCGCGAGCTCGTAGCGGATCCCGAGCTCATCCTCGTCGTGGACACCGGGGACGAGATCCGCGCTCGGCGCCTTCGCCACCACCTCTTCGGGCACCCCCAGGTGCCGGGCCAACGCCCAGACCTGGGTCTTGAAGAGGTCTCCGAGAGGGTTGATCGGGGGCGAGTCGTCCGCGTGCCAGGTAAAGTAGCCCAGGAGCCTCTCGCTCTTATTCCCAGTGCCCAGGGGGAGAGCGCCCAGGCGAGCCGCCTGGTCCCAGAGGACGAGCGCGCGGAAGCGCGCAGCCAGGTTCCCCCTCCGCAGGTCGGAGAGATCGGACTCCTCAGCTACGACATAGGCATCCACCGCCCGTGTGATTTCGATGGTCCGGCAGCTCACGCCCGCGAGATCAGCCACCCGTCGCCCGTCCTCGAGGCTCGCGGAACTCGATGTCGCGTACGGGAGGAGGAACGCGTGCACATGCTCCGGCCCGAGCGCCTTCACGGCAAGCATGAGAGCGGTGGCGGAGTCGACCCCGCCCGAGACTCCCACGACCACGTCCTGGAAGCCGCGCCTCCCCACGATCTCGTCCCGGAGGAATGACACCAGGGCTCGTTCGACCAGGGGAAGATCCAGCTCGAGCAGCGACGAATCTTCCGGATCCGGGAGCTTCGTGGGTGCCCGTCCCATGGGGATGGCCACGAGGAGGCCCATGGGACCCCGCCCGTCCAGCGACGGAATCGCCCCGGTCGCGCTCCGCCCGTCCGCCACTACAGGCTTCGGACGGGCAAGGGCCTCGAGGAGATCGGGGAGGTGGCTCCTCAGGTCCGTGAGCAGAGGCGAGCGTGCCCGATGGCGCTGCACGGCCGTTCGATCGAGCTCCACCCTCACGGATCCTTCCTCGAAGAGAGGGGCCCGAGGGCCGATCTCGCCCCCTGGGAGGTAGAAGGTGCTTCCACCGGCGAAGAGCTTCCCGCCCTCGCTCCCTACGAGCTGGGCGATCGCGACGTGGAGCCCGTGTTCGAGCGCAGTAGCTCTTCCCGCGAGGTCCCAGCGGTCCAGGTTCGCCGGAAGCCCGAGGCCGGGGACGAAATCCCGGGCGGGCGAGGCCGCAACGACGACCAGGAGCTCCGCCCCACCGAGCGCCAAAGCCGTCGGCGTGAGCGAGTGGAGCATTTCCTCACAGACAAGCGTTCCGGCGCGTCCGAATCGGGTGTCGAACGCCTCGAGCTCGCTCCCGGGCGACACGAAGCGGGACTCGTCGAAGACGCCGTATGTGGGGAGGAAGATTTTTCGATGCCGGTGGACGAGCCGATACCTGCCCTCGTCCGGCGTGAACCAGCCCACGGAGTTGTACGCAGGCCCCCCGCCGCTCTCGTAGAATCCGAGCACAACGTCCGGCGCCGACGGGCCCGGCACACCGAGCCCCTCCGCGACCTGCTCGGGCGAGCGGGCGACCTCCTCCACGGCGCCTTCCACGAAGTACCCGGAGAGGACGCACTCCGGGAAGACGAGAAGGTCCACCTTCCCCCCGACCCGGAGGGTCCAGTCCCGGACCCGGGCCAGGTTTGCCTCCACCTGGCCCTTCCTGGGGCGGAGCTGTGCCAACTCCACCCGGACCGGCGAGGCGGTTTCGGCCATTCCAACGACCTTCGATCTGCGCGTGAGCCCGCCCGACGCCCCCCGGACGCCTGGCTCGGCAGTCGCGCTCGGAAGGCTCCGGAGGCGGCCGATACCACTAGGGCACGGCTGGCCAAGAAGATAACACCGCCGAATCCCTGGAACGACCGGCCCTGGGGAGGTTATTTTGATGACACTGTTGCTCCGGGGAAGGACCTTCCCCCGCTCCAAGACCGGGTGCCACGCAAATGATCCGTCCCCTCCGTCCCTGGATCCTCTTCCTGACCCTGGCGGTTCCCTTTGGCGCATACGGCCAGAGGGGGACCGGTGGGGACGCCAAGGCTCCCGTGGTCGAGGTGAGCCCCGAGGCCCGTGTTCTCTTCGGCACCATCGACGCGCTCCGGAACAACGCCCTCGAGGTACGCGGAGATTCCGCCTTCTTCGAGATGGCGATCGACGGACTCATCAAAGGGCTCAGCGATCCGTACGCGACGGTCCTCACGCCCGACGAGGTCCGCGAGTTCGAGGAGCAGAGCACGGGGAATTACGCCGGGATCGGGATCGCCATCAGCCGGTTGAGCGGCTCCGTCACGATCACCAAAGTCTTCCGGGGCACCCCGGCTGAACGGTCGGGGCTCCAGGTCGGGGACCGGATTGTCAGGGTCGGCTCGGAAGACGGTCACGACTGGACGGAGGACGACGCTTCTTCCCGAATCCGGGGACAAGCGGGAACCACGGTCATTGTCGGCGTGGAGCGGGATGGGTTCTCCGGGGAGCTATCGCACGAGATGGGGCGGGCGGAGGTCCACATCCCGGCGGTGAGCGCCGAGACGCTCTTCTCCGATATCGGCTACATCTCCGTCGAGCGCGTGACTCGGAATTCGGCCGCCGAGGTGGACTCGGTGCTCACGACGTTGGCGAACACTCGGGGCCTTATCCTGGACCTGCGCAGAAACCCGGGCGGATACCTGGACGAGGCGCTCAGGATGTCGGATCTCTTCCTCGACCGAGGGGCCGTGCTCGCCAGGACTCGTTCGAGGGTACGAGGAGGCACCGAGGTTCTGGAGGAAGCCCACTACGACCGGCTCACGCCGCGGGTCCCTGAGCTACCCATCGTCGTGTTGGTGGACCAATTCTCGGCCTCTGCGGCCGAGATCGTGGCTGGCGCACTGCAGGATCACGATCGTGCGCTCATCATCGGGGAGCGGACGTTCGGCAAGGGAACCGTGCAGAGTGTGATTCCGCTGCCTGAGGGCCGCCTCCTCCGGGTCACCTCCGGGGAGTGGCTCACCCCCCAAGGGCGGTCCCTGAAGCGGCAGCGCGATGCGGACGGGAACGTGATCGAACCGGACTCGGACTCGATCCCAGAATACCGGTCCATGGGGGGTCGGGTGCTCCTCGGAGGCGGCGGAGTGTTCCCCGACCTCGAGGTCAGGGTGGATACACTATCCACACGTGAGCAAGCCATTCCTCTCGCGGCTGTCGAGGCCGAGATTTTCCTCGCACGGAGGATCCAGGAGGCCGCCTTCGAGGCAGGGCGTGGGTTCCGAGAGTCGGGCGATGTCCCTGCGGGCTTCCCCGAGGCCAGCTTCACCAACTTCGTGCAATCCCTCGTCGACGCGGGCATTGCCGAAGAGGCCATGAACGAAGACTCCCTCGACTACCTCCGGTGGCAGCTGGAGCGGGAGATGTACAACCGGATGGAGGACGAAGGCCGCTACCTGGAAGTGCAGAGCGAGCGGGACACAGTCCTCGCCACCGCGATCCGGCTTCTGACCGGCGCAACCCGGCAGGAGGACCTATTCACCCTGGCCGACGCAGAGCATGCGGCCATGTCCTCGATTCCGGCGCGAACGCCCGGGCTCTGATCCCCCCAGGCCTCGCACTTAGGGCCCCGCACCGAAGGCCCCACGCTGGAGGCCTCGCACTGAAGGCCCCCGCGCTCCGTCGAAGTCAAGCCTGCGGTAGTCAGGCCCGCGGCGGTCAGTCCCACGGTAGTCAGGCCCGCGGATGGTAGCGCCGGTGCACCTCCCTCAGGTACTCCCGATCCACGTGCGTGTAGATCTGGGTCGTCGATATGTCCGCATGACCGAGGAGCTCCTGGACCACCGCTAGATCCGCCCCTCCCTCGAGCAGGTGAGTGGCGAAGGTGTGCCGGAGCGTATGTGGGGAGATCCTGCGCACCACCCCCGCCCGGCGAGCCGCCGCCTTCACCAAGGCCCAAACGGCCATGCGCGTGA
Source organism: Gemmatimonadota bacterium (assembly GCA_009692105.1). Classification (GTDB taxonomy): domain Bacteria; phylum Gemmatimonadota; class Gemmatimonadetes; order Longimicrobiales; family Gaopeijiaceae; genus SHZS01. Next base: position 8,159 of record SHZS01000043.1, on the reverse strand, counting down.
GAGGCCGGCCCCGCTGGTTCAGGAAGAGCACTCCCGCACCACTCCCCCGCTCCAGTCGGGGACGCACCTCCCGCAGGTATCGAAGGACGGCTTCCAGGGCGATCGCCCCCACCGGAACGATCCGCTCCCGCGAACTCTTCCCGATGACGGTGACGAGGCCCGACTCGGCGTCGAGGTCGACGACCCGCGTCGTGGTCAGCTCCGACACCCGGACCCCGGTCGCGTAGAGCAGCTCGAGAATCGCTCGGTCCCTCCAGTAGACGGGGCTGTCCTCGGATGGGGCCTCTACGAGCGCGGCCACCTCGTCCCGCCCGAGGACCTCCGGAAGCTTCCTCCCCGTTCTCGGTGCCTCCAAGCGCTCCGTGGGATCGACCTCCACGGCGCCCTCCTCGAGGAGAAACGCGTAGTAGCTCCGGAGGGAGGAGATCGCCCGGCGGATCGAGGTGGCGGCAAGCCCCGAATCCTTCAGATGGAAGAGGTACTCACGGAGGGTGAGGTGAGAGGCCTGGACAGGGGTGTGGACCCCCTGGGCCAGAAGGAACCGGACGAGGCGGTCCACGTCACGGTCGTATGCGGCGACCGTACGTTCGGAGAGGCCTCGCTCGAAGGCCAGAAAGTCCCGATAGTGCTCAGTCCGGAACTCGGCGTTGTCGGACATCGCGGCGGTTGATGTCGTTAGGAAGGGCCACGCGGGCTCGCAGGCACCAGCAGGATCACCGCGTGGACCGCGATCCCTTCTCCCCTCCCCTCCCACCCCATGCCCTCGCTCGTCTTCCCCTTCACCGACACCTGCTGAGGGGTTACCTGCAACGCGCCCGCGAGAGAGCTCCGAATGCGGTCCGCGACCACATCGATCCGGGGGCGCTCGCAGACCAGCGTAACGTCTACGTTCCCGATCCCGTAGCCGGCGTCCCGCGCCATCCCCACCGCCGTCCTAAGGAGCCCCATCGAGTCCGCCCCCCTCCAGCGCTCGTCACCCGGAGGAAAGTGGCGGCCGATGTCGCCGAGGCCCGCCGCCCCTAGAACAGCGTCCGTGACCGCGTGGGCGAGGGCATCCCCGTCCGAGAACGCGGCAAGCCCCGGCGTGTCCGGAATGGTGACGCCCCCGAGAATGCAGGGCCGACTGGGATCGAAGCGATGGGAATCAAAGCCAAACCCGATCCTCATGGAGCTCCGCGCCTCTGATCGCGCCCAGCCCCGCCGTCCGGTCTCTGCGCCCTACTCCTCACGGGCAATGGCGATACATGCATTGTGGCCACCGAAGCCGAAGGAGTTTGAGAGAGCCAGCCGGACGGGCATGTCCCGGGCGACATCGGGGATGTAATCCAGGTCGCAGTCGGGATCGGGCGTCTTGATGTTGATCGTCGGAGGGACCCTGCTCTCCATGCACGCCATCACGGAGATGATGGCCTCCACGGCCCCTGCGGCCCCGAGGAGATGTCCCGTCATCGACTTGGTGGAGCCCACGGCCACCTTGTAGGCATGGGCACCGAGCACGGAGCGGATGGCCTGACTCTCCGTCTTGTCGTTGTGCGGGGTGGAGGTCCCGTGCGCGTTGATGTAGTCCACATCTTCTGGAGCGGCCCCCGCGTCCTTCAGCGCTCCCCGCATGGCGGACTGCGCTCCGGCGCCGCCCGGCGCCGGGGAGGTGATGTGATACGCGTCTGCGGACATGCCGAAGCCCGCGATCCTCCCCAGGATGCGAGCCCCCCTCCGCTCCGCCACCTCGCGGGCTTCCAGAATCAAACAACCCGCCCCCTCGCCCATCACGAAGCCGTCCCGGTCAGAGTCAAAGGGCCGGCTCGCCGTCTCGGGATCGTCGTTCCTCCTGGACATCGCCTTCATGGCGCCGAAGCCGGCCATGGTGAGCGGTGTGATCGTGGCTTCAGTTCCTCCGGCGATGATGCGATCCGCGTCTCCGCGCTCGATCACGCGGAGGGCATCGCCGATGGCGTGTCCGGAGGATGCGCACGCCGACACCGTCGTGTAGTTGGGTCCCCGTGCGCCGTACCGAATGGAGATGAGTCCGGGCGCGATGTCGGGGATGAACATGGGGATAAAGAAGGGGCTCACCCGTCCGGGGCCCCGGGCGAGAAGCAGCTTGCACTGCTCCTCAAACGTCCCGATCCCCCCGATCCCGGTTCCAATGATCACGCCGAAGAGGTCCGGATCCACTCCCTCCGACGGAACCGTCCCGAGACCCGCGTGCTGCATCGCCTCCTCCGCCGCGACCAGGGCGAACTGCGCGAAGCGGTCGTACCGTCGGATTTCCTTCGGATCGAGGATGTTCGACGGATCGAAGTTCCTGACCTCGCAAGCGATCCGGGTTGGGAAGTCTTCCGTCGCCTCGAAGGCCGTGATCGCGCCCCCGCCCGGCGTGCCCGATAGAAGGGCACCCCACGCGTTCCCGACCCCCACCCCAACAGGAGTGACGAGCCCCATGCCCGTTACGACGACTTCCCTTCGGGGGCGATCCGTCATCGTGCCGGCTCCCATAGGCGCCACACGGTTTTCACGCGGACCCCGACGACGGTCACTCGCTCGTTGGGGCGTGCTTCTTCAAGTAATCGATCGCGTCGCCCACGGTGCCCATCTGCTCCGCGTCTTCGTCGGGGATGTCGATCCCGAACTCCTCCTCGAAGGCCATGACGAGCTCCACGGTGTCGAGGGAGTCCGCTCCCAGATCCTCCACGAAGGAGGCCTGTGCGGTCACCTTTGCGGACTCGACACCCAGCTCGTTCACGATGATTTCCTTCACCTTCGCCTCGATGCTATCCGCCATTCGTTGCCCCTTCTGTTGATGGTCCCTTCGATCGAGGACATCCAAGCGGAGGGCGGGTCACATGACCATGCCCCCGTCCACGGTGAGCACGTGGCCCGTAATGTAGCGAGCCGCCGGGCCGGCGAGAAAGCGCACGGCACCGGCGATGTCCTCGGGGGAGCCGAGACGTCCAAGGGGGATCCGCTCCTTCAGGAGCTCCGTCTGTGCCTCGTTCAACGCGGCGGTCATGTCGGTCTCGATGTAGCCGGGAGCGATCGCGTTGCACCGGATCCCTCTGGAGGCGAGCTCGCTGGCCACGCTCTTCGTGAGCCCGATGAGCCCCGCCTTGGACGCCGCGTAGTTGCTCTGCCCCGCGTTTCCGGACAGCCCCACCACGGAGGTGATATTCAGGACGACCCCATCGCGGCGCTTCATCATCCCCCGGGCGACGGCACGAGTCATGTTGAACGCGCCCTTGAGGTTTACATCGATCACCTCGTCCCAATCCTCATCCTTCAGGCGCACTAGCACGTTGTCCCGCGTGATCCCCGCGTTGTTCACGAGGATCGTCACCCCCCCGAGCGATTCCTCGACTCTGGAGACGGTGTAGTTGACCTCCTCCGGGCTCGCCACGTTGCACGCAAGGCCGACGTGCCCTCCCCCGGATAGGCTCGCAGCGGCGGCCGCGGCGCGTTCGGCGTCGCGCCCCACGACCGCGACCTTCGCCCCGCCATCCGCGAGCGCCCGCGCCACCGCGAGTCCGATCCCTCGGGACCCCCCAGTCACCAGCGCGATCTGACCGTCCAGCTCCATCGCTTCTCCCGGTGCGTGGGCCACTCAGCCGGCCCACCGATCAGCCAACTTAGGTACCTCCGCGGTCCCCCAATGCGTCCACGTCTAGTGCGTCCACGTCTTCCGGCTCACCTACCGATAGGGTCGGCACACCGCGGGCGTTTCGACGGTTGAGGCCCGCGAGCACCTCCCCGGGCCCGATCTCGAGGAATCGATCGGCTCCGGCCCCGACCATGGCCCGGATCGACGACGCCCAGCGCACCGGCGAAATAAGCTGGCGAACGAGGAGCCCACGGGCCTCCTCCTCCAGCACCGGTTCGGCCGTCACGTTCGAGTAAACCGGGTATCGAAGGCGACCGAAGTTCACGGCATCCAGCCACTCCCGCAATCCCCGCTCAGCCGGCTCCATGAGGGGGGAGTGGAACGCTCCGGATACGTTCAGGAGAACGACCTTCTTCGCCCCCCTCTCGGGACCCAGCTCGACTGCTTTCGCGACGGCAGATCGGTCTCCCGAGATCACGACCTGGCCGGGCGAGTTGAAGTTCGCGGGGACGACTGTGGCGCCCGATGCGGTCGCGACTTCTCGACAGAGCGCCTCGACCGCATCGTCCTCCATCCCAAGCACGGCCGCCATTCCACCGGGACGGAGCGCTCCGGCGCTCGCCATGAGCTCCCCGCGCAAGCGCACCGCTCGAAGCGCATCTGGAAACGAGAGCGTGCCGGCCGCCACGTGCGCGGAGAATTCTCCCAGGGAGTGGCCGGCGGCCATGGCCACCTCCCCGAGCCGATCCTGGACCACCCGGAGGACAGCGACCGAGTGGGTCAGGAGCGCGGGCTGAGCGTTCTGGGTGAGGACCAGGTCGTCCTCAGGGCCTCCCCACATCAGCGTGGACAGGGAATCGCCAAGAATCCGGTCCGCCTCGGCGAAAGTCGCCGCGGCGACCGGATGGGCGTCGGCCAGCGCCCTGCCCATTCCCACGCTCTGTGATCCCTGCCCGGGAAAGAGGAGCGCTAGCGACACGGCCCGCTACGCCTCCCCCAAACTCCCACGGTGGTCCTCGGCAAGCTCACGTGCGATGTGCTCGACCATTCGGGATTGTACCGCCTGCTGTGCCAGGGCAATCGCGTTGCGGATCGCCTTCGGAGGGGACTGTCCGTGGCAGACGATCGACACACCATTCACCCCCAGGAGCGGAGCACCGCCGTACTCGGCGTAGTCGAGCACCCGGAACACCTCGCCCAGGTCCATCTTGGTCCCCACCTTCTCCATCTCGCGGGTCAGCAGTCCGATCGTGAACTCCGCCACGGACTCGTAGAACTTGAGGAGGACGTTTCCGACGAAGCCATCACAGACGAGCACGTCGCACGCCCCCCGGATGATGTCGCGCCCCTCGACGTTTCCGATGAAGTTGAGACCGCTCCCCTTGAGCAGCTCATGAGCCTCCAGCGCGAGCTCGTCCCCCTTCCCCGGCTCTTCGCCAATGTTGAGAAGCCCCACCCGCGGGTGCTCCAACCCCATCAAATCCTGAGCGTAGATCGTGCCCAGGTGGGCGAACTGCAGGAGGTGCTGAGGCTTCGAGTCCACGTTCGCACCCGAGTCGAGCATCAGGGTGGGACGCTTCGAGGTCGGGAGGAGAGTGCCGATCGCGGGCCGGACCACCCCCGGAAGGGGTCGCAGCAGGATGAGGGAGGCTGCCATCACAGCCCCGGTCGAGCCGGCGCTCACGAACGCGTCCGCCAGCCCGTCCTTCAGAAGCCGGATTCCCGTGACGATCGAGGAGTCCGGTCTGCGTCTCACCGCCTGCGCAGGCGACTCACCGGGGAGGATGCGGTCGGGAGCGTGAACGATCTCGAGCCGCCCCCGAGAGGGGGTAGCAAGGCCGGATAGGCCGACTTCGATTTCTTCTCGGTTTCCAACGAGCAAGATCGTGAGATCGCCCGAACCTTCTTCCAGCGCTTGAACCGCGCCGGCGATCTCGATGGCCGGTGCTCCGTCTGACCCCATGGAATCCAGGGCGATACGCACCGAGCGCCTCCCGTCAGTCGATCTCGACCTCTAATACTTCCTTATCACGGTAGAACCCGCACGACGCACAGACTCGATGGGGCTGCTTCGGATCCCCGCACCGCGGACAGGCCTGAGTGACTACCGCCTCCGCCTTGTAATGCGTCCTGCGCTTGCGCTTACGCTGCTTAGACGTGCGCTTCTTAGGAACTGCCATTCGGTACCTCGCCTCATTCGTTTCGGAGGATCCGGAGCGCTTCCCACCGGGGATCGATCTCCGTCCCCCCGCACCCGCAGTCCTCCTCGTTCCGGTTCACGCCGCACCGAGGACAGATCCCCTTACAGTCGTCCCTGCAGAGGAAGTGGCTGGGCGTGCAGAGGAGCAGCTCTTCCCGCACCGCTTCCTGGACGTCCGGCTCCATCACGCCCGGCAGGATGGCTCGGATCTCGCCGCCCGGCGCAACCTCCCCCGACGCTTCCTCCGCAAAGGACCACACCAGGTCCAAGGGCTCGTCCACCCGGTACTCCACGGGGGCCAAGCATCGACGACACTCGCCGCCGAGCCGGGTGCGCATTCGTCCCAGGGCCACCACCTGCTCACCGTACGCGGACCGGCTGACCGACAGTTCCACGTCCACCCCGGCCTGGAGACGAAGCCCCGAGCCCTCCCAGAGCGGGTCATTCTTCAAAAAGCAGTGGTGGACGCGGAGGACGCCCGCCCGCTCGAGCTCCCTGAGCCCGATCCTGAACATAGACCAGGAAGGCTATGATCGAGGGGTCATCGTGTCAATCGAAGGTCAGAGGGAGAAGAGGTCCGCCTCCGCGAAGAAGAAGGCGATCTCCCGGGCCGCGTTCTCGTCCGAATCAGAGGCATGGATCGCGTTCCTCTCTTTGGACTCGGCGTGGAGCGCGCGTATCGTCCCGGGCAAAGCCTCGGCGGGGTCCGTGGCACCAATCACCTTCCGGAGCCGTTGGACCGCGTCCTCCGCCTCTAACGCCAAGGGGATCACCGGCCCTGAGGTCATGAAGGACACCAGCGACGGGAAGAATGGACGTTCCCGATGGACGCCGTAGAACTCCTCTGCCTGGAGTCGATTCAAGCGGGTGAGGCGGCAGGCGGTCATCCGGAAGCCTTCGGATTCCAGATGCGCCAGGATCTTTCCGGCCCTGCCGGCCGCCACCGCGTCGGGCTTGATGATCGCCAACGTCCGGGTCACGTGTTCAGAAACCTCCGTTTCGCTTGAATCGAGCCAATGCAATGGAGCTAAGTGTAGCGGATCATTTCCCCCCGAAGAGGGCTCCCAGCACCCGGTCCCTCGTCAGGATGCCCACAACTTCGCCATCGCGCACGACCGGGAGCTCGGCCACGTTCTTGTTAACCATGAGCTGTGCAGCGTCCAGCAGGTCCTGATCCTCGGGCACGCACATCACGGAACGGAGCATCACATCCCGAGCCGTGGCCGTCCACCGGCCGTCAGGCTCCACTCCTCCCCTTCCCTTCTGATCGAGTGCGTGCCGAAGCGCGTCCCCCGCGGTGACCACTCCGACCAGGTGGAGATCCTCCCCCACGACGGGCAGTGCCTGGAGTCCCTTCCGCGCCATGAGCTCCACCACCTCCCGGAGCGGCGTGTCCGGGAAGATCCGGTAGGACATGCGGACCATGACGTGCTCGACCCGAAGCGCCTCGGTGAGCTCAAGCCGCATGAGGCGGCGGGAGGAGCGGATCTTTTCGGGCGACGTTGCCGCCAGGATCCGCGATTCGACGGAGGAATCACCGAGCACCCGGGCTAGGTTCTCGAGCGCGTCGCCCCTCATCTCCTCGGCCCGCGGTGTGACCAGGACGAGAAGAATCCTAGGGCCCGGTCCCTCGCTTCCGTCGGACTCCAGGAGGAAGAGCGGGTGCGCCGCGACGCCCAGGGCCGCCGTCGCATCTTCGTCCTCGTTCGGGCCGAGACTCAGCACGAGGGTGCTCGGAGACACCCGACGCAGACTGCCGGCCTCGCCCGCGTGCGCCCTACGGAGTCGCTCCTCCACGGCACGGAGCTCTGGGAGAGCCCCGCCCTCTTCCTGGAGTAGCAGGGCGACGGCCTCGGCGACCGAGCCGACCGATAGGCCGAGTTTGATGCGCGTCGGAGACAGAAGTTCCGCCAGCCGCATGGTTCTTGGGGGTTCGCCAGGGGCTGGGGGCCCGAGCCTGCCCCGTCAGCTCCGAAGCGCCTTCCTGATGAGGTCCCGGATCTCCAGCGGACGTCTCGCCACGGCGATCCCGTTCTCCTCGAAAGCCGCGATCTTCTCCTCCGCGGTCCCCGCGGACCCTGAGATGATCGCGCCCGCGTGGCCCATCCTCCGCCCCGGCGGTGCCGTCTGTCCGGCGATGAACCCGACGACGGGAATGGACAGACTCGCCTTCACCCAGCGGGCGGCCTCCTGCTCGTCCGTGCCGCCGATCTCGCCGATGATGACGATGGCCTTCGTATCGGCATCCTCTCCAAAGGCCGTAAGACAGTCGATGAAGCTCGTGCCGATGATGGGGTCGCCGCCGATCCCAACGCAGGTCGTCTGTCCGATCCCTGAGAGCGTGAGCTGGCTGACCGCCTCGTA
>SHZS01000042.1 GCA_009692105.1 Gemmatimonadota bacterium | reverse complement strand
ACGAAGAGGATTTCCGCCGGATCGAAGGCCTTCCCGAGGCCGGTGTCATTCAGCTCATGGGGATCATCGACGAGCTGACGGTTCTGGATGAGCCGGAAGCGGCAGGGACCGAGGCTGGTGCGGAGATCGAGACGGAGATCCCCGGATCCCCGTCCGTGGAGGGAGGGGATGCGGCCGCATCCGGGAGCATCGAAGCGGCTGGGAGCGGAGAGGCCGTTGGAGAAGGGGAAGAGTCCGCGGGGGTCTGACGTCATGGGGCTCCTCGGGCTCGCCCGTCGGGCGGGGGCGGTTGCGCTCGGGGTCGATGCGACGAGGCAGTCCCTGAACTCCGGCCGAGTCCGCCTCGTCCTTCTGGCCGCGGACGCCTCGCACAAGCAACTGGATAAAGTCCGGGGGCTCGCGCTTCGGGGAGGCATCCCGGTGCGATGGGTCTCCGATAGGGCGTTGATGGGGAGGGCGGTTGGGGCCGGGCCGCTTTCCGTAGTGGGCGTCACGGCCGGAACGTTCGCAGAACAACTTCTCCGGGGTCTTCCCGAGGATCCTCCTCCGCGAGTCGGAGGGGACGGCCCCCCGGACGAGCGGGAGGAACTGGAGGGAAATGCTGGTCGCTGAGTTTGCGAAGGATCTGAAGGTGTCGGCGGAGAACCTCGTGTCCCTGTTGAGGGCGATGGGGGTCTCCATTCACGACGGCGACGCTCCTGTGAGCGAGGCCGACATTGCGCGCGTCCTGGCTCGGGTCGAGCGCGAGCGGCGCTCGGGGAAGATGAACACCTCCGAGGCGCTCCAGGCTGCGATCGGAGAGACAAACGCTCCCTCCAAGCGCCGCCGCCGTCGCAAGGCGGAGGATGTCGCCCCCGAGGACGAGCCCTCTCCCGCCGTACCCGATGATCAGGCATCCCCGTCGGAGCCTGATCCCCCGGTCGGACTGCCCTCCGCCGAGGCTTCCGAGCCGCCCAAGCTGCGTAAGACGACTAAACCGAAGCCGGCTGGGCGGAAGGCCGTCGCTCCGGACGAGGGCGCCTCCGAAGCTGCCCCGGGAGGGAGCATCCCGAGCGCGGAGGCCCCAGCGTCGGAGCTGAGCGAAGCCGCGTCGGGTGAGGAAGGGGATCCAGAGGCGAAGCCCAAGCGCCGCCTTAAGATGCCCGAGTTTGGCCCGCCCGTGGTGGCAGCGCCCCCACCGCCGCCGCCGCCGGAGCCTGCTCAGGCACGGAAGCTCCGACTAAACCCCTCCGAGTTTTTCCCCACTCCGGCCAGGCCCACTCCTGCTGCGAGCGCGGGCCCTGGTGGCCAGGTGCGCATTCAGGCCGACGGCTTCACTGCGGACGGGCGGAAGAAGCTCGCTAAGAAGAAGGGGAAGAAGCGGCAGAGGGTGGATCAGGATGCCGTTCAGGACAACGTCACGCGGGTGATGGCCGAGCTGAAGGGCGGCGGGAAGAAGAAGAGAAAGAAGGGAGCCGCGGGTCCGACCCGAGAGGAGCTCGAGGCGCAGGAGGAGGAGCAGCGGCAGCTGGTCGCGGAGGAAGCGAAGACCGTCCGTGTCAACGAGTTCCTGACCGTGGCCGAGCTCTCTGAGCTCATCCAGGTGCCCTCCACGGAACTCGTGGGCGCGGCCTTCAAGAACCTCGGCCTTCCGATCACGATCAACCAGCGCCTCGCCTTCGACCAGCTCGAGCTTCTTCTCGAGCACTTCAACTTCAAGGCGGTAAGGGAGGAGGACTACGCCCGGGACGCCGAGGTCGAGGAGGATGAGGAGGAAGAGGATCTCACGAAGCTCGTGCCCCGACCCCCTGTTGTGACCGTGATGGGGCACGTGGACCACGGAAAGACCCTCCTGCTCGACTCGATCCGGAAGACCAACGTGGTCGCCGGAGAGTCCGGCGGGATCACTCAGCACATCGGCGCCTACCACGTCGAGCTGGACGGAGGTCGTGCGATCTCGTTCCTGGATACGCCCGGCCACGCGGCTTTCACCGCGATGCGTGCTCGAGGCGCGGAGGTGACTGACATCGTGGTTCTGGTGGTGGCGGCGGACGACTCGGTCATGCCCCAGACGATCGAGGCGATCTCCCATGCGAAGAACGCGGGTGTCCCGATTGTGGTCGCGGTGAACAAGTCGGACCTGCCGGCCGCAAACCCGAGGCGGGTCAAGCAGGAGCTCCTCCAGCACGGGGTCGCGGTCGAGGAGTTCGGGGGCGACGTGCTCGTGGCGGAGGTTTCGGCGAAGACGGGGAAGGGAATCGATGATCTCCTCGAGAAGATCCTCCTCCAGGCGGACGTCCTCGAGCTGAAGGCGAACCCCGAGTCGGACGCGAAGGCCGCGGTGATCGAGGCCAGGCTGGACGTCGGGAAGGGACCCGTCGTCACCGTGCTGGTCCTGAGCGGGACGCTTCGCGTGGGCGATGCCTTCGTCTGCGGAAAGTTCGAGGGCCGCGTGCGGGCGCTTCTCGACGAGCGTGGGCGGCCCCTCACCGAGGTGACGCCTGGACTCCCGGTCCAGCTGGTGGGATCCGGGGGCGTGCCGCAGGCCGGGGACAGCCTCCAGGTCATGGATGCGGACCGGGCGGGAGAGATCGCCCAGGCCCGTCAGCGACTCGAGCGGGACAAACAGCTCCGGATCAGGGCGAAGGGCGTCCGACTCGGCGACCTCGCGCACCACATGAGGGCGGGCAAGGAGGTGCCCCTCCTCGTCCTGGTGAAGGCCGACGTGGACGGGTCCGTCCAGGCCCTTTCCGATTCGCTCGAGCAGCTCTCGACGCCCGAGGTCCGCGTTCAGATCGTCCACCGTGGCGTGGGGGCGGTGAACGAGTCGGATGTCCTCCTCGCCGAGACCGCGGGGGCGATCATCGTGGGGTTCCGGGTCCGCCCCGATATGAACGCTCGGCTTCTTGCTGAGCACGACGGGATTGAAATCCACCTCTACGAGGTGATCTACGAGGCGGTGGACGACATCACCAAGGCGATGGAAGGGATGCTCTCGCCCGAATCCAGGGAGAAGATCCTTGGGTCCGCAGAGGTCCGGGAGACGTTCAAGATCTCGAAGGTCGGGACCATCGCGGGCTGCTACGTCGCGGAGGGCGTTATCGACCGGAAGGGGAAGGTCCGGCTCATCCGTGATGGAAGTGTCGTCTACACGGGCGAGATCTCCTCGCTCAAGCGGTTCAAGGACGATGCGAGGGAGGTCCGCGACGGGTACGAGTGCGGCATCGCGATCGCGAACTTCAACGATGTAAAGGTTGGGGATCTGATCGAATGTTACGTCGTCGAAGAGATCGCCCGAACGCTCGCGGGGTCCTCCTCGGGAAGGGGCTGATCGGGCCCAAGTCGGAACCTCGACCGCGCCCCCCGTCCGACCCGGTGGCCGAGGTTCCCGCGAGACGACCGAGCCGGCCCTGACGGTCGAATGTCCAGCGTCGTGGTTCTCACCTGGCAGCTTAGGATCCCTGGATGCCGCTCCCTCAAGGAGAAGCGGATGACGGTCCGCTCCCTCAGGGATCGGCTCCGACACGGGTTCGACGTGTCCGTGGCGGAGACGGGGTTCCAGGACATCCACGATCGGGCCGAGCTCACGGTGGCGCTGGTCGCCTCCGATGGGCGTCTAGCCGAGTCCCTCGCCAACGAGATCGATCGGTTTGTGGTCGAGAGCGGAAAGGCGCTCGTGACCGAGTCCAGACGAGACTGGGTCTAGGGGGCGATGACCTCATGACCATCCGCCTCTCCGCTCCGACTCCATCGCTCTCGGTGACCCGCTGATGCAGCGCCGACGCCTCGCCCGTCTGAACGAGCAGCTCAAGCGCGAGATCTCGGGAATCATCCGTCGCGAGGTCCGGGATCCGCGCGTGGGGATTCCGATGGTGACCAGCGTGGCCGTGTCCGCGGACCTCTTCTTTGCCCGGGTCTACGTGCGGCCGGACCCGACTTCGGTGGGCGAGGGTGGAGCGGACTTTTTGGTCGGGCTCGCCACTGCGGCGCCGTTCATCCGACGCGAGCTGGGGAAGTTTCTGAAGGTGCGGAGGGTGCCCGAGCTCAGGTTCGAAGAGGATCGCGCGCTCGAACATGCCCTTCGGATCGATGAGATCCTGCGGAGCGTCCAGATCCGGGATACCGATCCTGAGCCAGGTGGCATCGATGCGGAGGGCGCGGAGGTAGAGGGCGCAGGGGCCGGCGGCGCCGGGGTCCAGGGGCCGGAGGCCGATGGTGCGGGGGGGCGAGGTGACCCCAGGGGAGCGACCGAATGAGCGGCGCTCTCCGGGACGGCGTCGTCCGGTTTGACAAGCCGGTGGGTCCGACCTCCCACGACATGGTGGCGATCGCGAGGAGGGAGCTCGGGATCCGGAAGGTTGGCCACTCTGGAACGCTCGACCCGTTCGCCTCGGGACTCTTGCTCCTCTGCCTCGGGCCCTCGACGCGCCTCGCGGAATATCTCTCCGACCTCCCCAAGGAGTACTCGGCCAGGGCACGTCTCGGCGTAAGTACCACGACAGCGGATCCAGAGGGAGAGGTCGTGGGGACCTCGGACGCGTGGGAGTCGCTCGTCGAGGGCCAGATTGACTCAGCCCTCCAGGAATTCGTCGGGGAGACGGACCAGATGCCTCCCGCCTTCTCGGCGAAGAAGGTGGGGGGAGAGAGGGCGTACCGGTTGGCGCGACGGGGCGAGGACGTTTCGCTCGCCGCGGCCTCGGTAAGCGTCTACCGCATCGCGCTCGACGCGGTTGATCTCCCCTTCATAGACTTCACGGTCCTCTGTTCGACCGGGACGTATGTGCGGGGGATCGCGCGCGACGTGGGAGAGCAACTCAGGGTCGGGGCGCACCTGACCGAGTTGCGGAGGGTGGCGATCGGTCCCTTCCAGGTGGAAGGTGCGGTGCTCCCTGGACGGCTCGGAGACGCCGAGGCCGTGAGGGCTGCCTGGATTCCACCGCTGGAAGCGGTCGCTCACCTTCCCCTTCTCCAGGATCCTTCGGAAGAGACAGTGATCCGACTCCGGAGGGGTCAGGGGGTCCCGATCGCGGGGCTCGGCGTCCCGGAGGGGGACGAGGGGGGCGAGGTCGCCGTGGTCTGCGGGGAGCGACTCGTCGCGATCGCCGTGCGGGACGGGGATCAGGTCCGTCCCCGGAAGGTGTTCCCCCTTGAGTGACGGAGCCGTCGGCCATGGTCTGCCCATGGGACTCCTCCCTCTGGATGGGAAGGGGACCGTCGTCACCGTAGGCACCTTCGACGGCGTGCACCGGGGGCATTGGGCGGTGCTGGAGCGCATCCGCGCTCGGGCGGCGGAAACGTCAAGCCGGACCGTGCTCGTCACCTTCCACCCCCACCCGCTCCGAATCGTCCGGCCAGAGGTGGCACCACGCCTCCTCACGACCCCGGTCGAAAAGAAGGAGATCCTGGCCGAAAGCGGGCTGGACTTCGCTGTATTCCTCCAATTCACCCACGCTCTTTCCTACTACTCTCCGCGTCGGTTCGTAGAGGAAATCCTGGTCGGTCGGCTCGGGGTAGGGGAACTGGTGATCGGTTACGATCACGGGTTCGGGCGGGGGCGGTCAGGGGACGTGGACACCTTGGTCGAGATCGGATCGGAGCTGGGGTTCAAGGTCGAGGTCGTCGGTCCCGTGGACATGGGCGAAGGTCCGGTCTCCTCGACCCGCATCCGGGACGCAGTCTCGGCGGGAGAGATGGAGTTGGCACGTGCCGGTCTGGGTCGTCCGTACTCGCTGCGGGGGATCGTGGTCCGGGGCGACGGGAGGGGCCGAACGCTCGGGTTCCCGACGGCGAATCTACAGGTGGGGAGCCCTGACAAGCTGCTGCCTCCTCCAGGGATCTACGCCGTGCGGGGTGTGCTCCGGTCGGGCACCTTCCCGGGGGCGCTGCACCTCGGTCCACGCCCTACGTTCCAGGGGTCAGCGCCGTCGATCGAGCTCCACCTCCTGGACTTTGATCGAGACGTGTATGGTGAAGAGGTGCGAGTAGACATCATCAAGTTCCTTCGGCCTGTCGTCCCCTTCGAGTCGGCCGAGGCGCTCGTTCGTCAGATGCGGCTCGACCTGGGGCGAGCGCGAGAGGTTCTCGATGCGGACCGTTGACTCTCCGAAGGGCTCGCCGCGACCGTGGCGGCACCCGACCTCCAAAGGCTGGCAGCGCATGGCCCATCGTCGAATGAGGGGCGCGATCTCCGGCAGCCTGTTCGCCGTATCCACCCTGTTCCTCACCTCCTGTGGGGGCGGGGACGCCGAGCCCGGGCTGGATCCCGTGGCCCTCCTGGGTCGGGCTTCGGAACGCATGGAGCGCCTGGGGAGCTTCGCCTTCGTTCTCGAGCACGAGAACGGGACCACTGCGATCGGCCGGGGGCTCCAGATGGTGCGGGCCGAGGGGCACGTGGCCGGGCCTGAGAAGATGCAGGCCCAGCTCCAGGCGATGGCGGGCCCCGTGACGTTGGAGGTGGAGGTGATCGTTCTCCCGGAGGGATCGTGGATGACGAATCCGCTCACGGGGCAATGGGCTACCGAAGGGGTGAATGTCTCCCAGTTGTTCGATCCGGCCACGGGCATCCCTGCCCTCATGCGGGAGATCCCGTCGGCCACGCTCGTCGGGCCAGAGTCGGTCGGATCCGCCGCGGCAATACGCGTTGAGGCTACCGTCCCCTCCGAAATGATGGCGCGACTGGTTCCGCAGGTGGCCCGCGGGCGCCCGGTCCAGCTCCGGGCGTGGATCGGCGCCGACGACCCTGTCCTCCATCGGCTGGAGATCGTGGGGGCGGTGCAGGAAGGGGACCCCGAGAACCTCGTGCGCCGGCTCACCTTCTCCGAGTTCGACTCCAACTTCACCATCCTCCCCCCGAACTGACCCGTGTCCTCGGGAGGAGGAGAGGTGTCGGCCTCCCCGGGCGTTCTGCGTCGCAGAATTCCCCCGTGGCTCCACTCCGGCTGGCTGACACGGAGGGGCGTCGACGCTACCCGGGGGCGTCTCCTCCTCCTGATCGTGGCCATGGGCGTGTTCGTCACCGCGAGCGACCAGACATCGATCGTGGTGGTCCTGCCTGCCCTCATCTCCGACGTCAGACTTCCGATCAGCCAGTTCTATCGCTCCTCGTGGGTGGTGAACGGATACCTCCTCGGATACCTCATCGCCCTTCCCATCGTGGGGCGGATCGCGGATGTCTTCGGCCTGGCCCGCGTCCTCGCGACGACCTTGGTGGTATTCATGATCGGGAGCGTGCTCGTGGCCCTCGCCCCGACCTTCGACTGGGTCGTTGCGGCGCGGGCGCTCCAGGCGCTGGGGGGAGGCGGGGTCGTACCCGTCGCGATGGCGATCGTGGTGGAGCAGCTCCCGCCCGAGCGCCGGCTCATGGGGCTTGGAGCCATCGCTGCCGCGACCGAGGCGGGCGCGTTGATCGGCCCCGCGTGGGGCGGGGTCATTACGGACTGGTTGAGCTGGCGCTGGGTGTTCTGGATCAATCCCCTGCTTGCGACCCCGACCCTGATCGGCGCGTGGTGGCTTGCCGGGGGCTCCCGGCGCGGTGGAACGATCGACTGGCTAGGGGCGGGCCTGCTGGGGGCTACGCTCGCAGTCCTCACGTACGGGCTCGTGACCAACCCCGTGGACCCCCGGCCACTGAGTGCCACCATGGGGATCCTCCTGGCAGCGGCAGCCCTGGCGACCGTCTTCGTGGCGCACGAGCTCCGGGTCGAGCGGGGAGGAGGGGAGCCGATGGTGCGACTCCGGCAGCTCACGGAGCGGCGCGTAGCGGCGTCCAACCTGTCCATGCTCCTGGTTGGCATGGGGCTCATGACGGCGCTCATGGGCGTGCCGCTGTTCGTGAACCTAGTGCTCGTCGAGGGGCCTCTCGCCGGTGGCTTGACCCTCATGCGCCTGACGGCCGCGGTGCCGGTCGGAGCGCTCCTCGGAGGCTGGCTGGGTGGGCGGCGGGGACTCGGGAAGCTGGCGTGCTTCGGCTGCCTGCTCGTGGTCGTGGGGTTCGCAGGGCTCCAGGCGTGGGACCGGGACCTCTCCGAGCTCCTGCGCACCGCGCCCCAGGTCGCTGGCGGTCTCGGGTTCGGTCTGGTTCTGGCCCCGCTCAGCGCCACCGTGCTGGACGGCGTGGCTGAGGACCGCCGTGCGACTGCGGCCGCCTGGCTCACCCTCGCGAGGATGACCGGGATGCTCCTTGGGGCGGCCCTCCTGACCTCGCACGGGCTCGGCCGCTTCTACGCACGGGCGAGCACCCTTGACTATGGCTCCCCGGAGTTCCTCCAGCTCGTCCAGGAGGCCCAAGTGGAAACATTCCGTGAGGTGTTCGGGGCGGCCGCCGTTGTGATGGTGGCGGCGGCGGTCCTTTCCCTCTTCGTGGGGAGGGGCTCGCGGGGCGATCCCCGGTCCCTTTCCGGCCACCCATCTGGCACAGCTCCTGGGTGACGTCCCGGCATCCATCCGGGGCCCTGGCGGGCCATGGGGTTGTTAGAGGGTTCCAGTGGAAATAGTTTAGAAGGCTAAAATGCTCAACATTACAGAGAACGGGATGCGCTCATCGGGAGCGCACGGGACTGCGCCATGACCAATGTGACCAAGGATGCACGGCAGGAAGTCGTGCAGAAGCACCAGATCCACGATCGGGACCGGGGAAGCGCTCCTGTCCAGATCGCCCTCCTGACCCAGCGGATCGATCATCTCAAGGGTCACTTCGAGACCCACAAAGCGGATCACCACAGCCGCCAGGGGCTCCTCAGGATGGTCGGACGCCGCCGCCGGCTGCTAGAGTATCTGAAGCGGACCAATCTGGGGCGTTACCGAGAGCTCATCGAGGAGCTCGGGCTCCGGAAGTAGGTGACCAAAGGAAGCAGTTGGTGCGCTGGGGAGCTCCGGGACCCTTCCGGAGGTGCACGGCGGGCCGGGCTAAGGCCCGGTCGCCGAGTTCCGACCCAGGTTACCGCCTCTTGTTGAGGAGTAGTCCGTGACACCCCATCAGCTCCGCAGGGGTGGCCGCGTGGATCCCCCGACCTCATCTGGAGGACGGCCCACCCCAGCTCTGCGGAGAACGGAACGGAGATGATGCGTCGAATCGAAAGAGAGTTCGCGGGACGTACGCTGACCCTCGAGACGGGACGCCTGGCCAAGCTGGCTCAGGGATCCTGCCTCGTGCAGTTCGGGGAGACGGTGGTCCTCTGCACGGCCACCGTGCAGGATCGCCCGACCCACCTCCCCTTCTTCCCGCTCACCGTCGAGTACCGAGAGAAATCCTACGCCGCGGGGAAGATCCCCGGCGGGTTCTTCAAGCGGGAGGGGCGGCCGCAGGAGAAGGAGATTCTGGCGGCGAGGCAAATCGATCGTCCCCTTCGCCCGCTCTTTCCCGACGGCTTCATGAACGAAACGCAGATCTTCTGCACCGTTCTCTCAGCCGACCAGGAGAACGACGCGGACGTCCTCGCGATCCTTGGCTCTTCTGCCGCGCTCAGCCTCTCCCGCGTTCCCTTCCGAACTCCGGTTGCCGGAGTCCGGATTGGGCGCATTCGGGAGAACTGGATCCTGAATCCGACCTTCCAGCAGCTTGCCTACTCGGACGTGGACATCGTCGTGGCCGGCTCGCGCGACGCCATCACTATGGTCGAGGGCGGCGCCGTCGAGGTTCCGGAGGCCGATATCCTAGAGGGCCTCGAGGTCGCACACGGCGGCATCCGACAGTTGATCGACATGCAGGAGGCCCTCGTTTCCGGTCTGCGCCAGCCTGAGATGGAGTGGGTGGCACAGCTCCCGAACGAAGCCCTGACGGCGCGCGTCGAGGACATGGCCAGGCCCCGTGTGGCCGAGGCGATGGCCCTCGGGGAGAAGCAGCAGCGGAACCAGGCGCTCGCGGTCGTGAAGGAGGATGTGATGGACCGCCTCCAGGGGGAGCTCTCCGAGGAGGAGTTCGAGGGCTCGCGGGCACAGGTCGGCGAGATCCTGCGTTCCATTGAGAAGGCGAGCATGCGGAAGCGGATCTTGGACGAGGGGATCCGGGCGGACGGGAGGGACCTGCGCTCGGTCCGGGACATCTCGTGCGAGATCGGGCTCCTTCCCCGCACCCATGGCTCCGCGCTCTTCACCCGTGGGCAGACGCAGGCGCTCTGCGTGGCTACCCTCGGAACCTCACGAGACGAGCAGCGGATCGATTCGATCGACACGCCCGAAGAGGTCTCTAAATCTTTCATGTTGCATTACAACTTCCCCCCGTACTCCGTGGGGGAGGTGAAGCCCATCCGGGGAACCTCGCGGCGAGAGATCGGGCATGGTGCGCTCGCCGAGCGTGCCATCCAACCCCTCCTCCCTCCATATGACGACTTCCCGTACACGATCCGTTTGGTCTCCGACATTCTCGAATCGAACGGGTCATCCTCGATGGCAACCGTATGCGGGTCCTCGCTCGCGCTCATGGCGGCTGGCGTCCCGATCAAGGCCGCCTGCGCCGGGGTCGCGATGGGGCTGATCAAGGAGGGAGACCGAGTCGCGGTGTTGACCGACATTCTCGGCCTCGAGGACGCGTTGGGGGACATGGACTTCAAGGTAGCGGGCACCCGCACTGGAGTGACCTCGATCCAGATGGACATCAAAGTGGAGGGACTGACACCCGCCATTTTGAGGGAGGCTCTCGAGCGAGCCCACGACGCGCGACTGCACATCCTTGATATCATGGACCAGACGATCGCTCGCCCCAGGGAGGAGCTCTCCCAGCATGCGCCGCGCATCACTTCGATCCAGATCAACCCGGAAAAGATCGGCGAGATCATCGGGCCGAAGGGAAAGACGATCCGCGCGATCCAGGAAGAAACAGGGACGAAGATCGACATCGAGGACTCCGGAATCATTAAGATCGCCGCGGTCTCCGGCGAGGCGGCGGCCCGCGCCCGGGAGATGATCGAGGCGATCGTCCAGGAGCCCGAGGTGGGCCGGATCTACCAGGGGCCGGTGAAGAACACGACCACGTTCGGTGCTTTCGTGGAGATTGTCCCCGGGGTGGAGGGTCTCTGCCACATCTCCGAGCTCGCGGCCAAGCGCGTGGAGAAGACGGAGGACATCCTCCAGCGCGGCGTAATCACCCGAGTGAAGCTCCTCTCGATCGACGAAAAGGGTCGGCTGAGACTCTCCCGCAAGGCGGCGATCGAGGAGGAAGGCACGAAGGTCGAGGAGGTCGAGGCGGCGAGCCGGGCCTGAGGGGCGGAACCCTCGTGGCCCTCGCTGCGCGGACTCCCGCGCTCCATCGACGACCTGCTGGCCGGATCCACCCGTGAGCCCGCGAAGGCGAAATGCCTCGAGCCTCGCCGTACCCGAGGCGATCCAGGGGGAGATCCGGGAGACCATCCTTCCAAACGGGATCCGGGTACTCACGGAGGCGATTCCCGGTGTGCGCTCCGCAAGCGTCGGGGTGTGGATCCGACAGGGCGCGGCGCACGAAACGGCTGAGCTCGCCGGCTCGAGCCACATGCTCGAGCACATGGTCTTCAAGGGGACTGAGAAGCGGACCGCCCGGGAGATCGCCCTGTCTCTCGAGCGCCTCGGGGGCTCCCTCGATGCCTTTACCTCCCGCGAGCACACCTCCTTCCAGGCTCGGGTCCTCTCCGAGCATCTTCCGGTCGCCCTCGAGGTGCTCTCGGACCTCGTCCTGGACCCGCTCATCCGCGAGGAGGATCTCACCCTCGAGCGTGAAGTCGTGCTCGAGGAGATCTCCACGGTCGAGGACACGCCCGACGACCTCGTCTTCGAGCTCCACGGCGAGTCGTTTTGGAAGGGACATCCGTACGGTCGCTCGATCCTGGGGACCCGAGACACCGTGGGCGGGATGGGAGCTGCGACTCTCCGGACCCTCCATGACGAGCGCTATCGCGAGGGTCCGCTAGTCGTCGCAGCCGCCGGATTCCTCGACCACCAGCGGTTCGTCGACGCGACGGAGGCCCTCTTCGCGGGTGTGGCCGAGGGAGAGTCTCCAAACGTGCCACCCCTCCCCGCCGACGGGGATGGGCGGGCGGAGAGCGTCTCCCGTGCGGGGACCCAGGCCCACCTTGTGTTCGGAGTCCGGACGCCGCCCCGGTCGGATCCAGCCCGCTTCCCCCTGGTGCTCATCTCCGCCGCCTTCGGTGGTGGGATGGGATCCCGCCTCTTCCAGAGGATCCGCGAGGAGCTGGGGCTCGCGTATACCGTGTACTCGTTCCAGTCCTTCTATTCTCGGGCCGGCATGGCGGGTGTCTACCTCGGAACCCGCCCGGATTGGCAGGAACGCGCGTCGGAGGCCGTTCTGGGAGAGTACGAGAAGCTCGCACGAGATGGGCTCGAGCCGACCGAGCTCCGTGAGGTGAAGGACCAGGTGAAGGGGCAGCTCATGCTCTCCCTCGAGTCCACCGGCTCGCGGCTCTACCGGCTGGCTGGGTTTGCCCTCTATGACGAGCCTGGCCTCACGCTGGACGAGCTGCTCGCGACGATCGAGGCCGTCACCAGCGACGAGATCGCCGAAGTGGCGGGTCGATACTTCCGCCCCGAGCGCCAGGTCGTCCTCCACATGGGTCCCGGCGCAGCGTGACGCAAGCCGCCCGGATTCGGTTCCTGCGGCTCCCGACCAACCCCGATTTGCCCCTTCCGGCCCGTGCATCCTCGCAGGCGGCAGGTTTCGACATCCGGTCTGCAGAGCCGGACTTCCAGCTAGCTCCCGGAGAGCGGAGGGCAGTCGAGACTGGTTTGATGCTCGAAATGCCGAATGGCCTGGAGTGTCAGGTCAGGCCGCGGTCGGGATTGGCGCTCCGGCATGGGATCACCCTTCCGAACTCGCCGGGGACGATCGACCCGGACTTCCGGGGTGAGGTGAAGGTCATCCTCCAGAATCAGGGAGACCGGGCCGTGACCATCGCGCGAGGAGACCGGATCGCACAGCTCGTTTTTGCGCGGTTCGAAAGCCCGGAGGTCCTGGAGGCGGACCGCCTGGTCGAGAGTGAGCGGGGGAGCGGGGGGTTCGGCTCGACGGGGGTCGGATGATGGCCCCAGGCCTGTGTCGTCCAGCCCCGTCCGGAGGCTTGCTGTCCCTGCCTGAGATCGGTACAATCGAACACGCTCCTGCGCTGCGGCGCGCCGGAGTTCGTTGTTTCTGCGGTACTGACGTCGCCCCGTCCCGGCGTTGTCGAAGCGTGCACCGTGAGGTGCGCCCTCGGGCGTTCGGGCTCCGTCTCTGACAGCGACCTGCAATTCTTGGCTTCGTTCTCTCAGTGGTTCAATTCCGGGTCACTCGTTCCCGTGAATGACATCGCCGTCGATTTGGGCACGGCGAACACGCTGCTATACGTCAAGGGCGAGGGGATCGTCCTGAATGAGCCGTCCGTCGTGGCCGTCGAGAGGGGCTCCAGGAATATCCTCGGGATCGGCCTCGAGGCGAAGCGGATGCTCGGGCGAACGCCTGAGAACATCGAGGCGGTCCGGCCCCTCAAGGATGGCGTGATCGCGGACGTGGACGTGACGGAGATGATGCTCCGTCACTTCCTGAAGCAGGTCACCTCTAAGCGCATCTTCCGCATCAAGCCTCGAGTCGTGGTCGGCGTCCCCTCCGGAATCACCGAGCTCGAGAGACGCGCCGTCCGCTCCTCGGCCATGGCTGCCGGAGCCAAGGCCGTGTACATGGTAGCGGAGCCGACTGCCGCAGCGATCGGGGTGGGGCTCCCCATCGAGACACCCACCGGCAATATGATCATCGACATTGGCGGTGGGACGACCGAGATCGCGGTGATCGCGCTTTCCGGGATCGTCTCCAACGCCTCGATCCGGGTCGGCGGGGACGAGCTGGACGCGACCATCGTCACCTTCTTCCGAAAGAGCTACAACCTCCTGATCGGGGAACCGACCGCCGAGTCGGTGAAGATCCAGATCGGTTCGGCGTTCGACTTCGGGGAGGAGCGGACCATGGATGTGAAGGGGCGGGATCTCGTGAGCGGCATTCCGAAGACGGTCACCGTGCATTCGGACGAGATCCGCGAGTGCATTCAGGAGCCCATCCAGCAGATCGTCGAGGCCGTGCGGAGGGCACTCGAGATCACTCCTCCCGAGCTCGCATCGGACATCGTGGACCGGGGGATCGTGATGACTGGGGGTGGGGCGATGATCCGCGGGCTCGACCGCCTCCTCGCTGTCGAGACGAACCTTCCCATTCACGTGGACGAGGAGCCCCTCACCTGTGTGGTCCGGGGTGCGGGACGGATCCTGGACGACCTTCACAAGTATCGGAACGTGCTCGTGACTTGAGCGGGCGCTCTCGAGACGACCTTCCGAACCCGAACTTGGCAGCGCCGCCTGCCAGTGGGCGAGCCTGGCAATGCCTCCCTTCGAGCCCGACAGGAGCAGCACCCGGGAACGACGGGAATGGGTCCCTCCCCTCGTTGTACTCTCCGTTGCCGCTGTCCTCCTGGTCCTGCCCCTTCCGGTGAAGCAGCAGATCTCCGCGGTCCTCCGGGGCTCGATTATGGCTCCCTTCCTTCAGACGCAAGAGGCGCTACTCAACATCCACGTCCGGTCGGACGAGACGGCCGAACTCCAGGTTCGGCTGGATTCGACCGTTGCGGTGCTCCTCTCGCAGGGAGCCCTCAGGGAAGAGAACGTGAGGCTCCGGGAGCTCCTCGGGCTCGAGCAGCGTCCGGGGACCGGCCTCCTCGCTGCGAGCGCGATGCGCCCGGGGACCTTGGGCTCGGAGAGCATGTTCCTGCTCGACGTTGGTACCGCGCATGGGGTGTCGGTCAACGATCCTGTGGTCGTGGCGGACGGC
>SHZS01000041.1 GCA_009692105.1 Gemmatimonadota bacterium | reverse complement strand
ATGCGAATGGGCTCACCACCAAGTTTCCGGTCCGCGGGGAGAAGGCGATCCGGAAGCTCCTCCAGGCCGTAGCCGTACCCGGTCCAGAGGCCGATGAGAAGCCCAAGAGCCGTGCCAGGAAGGCCGACGGCGCCGACGCGGATCCGGTCGTCCCGGGCCTTGGGAGGTCACTTGACCGGTACCTGACGGTGGCGTTGCCGAAGGACGTGAGCGATCGCTTCGACGAGCTGCGGGAGTTTGTCGTCGCCGCCGCCCAGGAATGGGCAACCCGCGACGGAGAGGACGCGGAGAAGGCGTTCCCCGCCGCGTGGGCGATCCGTGGGAAGAGGGCGATCAAGAGCGGTCTGGAAGCGGCCGTGGTGGAGTTCATGCTCCGCGCGGGGATCCGACCGGATGGGAAGGTGTGGCTCAGGGATGGCCGGAGCGGCCGTCGCTTCGACCACCCGATCACGGTTGGATCCATTTACATGCTCAAGCTGGCGCACCTCGTGGACGACAAGATCCACGCGCGGAGCATCGGCCCATACTCCCTCGTTACTCAGCAGCCCCTGGCCGGAAAGGCCCAGTTCGGTGGGCAGCGCTTCGGGGAGATGGAGGTCTGGGCTCTCGAGGCGTACGGGGCGGCTCATACGCTCCAGGAAATCCTGACCGTGAAGTCGGACGACGTCACGGGTCGTTCCAAGGTCTACGAGGCAATCGTGAAGGGAGATAACCTCCCCGATCCCGGGATCCCGGAATCCTTCAATGTGCTCGTGAAGGAGCTCCAGGCGCTTGGGCTGTCGGTGACTCTCGGTCGGGAGGAATAGGCGATGATCGATTTTCCACGGTCTAGAGATACACGCGGCTCGGACTTCGACTTCATCCAGATCAAGATCGCCTCGGCTGAGGAGATCCGCGGCTGGTCCTTTGGTGAGGTGACGAAGCCCGAGACGATCAACTATCGGTCCTTCAAGCCTGAACGGGACGGGCTTTTCTGCGAGCGCATCTTCGGGCCCGTGAAGGATTGGGAGTGTCACTGCGGGAAGTTCAAGCGGATTCGGTTCCGTGGGCACGTCTGTGACCGTTGCGGCGTCGAAGTGACCCTCTCCAAGGTCCGCCGTGAACGGATGGGCCACATCGAGCTCGCGGTGCCGGTATGCCACATCTGGTTCTTCAAGACCCTGCCGTCCCAGCTGGGATACCTGCTGGGGATGTCGCTCCGGGACCTTGAGAAGGTCATCTATTACGCCTCCTACGTGGTGGTTCATCCCGGAAAGCAGGAGCTCGAGTTTCTCGATCTCCTGGACGAGGACGAGTACTACGACCTCCGCGTGAAGGCTCGTGAGGATGGAGACGAGGACTTCAAGGCACAGATCGGGGCCGAGGGGGTGCGGACCCTGCTCAAGCTCCTCGACTCTCCCGTGAAGTCCATTGTCCATAAGAACAAGGATGGGAAGGGACTCGACCGGCTCGCGGATTGGCTCCGGGCCGAGATCCGGACCGAGACCTCGCAGCACCGTAAGAAGAAGAAGCTGAAGAGGCTCAAGGTCGTGGACGCCCTCCGGAACTCCGGCGTTGGGCCCGAGAAGCGAAACCGCCCCGAGTGGATGGTCATGGACGTGGTCCCGGTCATTCCACCCGACTTGAGGCCGCTCGTGCCGCTCGACGGGGGCCGGTTCGCGACGTCGGATCTGAACGACCTCTATCGTCGGGTGATCAACCGAAACAACCGACTGAAGAAGCTGATCGAAATGAGGGCGCCGGAGGTGATCCTTCGGAATGAGAAGCGGATGCTCCAGGAGGCGGTAGACGCCCTCTTCGACAACGGCCGCCGTTCGAAGGCGATCCGCGGGCGCGGGAAGCGCCCCCTCAAGTCGCTCTCCGACATGCTCAAGGGGAAGCAGGGGCGCTTCCGCCAGAACCTGCTCGGAAAGCGGGTGGATTACTCGGGCCGCTCGGTGATCGTGGTCGGCCCGGAGCTCAAGCTCCACCAGTGCGGGCTCCCGAAGGCCATGGCCGTCGAGCTCTTCAAACCCTTCATCATCCGTGAGCTCGAGCGCCGAGGAGAGGCAGAGACGGTCAAGCGGGCCAAGAAGATCGTGGAGCAGGACGATGCCAAGGTCTATGAGGTCTTGGAGGACATCATCCGCGACCATCCGGTCCTCCTGAACCGCGCGCCGACGCTCCACCGCCTGGGGATCCAGGCATTTGAGCCCGTGCTCGTCGAGGGTAAGGCAATCCGCGTCCATCCGCTGGTCTGCGCGGCGTTCAACGCTGACTTCGACGGAGACCAGATGGCCGTCCACGTGCCCCTCTCCTACGAGGCACAGCTCGAGGCGCGGGTCCTGATGCTGTCCTCGAACAACATCCTCCTTCCTTCGAACGGAAGGCCGGTGGCAGCCCCGACCCAGGACATGGTCATCGGGGCCTACTACCTGACGAAGGCGCCGCTCGTGATCCAGGACCTCGAGGGTGCTATTGCGGACGGCGGCGGCAACAAGACGGCCCGAACGGCGGCGCGCGAGGAGTTTGCGAAAGCGTACGAGGGCGCGCCGAGGTACGGAAGCTGGGGCGAGGTGGAGATGGCGGTGGCCGACGAACGCGTCACCTTCCACACCCTCTGCTGGTACTGGTCCGTCCGTCCCGAAGAGAGCGAGGAGCGTAAGGGCGGTGGGAAGTGGCTTGCCACCACGGTGGGGCGTGTGCTCTTCAACTCGATCATCCCGCATGAGATCGGGTTCCTGAACACGAGCTTCGGGAAGCGCGAGCTGGGAGACCTCGTCTTCAAGTGCTTCACGGATGTGGGGCTTGGGAGGACGACTGAGTTCCTGGACAAGCTGAAGGAGTTTGGGTTCCGCTACGCCACCCTGGGCGGGGTGAGCGTGGGGATCGACGACCTGGAGGTCCCGCCCCAGAAGGCGGAGATCTTGAGGGATGCCGAGGAGCAGGTGGCCCGCTTCCAGCGTGCCTACGCATCCGGCTTCATCTCGAATGGAGAGCGCTACAACAAGATCATCGATACCTGGACCCACGCGAACAATGACGTCGCCGACGCGATGGTGAGCCAGCTCGAGCGGTCCAAGGGTGGGTTCAATCCGGTTTACATGATGATGATCTCCGGAGCCCGTGGAAACCGAGACCAGATGCGACAGCTGGCCGGGATGCGGGGTCTGATGGCGAAGCCTCAGAAGAAGCTCACGGGGGGAATCGGCGAGATCATCGAGAGCCCCATCAAGGCGAACTTCCGCGAGGGGCTGAGCGTGGTGGAGTACTTCATCTCCACGCACGGGGCCCGGAAGGGGCTGGCGGATACGGCGTTGAAGACCGCAGATGCCGGTTACCTGACGCGCCGCCTGGTGGACGTCGCCCAGGACGTCGTAATCACCGACGAGGACTGTGGGACGATCATGGGACTCGAGATGACCGCCCTGAAGGAGGGAGAGGACATTATCGAACCCTTGAAGGACCGCATCGTCGGGAACGTGGCGCTCGAGGACGTGGTGGACCCGCTCGACAAGGAGATGCTGGTCGAGGCGGGGGCGATGGTCGGCGAGTTGGCGGCGGATGCGATTGAGGACGCCGGAATCCAGTCGGTGAAGATCCGCTCGGTCCTGACCTGCGAGGCGAAGCGGGGCGTATGTCGCACGTGCTACGGCCGTAATCTGGCCACCATGGCGCCCGTGGACATCGGGGAGGCCGTGGGGATCCTCGCTGCCCAGTCGATCGGGGAACCCGGTACGCAGCTTACCCTCCGAACCTTCCACATCGGAGGGACCGCGGCCCGCATCGCCGCGCAGACGCAGAGAAAGTCCAAGATTGACGGCATCGTGGCGCTGGACCGGATTACGACCGTCGCGAATCCCGAGGGCGACCAGATCGTGACCTCCAGAGAGGGGCAGATCCTTCTCAAGACCGAGGGTGGTCAGGTTCGGAGCCGGCTGTCCGTTC
This sequence comes from Gemmatimonadota bacterium, assembly GCA_009692105.1. Lineage (GTDB taxonomy): Bacteria > Gemmatimonadota > Gemmatimonadetes > Longimicrobiales > Gaopeijiaceae > SHZS01. The sequence continues at coordinate 13,070 of SHZS01000041.1, read as the reverse complement.
CCTACGGGGCTACGCTGAGCGTGATCGAGGGGCAGGCGATCCAGGTCGGAGATCTGGTCTTCACCTGGGATCCGTACACCGAGCCAATCGTGGCCGATACGTCAGGCGAGGTGCGCTTCGTGGACATCGTCGAGGACCAGACGATGCGGGAGGAGCTGGACGAGTCCACGGGCCGGCGACAGCTCGTGATCACGGAGGACCGGAACAAGAAGCTCCACCCCCGGATCCAGCTCTGGACCACCAGCAAGAAGCCAAGGAAGCTGAAGGAGTTCATCGTCCCGGTGGGCGCGCAGCTCATCGTGAAGGATCTACAGGCCGTGAAACCGGGCGCGACCCTCGCCAAGATCAGCCGCGAGGTCTACAAGACTCGAGACATCACAGGGGGCCTACCCAGGGTGGCGGAGCTCTTCGAGGCGCGGCGGCCGAAGGATCCGGCCGTGATCACGGAGATCGACGGGGACGTCCGCTTCGGAGAGATCAAGAGAGGTAAGCGGGAGGTCGTCATCACTCCCGAGACGGGTCCGGCGCGCACCTACGAGGTACCGGTCGGGAAGCACCTGCGCGTCCATGAGGGCGATCAGGTGCGGGCGGGAGACCGGCTCTCGGAGGGGCCGATCAACCCCCACGATATCCTTCGCATCCGGGGGCCTCGGGCGGTCCAGGAGTACCTCCTGAACGAGATTCAGGAAGTCTACCGGCTGCAGGGCGTGAAGATCAACGACAAGCACATCGGGGTCATCGTGCGTCAGATGCTCCAGAAGGTGCGGATCACCGACCCTGGGGTGACGAGCTTCCTCGAGGGCGAGCACGTGGACCGGCTCGAGTTCCGGACGATGAACCAGCAGACGATCCAGAAGAAGGGGAAGCCGGCCCGGTCGGAGCCGCTCCTCCTCGGGATCACGAAGGCGAGCCTCACGACGGAATCGTTCATCTCGGCGGCTTCGTTCCAGGAGACGACCCGGGTGCTGACCGACGCCGCGGTACGAGGGGCGCGCGACAACTTGAAGGGACTGAAGGAGAACATCATCATCGGCCACCTCATCCCGGCCGGCTCCGGGATCCATCGCTATTCGGCGATCGAGTTCATGGTCGAGGAGCAGTTCTACGACGAGGAGATCCTTCCCCTGACCGAGCCCGAGGGGCTGGGTGCAGGGATCGAAGAGGAGCCAGCCGAGGAAGCTGCTGTAGATTGACGGGCTGCATTGGTGTCAGAAAGAATGAGGGGGGCCGGGGTTTTCCCCGGCCCCCCTCGCTTTTCTCGGGTGGCATTCCTCCGCCGCGCGTGATGCGACAGGATGCGTAGGTCTCTCCTCAACCCCCGCCGGAACCCTCCCTCCAGGGCCGGAACGTGCCCAGCACTCGCACGGAATGGGCGTGCTCTTCCACGGCCTCGAGCGCGCGCGCCGTCCGCGGCTCCTCAGGACCGCCCTCGAACTCTAGGAAGAACCGATAGCTCCACGGAGTGAGCCCCGGGCGAGACTCGAGCTTGGTCAGGTTCACTCCCTCGCGGGAGAGCGGGAGGAGGATGTCAACGAGCGCTCCGGGACGATTCTCGGTCTCGACCAGGAGGGCCGTCTTCCACGCGCTGCTCGTCCCGGACCCTTCTGCCCCAGTCCTTCCCCGGTCGCTCTGTTCCTGCGGGAGCGCCTTGCCGCTACGCTGCCGGACCACGACGAAGCGCGTCTGGTTGTCGGAGCGGTCTTGGAGATCGGGTGCCAGCACCGCGAGCCCGTACCGGTCGGCGGCCCGCTTGGAGGCGATGGCCCCGACGGAGGGATCCTTCCCCGCTGCCACTTCGATGGCCGCTCCCGCCGTGTCATAAACGGCGACGGCTTCGATGCTGGGGTGGCGAGAGAGGAAGTTACCGCATTGGGCGAGCGCGACCGGGTGTGAGATGACCCTTCGCAGCGCATCGAGGGAGGCGCCGGGAAGCCCGAGAAGGAAGTGGCGGATCGGGCGAATTACCTCGCCCACCACGATGAGCTCCGGGTCGAGGAGCACGTCGTAGGCCGGCTGGACGGTGCCGGCCAGGGTGTTCTCGAGAGGCAGGAGCCCAGCGGCGGCCGTGCCATCACGCACCGCCTCGCCCACCTGCCGGAACTCGCGGCAGGGAAGGGGCTCCACGTCCGGACCGAACCAGGTCTGGACCGCCTCCTCGCTGAAGGCTCCCAGCTCCCCCTGGAAAGCCACGATAGGGAGCGAGCTCACCCCGCGGCGCCCCGGGCCTCCTCGTACGCACGAATCCGATCGACGTTCCGGAGGGTCAGGTCGATGTCGTCCAGCCCCTTGAGCAAGCACTCCCGGCGGAACGGATCCACCTCGAAGGACGCCTCGAACCCCTTCTTGTCCGTCACGCGGCAGCTCTCGAGATCCACCGTCACCTCGTGTCCGGGGGTTTGGAGGGCGCGGCTCATGAGTGTCCGGACCTCCGCGTCAGCGAGTATCACCGGAAGAAGGCCGTTCTGGAAGCAATTGCTCTGGAAGATGTCGGCGAAGCTCGGGGCAACGACCGCGCGGATCCCGAAGTCGGAGAGAGCCCACGCGGCGTGCTCGCGTGACGACCCGCATCCGAAGTTCCTTCCCGCGAGGAGGATGGGGGCGCCCTGGTACTCTGCTCGATTCAGGACGAAGGTCGGGTCCGGCGTCCCGTCGCTCCGGTTCCGCCAGTCGCAAAACAGGAAGTCGCCGTAGCCGGTTCGCTCGATCCTCTTCAAGAACTGCTTGGGGATGATCTGATCCGTATCCACGTCCACCCGGTCCAGGGGCAACGCGATCCCGCTAACCGTGCGGAATGGCTTCATCGGCCGTTCCCCCCGTAGCTCCACTCACGGATGTCCACAAAGTGCCCTGCGACGGCGGCCGCGGCGGCCATGGAAGGGCTTACGAGGTGCGTGCGCCCGCCCCGCCCCTGACGTCCCTCGAAATTCCGGTTCGATGTCGAGGCGCAGCGCTCGCCGGCTCCCAGGATGTCCGGATTCATTCCCAAGCACATGGAGCAACCCGACTCCCTCCATTCGAACCCCGCGTCGAGGAACACCTTGTCGAGCCCTTCGCGTTCCGCCTCGAGCTTCACCTGAGTCGAGCCCGGCACGACCATGGCACGGACGCTCGGGTGCACGTGCTTTCCCTCGACGGCCTTCGCGGCCTCCCGAAGATCCTCGAGCCTTGAGTTCGTGCACGATCCGATGAACACCCGGTCCAGGCGAATCTCCTTGATGGGAGTCCCGGGCTGTAGTCCCATATACTCGAGCGCTCGTCGGCTCGCCTCGCGGTCGTCCGGTGACTTGAGCTCGTCTGGGTCGGGTACCTTGCCGGTGACCGGCACCACCATCCCCGGGTTCGTGCCCCACGTGACCGTGGGGGCCAGATCGCCCGCATGAATCGTCACGGTCCGATCGTACCGCGCGCCAGGATCGGAGGCGAGTCCACGCCAAAGCCCGACAGCCGCGTCGAAGGCTTTGCCTTGGGGAGCCTGGGGGCGGCCCTTCACATAGGAGAATGTGGTCTCGTCAGGAGCGATCATCCCCGCGCGGGCGCCGGCCTCGATGGACATGTTGCAGACCGTCATCCGGCCCTCCATCGATAGCGAGCGGATCGCTTCGCCTGCGTACTCGATTACGTACCCCTGCGCCCCGTCCACCCCGATGATGCCGATGATCCCGAGGATGAGGTCCTTGGCCGTAACCCCAGTGGGGAGCGCTCCCTTGACGTCGATGAGGAGCGTCTTGGGCTTGGGCGTGGATAGACACTGCGTGGCCAGCACGTGCTCGACCTGCGAAGTGCCGATTCCGAATGCGAGGGCCCCGAAAGCCCCGTGGGTCGAGGTGTGGCTGTCCCCGCATACGATCGTCATCCCGGGGCGGGTGTAACCCATCTCCGGTCCGATCACGTGGACGATTCCCTGGTGGGGCGAGTCCATGTCGTAGAACGGGATCTTGAACTCGGCCACGTTTCTCCGGAGCGCCTCGATCTGGGTGCGGGCGATCTCGTCCCGGACCGGGAGAGAGCGGGACCAGGTGGGGACGTTGTGATCCACGGTAGCCACTGTGCGGTCGGGGCGGCGCACGGGCCTCCCAGCCACCCGGAGCCCCTCGAACGCCTGCGGAGAGGTCACCTCGTGCACCAGGTGCAGGTCGACGTAGAGGAGGTCAGGCTGCCCATGCTCTCGGTGCACGACATGGGAGTCCCAGACCTTCTCGAAGAGTGTGTGGGGCGTCGTCATTCACGGACCTCGGCGTCGCTCGGTCTTCCTGAATGGGGTGCGTTGGGGAGGGCGTCTCTCATCCGGTGACCCTCGCCTCCCGCGCCCTTCGGTTCGTTCCTTCCACCGGTGCGACGGAGGTGAGCCATCCGTAGGGGTCCGGCCGCTCTCCGTGGGCAAGGCCCATGAGTTCTCCCTGGAGGCGCCGCGCAATCGGTCCGGGCTCTCCCTCTCCGACTGGGATCCGATCCACGCTCCGGATCGGGCTCACCTCGGCCGCGGTTCCGGTGAAGAACATCTCGTCCGCGATGTACAGCGCCTCCCGTGGCACGTCCTCGACCTGCACCGGGATCCCGATCTCCCGCGCGAGTGTCAGGATGCAGTCGCGCGTAATGCCCGGGAGCATCGCCCCGTCCACGGACGGCGTGATGAGCACTCCCTTTCGGACCAGGAAGATGTTCTGCCCGCTCCCCTCGCTCACCATCCCCAGGGTGTTGAGCGCGATCGCTTCCGCGTACCCGTTCGCCACCGCCTCCATCTTCATGAGCTGGGCGTTCAGGTAATTGCCCCCGGCCTTCGCGAGGGTGGGGTAGGTGTTGGGTGCGGGACGCTGCCACGAAGACACACAGACGTCCACCCCCTTGCTCAGCGCGTCCGCGCCCAGATATGCGCCCCAGGGCCAACAAATGACGTACGTGTCGACGGGACTCAATGAGGGGTTCAGCCCCGGAGCCCCGTATCCACGGATCGCCAGGGGTCGCACGTAGCACTCGTCCAGCTGATTCCGGCGGATCAACTCGAGCGAGACCTCCTCCAGCTTCTCCTGCGAATAGCCGAGCTCCATGCGATAGATTCGGGCGGAGTCCGTGAACCTCCGGAGGTGGTCCTGGAGCCGCAGCACTGCGGGCCCTTGGGGGGTCCGGTAGCATCGGATCCCCTCGAACACGGACGAGCCGTAGTGGACCACGTGCGACATGACGTGGATCCGAGCGTCCATCCATGGGATGAACTCTCCATTCCTCCAGATCCACCCATCCTTTTCCGGGAACTGGGCGCTCATGTCTCCTCCGATTACTTTCCGCTGCCGCTGAGCCAGGCCATCCTCGAACGGAGCCGCGCACCCACCTCCTCGATCTGGTGCTTCCGGCCCTCCGCCCGCAGCCGGTTGAACTCCGATTGGCTCCCCTGACCCTCCGCGATCCAGCGCTTCGCGAACTCTCCGGACCGGATCTCGGCCAGGATCTCCTGCATCGCCTTTCGACTCGCCGCGCCGATCACCCGTGGGCCGCTCACGTAGTCTCCCCATTCCGCCGTGTCGCTCACGCCCTTTCTCATCCCGGTGAGACCCCCCTGATAGATGAGGTCCACGATCAGCTTCACCTCGTGGAGGCACTCGAAGTACGCGACCTCAGGCTGGTAACCTGCCTCCACGAGCGTCTCAAATCCGGCCAGAATGAGCGACGAAAGTCCGCCGCAGAGAACCGCCTGCTCCCCGAAGAGGTCCGTCTCCGTCTCCTCAGCGAAGGTGGTTTCGAGCACGCCCGCCCGAGTGGACCCGAGCCCATGCGCATATGCGAGGGCGACGTCCCGTGCCCGCCCGGTCGCGTCCTGGTGCACCGCGATGAGCGAGGGGACTCCGTTTCCCTGGCTGGCCTCCCGATACAGCATGGGGCCGGGCGACTTGGGTGCGACCATGATCACGTCCACGTCCTTCGGGGGGTTGATCTGCCCGAAGTGGATATTGAAACCATGCGCGAAAAGGAGCGCATCTCCCCCCTTGAGGTGCGGTGCGATCTCCTCCCGATAGACTTTCGCTTGGGCGGTGTCTGGGATCAGCACCGCAACGAGGTTCGCCTCCTTCACGGCTTCCGGGACGGACCGAAGAGTGATCCCGACCCCGCGCACGGCCTCGGCGGACCCGCTCCCATCCCGAAGTCCGACGCGGACATCCGCCCCACTCATGTGGAGGATACGGGCATGAGCCGCTCCCTGGCTGCCGTACCCGATGATCGCCAGTCGTCGGGCAGCCAAGAGCTTGGGGTCCACGTCCTCCGCCGAAAGCATGCAGGCGTTGCTCATCAATCTCTCCTCCCTGGGTTTCCATCACCCCCGGCTCGCGGGGGCGGTCAATGTCGTTCAGCCTAACGCCCGCCTCACCGCCTCGGCCACTTCTTGGGTCCCCACCGCCCTCTCGCCCTTCCGCGCGAGCTCTGCCGTGCGCATCCCCGCTCCGAGCACGCTCTCGACCGCAGCTTCGATCGCCCGCGCTGCGTCGGTTCGTTCCGCGCTGTGCTCGAGGAGGAGAGCCATGGAAAGGATCGCGCCGAGCGGGTTCGCAATACCCCTTCCCGCGATATCAGGAGCCGATCCGTGCACCGGTTCGTACAGCCCAGCACCCGTTCCCAGGCTAGCGGAGGACATGAGCCCGATCGACCCCGTGAGCGCGGCGGCCTCGTCGGACAAGATGTCCCCAAACAGGTTCTCCGTCAGAATCACGTCGAAATATCCGGGACGGAGAACCAGCTCCATCGCAGCCCGGTCCACCAACATGTGCTCGAGTCGGACGTCCTGGAAGTCGCGGCCCACCTCCGTCACGACCTCTCGCCAGAGCCGCGAGGTTTCGAGGACGTTGGCCTTGTCCACCGAGACCAAGCTCCCGCGCCGGCGCTGGGCGGCCCCGAACGCGACTCGCGCGACCCGACGGATCTCCTGGGTCGAGTAGCGGAGCGTGTTCACGGCCTCGGCTTCGGGTCCCTTCCGATCGATCGACCTGGGCTCCCCGTAGTAGAGCCCCCCGGCGAGCTCACGCACGATGAGGAAGTCCATCCCTCGGATCCTCTCGGGGCGGAGAGGCGAGGCCTCGGCGAGGGCCTCATAAGTCCGAGCCGGCCTCAGGTTCGCGAAGCAGTCCAGGATCTTCCGCAGCTCGAGCAGTCCGGCCTCGGGGCGCAGGTGCGGTGGAATCTCATCGGACCGAGGATCTCCCACGGCGCCGAGGAAGACCGCATCGGCCCCGAGGACGGCCTCCCTCGTTTTCGGAGGGAGTGGGTGCCCAGCCTGTTGAAAGGCGGCGTACCCGATCGGGTGGGTTTCCGTTTCGACGCGGATCCCGAATTGCTCGGCCGCCGCGTGGAGCACGAGCAGGGCAGCATCCGTGACTTCCGGTCCGATCCCGTCTCCGGGAAGGATCGCCAGGCGCAGAGGAGACTTCACGTCAGACCCCCCCGATATCGGCCGACTTCTGGAGCGCCTCTTCTCCCATGCTCCTTGCGTGCGCTGCCTTGTTCAGCGCATGCAGGTACCCTCGCACCGCTGCGTCCACCACGTCGGTCGAGGCCGCCCTTCCCGAGAACGTTTTCCCATCGACCGCGATCCGGAGGGAGACCTCGCCCACGGCATCACGGCCGGGAGTTGCCGCCCGGATCGTCAGATCTACGAGTTCGACGGACCAGCCCACGACCTGGTTCACCCCGTCAAACGCCGCGGCAATGGGCCCGTCCCCTTTTCCCTCGACCGTGACCGCAGCTGCGTCCTTCTGCTTGATGACAATGGTCGCGTGCGACCACTCCCCGCCGCACTCCACCCTCATCCGCTCGAGCCGGAAGGTGTCCGGAATGTCCCTCATCGTCCCGTGATGGATGATGGCCAGAAGGTCCTCGTCCCGGATGTCCTTCTTCTGATTGGCCAGGAGCTTGAAGAGCCGGTAAGCCCGTTCGAGCTCCTCCTCCGCCAGCTCGTATCCCAGCTCCTTGAAGCGCGCGCTCAGGGCATGCCGTCCCGAGTGCTTGCCCAGCACGAGCTCGCTTCCGTGCACCCCGACCATGGCAGGGTCCATGATCTCGTAGGTCCTGCGTTCCTTGAGCATGCCGTCCTGGTGGATCCCCGCTTCGTGGGCGAACGCGTTCCGCCCCACGATCGCCTTGTTAGGCTGGGGGTGGATCCCCGTGATCTGGGAGAGGAGCCGGCTCGTCGGGTGGATCCGGCGCGTATGGATCCCGGTTGTGAGACCGAGGAGGTCCTTCCGAACCGCGATCGACATGACGATCTCCTCCAGGGCGGCGTTTCCCGCACGCTCTCCGATCCCGTTCACGGTGCACTCGACCTGCCGGGCCCCGGCCTCGAGCGCCGCGAGCGAGTTTGCCACCGCCAGGCCCAGGTCGTCGTGACAATGGGCGGAGAGAACCACGCCACTGAGCTCCGGGACCCCCTCGATGAGCGTCCGGAACATCCTCGTGATCTCCGTGGGGAGCGTGTAACCCACGGTGTCCGGGAGGTTGATGGTTGTGGCCCCGGCCCCGATTGCCGCGCGGACCACCCGTTGAAGAAAGGCGAGATCCGTCCGCGTCGCGTCCTCGGCGCTGAATTCGACGTCGTCCGTGTACCGCCTCGCGAGCTCGACGGCGGCGATCGCCTGCTCCACGCATTCCTCTTCCGTGATCTTGAGCTTGCTCTCGAGGTGGACCTTGGACGTGGCGATGAAGGTGTGGATCCGCGGCCGCTCGGCATGCTCCACCGCCGCCGCGGCCCGCTCGATATCCTCACGGCGCGCCCGGGCCAATCCCGCAACCACGGGGCGCCGGACCTCCTTCGCGATCTTCTGCACCCCCACGAAGTCGTCGGGCGAGCTGATCGGGAAACCGGCCTCGATCACGTCCACCCCGAGTTCGTCCAGCGCGTGGGCGATGCGGAGCTTCTCGGCGGGCGTCATGCTCGCGCCGGGTGATTGCTCGCCGTCGCGCAGCGTCGTGTCGAAGATGACGACTCGGTTGTCCATGGCTTTCCCTAGCTCCCTATTACTGAGACGATCTTTCGGCGCCGCTCACGTTGCACGTCGGGCCATCGAAAGGGACAAAAAAGAAGCGGGCTTCTCGCTGGGAGAGGGCCCGCTCGCTTCTTCCGATCCTGCTTTGTCGACTACGGCGGCCCTAATCGGTGTTTGCTCGCGATCCCTCTCGCCGGCCGTTCCTCGAGGAGGAGCCCGGCAAGGCAGTGGATTCCGATATCTACCGCGCCTGCTCGAGGAGGATCGAGAGGAATACGCTGAGGAGGATCGTGGTCATGGGGGGTCCTACTCCCTTTTTTCCCCCGTCACGAGACAGGGACGAGGTCGATCCACCGCGACTCATCCTTCTGAGTCCCATCATAGACCGGGGCCCGGCTTTTTTCAAGGTTGGGAGGCCAATTCACGATGTTGCGGATGGCGCGACGGAGCGCGCTCCCCGAACCGCTGGTGACGGCTCACCATGGCCCTCAACGCCAGTTGACACCAGAACAAGCCCCAAATAGCTTACTCGTCTGTGTCTGAGCCGTTTCCTGCGCAGGAACACGTGGGGGCGGGCCCTCGGAAGCGAAGGTTTTCGAACAGGGAGATCTGGCCTGAGTGGGCGAGACCCCGACCGCGCTGCGAAGGTGATCGCGAGCGCGGTTTTTTGACCAGTGGGAACGCGAACGCATGCCGACGATCAGTCAGCTCGTACGGAAGGGCCGCAGAAAGGTCGAGAAGAAGACCAAGTCTCCGGCTCTCCAGGGGAACCCGCAAAAGCGCGGAGTCTGCACGCGCGTCTATACGACGACGCCGAAGAAGCCGAACTCCGCGCTCCGGAAGGTGGCCCGCGTGCGGCTTACGAATGGATACGAGGTGACCTCCTATATCCCCGGGGAGGGCCATAACCTCCAGGAGCATTCGATCGTCTTGATCCGGGGAGGTCGGGTGAAGGACCTTCCGGGGGTTCGCTATCACACGATCCGGGGAACGCTGGACGCGTCGGGAGTGACGAGCCGTCGTAAGAGTCGCTCCAAGTACGGCGCCAAGCGACCTAAGGAAGGCAAGGCGTGACAGGTCGCGGCGCCAGGGATCAGGCGAGCCGATGAGTCGTCGTTCGACTGCTGAGGTGAGAGAGGTCCAGGGGGACGCGAAATTCGAGTCTCCGCTGGTCGCGAAATTCGTGAACACGCTCATGGTAGACGGGAAGAAGTCGATCGCGGAGACGATCTTCTACACGGCCCTGGACATCGTTGAAGAGAAGGCGAGCCAGCCTGGGCTCCAGCTGTTCAACCAGGCGGTACAGAACGCAAAGCCGGCGCTCGAAGTAAAGAGCCGGAGGGTCGGGGGGGCCACGTACCAGGTTCCTGTCGAAGTTCGGCCCGAGCGCCGGAATGCGCTGGCGATCAAGTGGCTGATTTCGTACGCGAGGGCACGGGGTGAGAAGACGATGTCAGAGAGGCTGGCGGCCGAGCTGATGGCGGCGGCCCGCAACGAGGGTTCGACCATAAAGAAAAAGGAAGACACGCACCGGATGGCCGAGGCGAATAAGGCTTTCGCCCACTATCGCTGGTAGTCCAGGCCGCATTACCGATGGCGCGCGCAGGGCGCCGAAGCGGCGGACCTCTCGGGGTCCGAACTCGATCGAGATAGCGCGGAAGGGTTGGTGGCCAATGGGAGGTCACTCGAGGGAGTTCCGCGCTTTCCGCTTCCACGCCGCTGCGCGTTTTGTGTGGGTTGAGATCAACAGGACCGACGAACAGGAATCGAGACCAGGATCCATGGCGAGGAAGCACCCCCTTCAGCACTTCCGGAACATCGGCATCATGGCGCACATCGATGCCGGGAAGACCACGACCACCGAGCGCATCCTGTTCTATACGGGAAAGGTGCATCGGATGGGCGAGGTGCATGAAGGCGCTGCGACCATGGACTGGATGGAGCAGGAGCAGGAGCGCGGAATCACGATCACCTCGGCCGCGACCACCGCGTTCTGGACGAGGCTCGGCACCGAGTATCGGATCAACATCATCGATACTCCGGGGCACGTGGACTTCACCGTCGAGGTGGAGCGGTCCCTCCGCGTCCTCGACGGGGCGGTCGCGGTGTTCTGTGCCGTGGCGGGTGTCGAACCGCAATCGGAGACCGTGTGGCGGCAGGCGGACCGCTACGGGGTTCCCCGGGTGGCGTTCGTGAACAAGATGGACCGGGTCGGGGCTGACTTCGACCATGTGGTCCACATGATGCGCGACCGCCTGAAGGCAAACGCGCACGCCGTGCAATTTCCCGCGAAGGACGGCGAGGGATTCAACGGGATTGTGGACGTCGTCCATCAAAAGTGCTGGATCACCGACGACGAGCTGGGCTCCACGTACCACGCCGAGGAGATCCCCGCAGAGCTCCAGGACAAGGCGAACGCCCTGCGCGAGGCGCTCGTCGAGGCGGCCGTCGAGCACGACGACCATAGCCTGGAGAAGTACCTCCGAGGCGAAGCGATCACCGAGGAGGAGCTCAAGAAGGCGATCCGGAAAGCCACCGTCGCGGGGAAGCTCTTCCCCGTCTTCTGCGGCTCCGCCTTCAAGAACAAAGGCGTTCAGCTCCTCCTCGACGGGGTCGTAGACTACCTCCCCTCCCCGATGGATGTGCCTCCCGTCACCGGTCACGAACCGGGCGACGAGGAAGTGATCATGACCCGGAAGGCCGATGACAAGGAGCCGTTCTCCGCGTTGGCCTTCAAGATCATGACCGATCCCTTCGTCGGAAAGCTCACCTTCTTCCGCGTCTATTCGGGGTCGATCCCTTCGGGTACCCACGTGGTGAACGCCACGAATGGGAAGCGCGAGCGGATCGGGCGAATCCTCGAGATGCACGCGAACAAGCGCGAGGAGCGGGACGAGGTCTTCGCCGGGGACATCGCGGCCGCCATCGGGCTCAAGGACGTTCGTACCGGGGACACGCTGTGCGACCCGGACCATCCGATCGTGCTCGAGAGCATGAAGTTCCCCGATCCGGTGATCTCGGTTGCGATCGAGCCCAAGACGAAGGTCGATCAGGACAAGCTCTCCATGGGCCTGTCCAAGCTGGCCGAGGAGGATCCGACCTTCCGCGTCTACACGGATCCCGAGACGAACCAGGTGATCATTCAGGGGATGGGGGAGCTCCACCTCGAGATCATCGTGGACCGGCTCCGGAGAGAGTTTAAGGTCGAGGCCAACGTGGGGCGCCCGCAGGTGGCGTACCGCGAGACCGTTCGCTCGTCGGTCCAGAAGGTGGTGGGACGGTTCGTTCGGCAGACGGGGGGACGCGGCCAATACGGGCACGTCGTGATCAACCTCTCGCCGGGAGAGACAGGCTCGGGCTTCGTCTTCGAGAACAAGATCATCGGCGGCTCGATCCCGAAGGAGTATATCAACTCGGTCGAGGCGGGGATCCGGGGGGCGCTCGACAACGGGACGCTCGCGGGCTACCCGATCATCGACCTCGCCGTGCAGCTCATCGACGGATCGTACCACGAGGTGGACTCCTCAGAGATGGCGTTCAAGATCGCGGGCTCTATGGCATTGAAGGAGGCGGTCCGGCGCGCTAACCCGGTCCTCCTCGAGCCGATCATGGACGTGGAGGTCGTGACCCCCGCCGACTATATGGGGGACGTGATTGGAGATCTTTCCTCGCGGCGTGGAAGGATCGAGGGGATGACCGAACGCTCGGGCGCCCGTGTGATCGAGGCGACCGTGCCGCTCGGTGAGATGTTCGGGTATTCGACCACCCTCCGCTCCATGAGCCAGGGACGGGCCGTCTACACGATGCAGTTCGGTCACTACGAAGAGGTTCCCAAGAGCGTGGCCGAGCAGATCATGACTGCGAACGGAGGCAAGACGTCCCGAGCGTAGCCGTTCCCTAATAGGGAGATGCACGCTCGCCGACCCTCGGAAACACCACAGTACCGGACGCTGGAGAAGAGGAACCGATGGCCAAGGCAAAATTCGAGCGAACGAAGCCGCACGTAAACGTGGGGACGATTGGACACGTAGACCACGGAAAGACGACGCTGACGGCGGCGATCACGCTGATCCAGTCGAAGAAAGGGCTGGGGAGTTTTGTGGCGTT
>SHZS01000005.1 GCA_009692105.1 Gemmatimonadota bacterium | reverse complement strand
CCGTAGTCGTCCGCCCCAAACGCGGGCGCCAGGTGCACGATCCCGGAGCCGTCCTCCGCCGAGACAAAGTCCTCGGCTACCACGCTCCATCCACGTCCCAGCTCCTCGTCCGAGACCGGGACGAGGTCGAGGACCCGGCGGTAGCGAGTCCCGACGAGTTGGCTGCCGGAGCGGGTCGCGAGGATCTCCGTTCCATCCCCGAAGACCTCCTCGACCCGAGACTCCGCGAGCCACACCCTCCGCCCCTCCCAAGCGACCTCGGCGTACGTCATGTCCGCCCTCACCGCGAGGGCCGTATTCGAGGGTACCGTCCAAGGCGTCGTGGTCCACACCAGAAACGCGCGACGCTCGGGGTCCGGCCGCCCCTCGGGGTCCGTCCAGTCGCTGAGAAAGTAGAGCGACGGATCCTCCACGTCCTCGTAGCCCTGGGCCACCTCGTGCGAGGAGAGCGCTGTCCCGCAGCGCGGGCAGTAGGGGACCGACTTTTGGCCGCGGTAGAGGAGCCCCTTCCCCGCCAATTCCTTCAGGATCGACCACACGGACTCGATGTAGGGGGTGTGGAAGGTCACGTACGGACGGGAGTAGTCCAGCCAGTATCCGATCCTCTCCGAGAGGCGCTCCCACTCCTCCTGGTAGGTGAAGACGGAGTCCCGGCACACCTGGTTGAAGCGCTCGATCCCGAGGCGCTCGATCTCCGGCTTCCCCGAGATCCCGAGCTTCCGTTCGGCCTCGATCTCGACGGGAAGGCCGTGCGTATCCCAGCCCGCGATCCGGGTCACGTCCCGCCCTTGCATCGTGCGGTGACGGCAAACCAGGTCCTTGATCGCCCGCGAGATGATGTGGTGCAGTCCCGGACGGCCGTTCGCGGTCGGAGGGCCCTCGTAGAAGACGAACGGGTCTCCTCCGGCACTCGCATCCAGGGTGCGCTGGAAGAGGCGCTCCTCGCGCCAACAGGCGAGGATCTCCTCCTCGAGGGCGAGGAGGCTCTCGGGGGCGGCCGGATAGCGAGTGGACAACACTAGAGCTCCTTCACAAGCTCGTCCATGCGCTCGGTCACGAGCTCGAGGAAATGATCCACCTCCCGCGGGTCGTAGCCCCGCATCGTCTTCCCGAAATCGCCCTTCTTCTTGCGGACATCCAGCGGTGTGAGATCGATCATTCCGGTAACTCCCCCAAGAGAACTGTCCCTAGCCTCACGATCGTGCTCCCCTCCTCGACCGCGATTTCGAAGTCGTTCGACATCCCCATGGAAAGCTCCGTCCCCGCGAAGGTCGGAAGCCTCCCCCTCGCCTCGTCGCGGAGCTCCCGCAGGCCGCGGAAGGTCGCGCGCAGCACGGCCTCGTCGTTCGTGAGAGGGGCCATGGTCATGAGTCCCTCCACTCTGAGCGTCGTGAGCCGGAGCACAGCCCCCAGCGCCTCCGCGAGCTCGCCCGGGGCGAAGCCGCTCTTGGATTCCTCCCCCGCCGTGTTTACCTGGAGGAGGATCGGAAGGGGGAGGGCCGCGTTCTGCCCGCCCTGTCCCGCCTGCCCACTTCCCACGTCCATCCGCTCCGCCAGGCCCAGCCGCTCCGCATCGTCCAGCCGTTCCGCCAGCCGGAGGGAGTCCACCGAATGCACCAGGTGCGCGACCCCTCGGACCCGGGGCGCCTTCCTCCGCTGAAGGTGCCCGATCATGTGCCAACGCGCTCGTCCGGGAAGCGTCCGCCCGGCCTTCTCCTCGAGCTCCTCCACCCGGTTCTCGCCCAGGTCCTGGAGCCCGGCGGCGAGCGCGGCCTCCACGGCCTCGTATCCATGCCCCTTCGTGACCGCCACGATCCGGACGCTCGCCGGATCCCTCCCGGCCTTCCGGGCGGCCGCCTCGATGCGCTCACGAACCCGGGGGAGCGTGCTGCGAAGCCGCTCTCGATACATCGCGCCGGGAGCCGCCCTCAACCGGCCGCGGGAGCCAGACCGGGAGCCCGCCCCGGCCCGCGCAGAGCTCCCTCGATGAGCTGCCTCATGCGAGCCACCCCCACCCCCACCTCCAGCCGTCCCCCGTGCGCCACGGAGACGCGTGCAGTCTCCTCGCTGACGACGATCACAAGCGCATCGGATTCCTCGGCGAGCCCCAAGGCCGCCCGGTGCCGGGTGCCAAGGGACTTGTCGAGGAGCGGAGTCTGTGTGAGCGGAAGGATCGCTCCCGCCGCCTTGATCGAGTCGCCTGAGATGATCACAGCCCCGTCGTGGAGGGGAGAGTACGGCGTGAAGATCGTCGTGAGCATCTCCCTCGAGACCCGCGCCTCGATCGCGCTCCCCGTCCTCGCGTATTCACTGAGCCCTACCTCGTTCTCCAGAACGATGATTGCCCCGGTACTCGTCCGCGCGAGCTGTTCGACCGCTTCCACCACCTCGTCCGCCACATTCCGGCTCTCGAGCTTCGCAAACATCCGGAACATCTGGGTCTGTCCGAGCCGGGCCAGGGCAGAGCGGAGCTCGGGCTGAAAGACCACGAGCGCTGCGATGGCTCCGTATTGGAACAGCGCCTCGAGGATCGTGCTGATCAGCGAGAAGTTCAGGATCCGGGCAAGGAAGTAGACGCCCGCGAGGAAGCCCACCCCGAGGATCATCTGCATCGCCCGGGTCCGCTGGAGGAGAAGAAGAAGCCAATAGACGAGGGCCGCCACGAGAGCGATCTCGATGAGGTCGGCCCACCCCGGCGTCAGGAGCTGCACCTGATCCCATAGCGACCTCACGTCGTCGTCCTCACCTCCTCTGGGGAAAACCTTTCGGGGACGGGCACCTTCGACCCCTCACTCGGGGGCCCGGTCCCCCGCGCCCCTGATCGCCTCCGCGACGCGGAGCGCCTGCGACGCGACCGCCACGTCGTGCACCCGGAAGATACGCGCCCCGGCGAGATAGGCCATGACGCACGCCACCGCCGAGCCCACGGCGCGCCACGAGGGGGGGACCCCCAGGACCTCACCCAGGAAGCTCTTACGGCTCGGACCGACCAGGATGGGGAGCCCGAGCGCGCCGAGACGGTCCAGGGAGGCGAGGATGCGGAGGCTCTGGCTCGCGGTCTTCGCGAACCCGAGCCCCGGGTCCACCACCAGGGCGTCCCTTCGGATCCCTGCCCCGAGGGCCCGGTCCACCGCCGCCTCGAGCTCGGCCACGACCTCCCCCTCGAGGTCGTCGTACCGAGCCCTTCCCACCATCTCCTCCGGGGTCCCGCGCATGTGCATGAGCACGAGCCCGGCCCCCGTTTCTCGGACCATACCTGCCATCTCTGGATCGAATGCCAGCGCCGAGACATCGTTCACGATTGCCGCGCCCGAGGCGAGGGCCGCCCGTGCCACCAGGGCCTTCCGCGTGTCCACGGAGAGGGGGACGGGCCACCGGCTCCGGAGCGCTTCCACCACCGGTACGACCCTTCGGATCTCCTCCTCCGCCGGTACGGATCGGGCCCCTGGGCGGGTAGACTCACCCCCCACATCCAGGAGACCGGCCCCTTCCTCCACCATCCGCCCCGCCCGCTCCAATGCAGCCCCGACGTCGGGGAGCTCGCCCGCGTCCGAGAAGGAGTCGGGCGTGAGGTTCAGGATCCCCATGATCACGGGACGATCGAGGAGGATTTCTCCTCCGGCGATCGCCCACGCGCGGGGGCGGGGCAGAGCTTCGATGTCGGGGCTAATGGACGAGATGGCCGAGATGAACGAGTCGGAGAAAGCTTCCCTCATCCCCGGGAGGCGTCGGGACCCGGCGCCTCGGTGCCGAGGCGGGCGACGGGCGTAGGCACCTCGGCCTCCTTCCCCTCTTCCCGCTCCCCCACTTCCTCCGGGAGCTCGCCTTCGATGGTCTTGTTAGGCAACTCGCGGGGAGCGAGAGCGGCGGGCTTCTGGCCGCCTTCCCCGGACGAGTCGGGGCGAAGCAGGTCCAGGGGCGGCAACGTCTTTCCCTCTGCCAGGAGCCCCACGTCGTGATTCCCGAGCGTCTCGCGCTCGAGGAGCGCCTGCGCGATCGCCTCCAGGAGGTCGCGTTCCCCCTCGAGGACCCGGCGGGCGCGCTCGTGGGCCTCGTCGAGCATTCGCTTCACCTCCTGGTCCACGATCTGGGCCGTATGCTCCGAGACCTCGCGGCGCGTGGTCATATCCCGCCCGAGGAACACCTCGTGCTCGGACTCGCCCACGGCCATGAGGCCGATCAGGTCCGACATCCCGAAGCGGGTCACCATGCGGCGCGCGATCTGCGTTGCGCGCTCGAGGTCGTTCCCCGCGCCCGTCGTGATCTTCGTGGGACCGAAGATCATCTCCTCGGCGACTCTTCCCCCGTAGAGCATCGCGAGCTGCCCCTCGAGCCAGTCTTTCGTATACGAGTGCCGGTCCTCCTGGGGAAGCGACGCCGTAATCCCGAGCGCCCGGCCCCGGGGAACGATCGTCACCTTATGGATCGGGTCCAACCCAGGGATCCGGAGGCCGATGACGGCGTGGCCCGCCTCGTGGTAGGCCGTGAGCTTCCGCTCGTTCTCCGTGAGGACCATGCTCCGTCGCTCGGTCCCGAGCATGACCTTGTCCTTGGCCGACTCGAAGTCGTCCATGGTCACCTTCTCGGCCCCGCCGCGAGCCGCGAGGAGAGCGGCCTCGTTGCAGATGTTCGCGAGGTCCGCACCAGAGAGCCCTGGAGTCCCCTTGGCGACGATCGCAAGTTCGACGTCGTCCGCGAGCGGCAGCTTCCGCGCGTGGACCTTCAGGATCTGCTCCCGGCCGAGCACGTCCGGGGAGTCCACGATCACATGACGGTCGAAACGGCCGGGGCGCAGGAGCGCGGGGTCCAGGACATCCGGGCGGTTCGTGGCGGCGAGCAGGATCACCCCATCGTTCGCCTCGAACCCATCCATCTCCACGAGGAGCTGGTTCAACGTCTGCTCTCGTTCATCGTGCCCGCCCCCGAGCCCAGCGCCCCGATGGCGTCCGACGGCGTCGATCTCGTCGATGAAGACGATGCATGGCGCGTGCGCCTTTCCCTGCTCGAAGAGGTCCCGCACCCGAGACGCCCCGACCCCAACGAACATCTCGACGAAGTCCGACCCCGACATCTGGAAGAAGGGACGTCCGGCCTCACCGGCCACAGCCTTCGCCATGAGGGTCTTCCCCGTCCCTGGAGGGCCGACCAGGAGGACACCCTTCGGAAGGCGGCCGCCGAGCCTCGAGAACTTCTGCGGGTCCTTCAGAAACTCGATGATCTCCTGGAGCTCATTCTTCGCCTCGTCGGCTCCGGCCACATCCGCGAAGGTGACTTTGGGCGTATCCGGCGAGATGAGCTTGGCCTTGGACCGCCCGAACTGGAACGCCTTATTCCCCCCTCCCTGCATTGTGCGGAGGAGCCAGAACCAGAAGACAATCAGGATGACCCAGGGGAGAGCCCCGATGAGGAAGGTCCACCATGGCGTCTGCTCGGGCTCCCCTCGGATCACGACCCCCTGCGCCTCGAGCTCCCCGGTTAGCCGGTCAGTGATCTCCCCGGGCAGGTTGACGTCGAACGCGACGTAGTCGGTGCCGTTCCGGTTGACCGCGCGCTTGAACTCTCCCTCGATCCGGATGCCCTGGATGATCGTCACCTCCTGCACGTTCCCCTGCTCGAGCTCTGACCGGAAGTCCGTATACGAGAACTCGAAGCGAGGCTCACCCCGCGCACGAATGAGGTTAAAGATCAGGGCGGGGAGGAGGATCACGATGATCCAGAAGGAGGCGGTGCGGGACAGGCGCGCCCACGTCGCTTCTTTGGGATCGTGCTTCTTAGGGGATTGCCGCTGGGCCATCTGGCGTCACTCGCTCCGGGGGCGTGCTCGCCGCGCCACCGTCACAGGCTACCGATGAAGGGGAGGTGCCGAAAGCTCTCCGCGTGATCCAGGCCGTACCCCACCAGGAACTCTTGGGGGGCGTCGAAGCCGACCCAGCGAGGCTCCTTCTTCAGCCGCACCCGCCGTTTGTGGAGAAGAACGCAGAGCTCCAGGCTCTCCGGCCCCCGCTTCTCCAGCAGGGGTAGGACCAAATCGATCGTGGACCCCGTGTCCACGATGTCTTCCACCAAGATAACGTGTCGGCCCTGTATCCGGACCCCGGGATCGTAGAGGAACTCTACTATCCCCGACGAGTCCATACCCGTCCCGTAGCTGGACGCGATCAGGAAATCCACGTGGTGGGGGAAGTGGATCGTCCGCACCAGGTCCGCCACGAAGATGAACGAGCCCTTGAGGAGCCCGATGACCAGGAGGTCTTCCCGGCCCTCGTAGTGTCGCGTGATCTCCCGCCCCATCTCGGCGACCCGCGCGGCGATCTGCTCCGTGGAGTAGACAACGCGGCAGATCTTGGCGTCGCGGATCGGGGCGTCAAGATCCGTCGACATTCCGCACCCCCACGAACCAGGAGCCTCCGACTCCGACCTCGGCGCCTCCGAGGGGCACGGGACCCGGAGCCTGGTGCCTTCCCGGAATCCAGATCACGACCCCCTCCGCATCCACGAGGAGCGGAAGGCGATCCCGATCCTCCCTCGGGACCCGGAGCTCACCGAAGAGCTTCTTCAACTTCTTGCCTCCCCCCGGGGTCCGAGTGCGGTCGCCGTCTCGCCAGGTGCGGAAGCAGAGCGGAAGCGCGATCTCGGACGCGGGAAATATGGCCCACTCCCAACCCGACTCTCCGGCCACGCCCCGGCCGCGCCCTTCAACTCCCCAGCGTGCTTCGTACCGCCGCGCCGAGCAGGTGAACTCACCCTTCCCTTGGTTGAGAGAAGGAATCGTGAGCGATCCGTCCATCGGGGGCTCACCCTGCCCGGAGGAATCGCAGCGCTCCAGCACGAACCGGTCGAAGGAGCGAGCGAGCCTCACGCTGCCGGAGAGCCGGATCTCGCTCCCGCTCGAGCCTCTCGTCATAAACTGGAGGGTGGTCGCGGTTCCCGACTCCGAGAGAGCGAGGGAGAGGGAGTCGCAGAGGCGGCGCAGGATCTCCGCCCGTTCGATTTCGCTGAATCGGAGAAAGCGGTCCCGGTCGATCCGGATCGAGCGATCGGCCCGCTCGAGGACAACCTCATCAATCATGGGTTGGATGAGACCATCGAGAAGGACGGCAGCCTCGGCCGCGTGACGGGAGATCCGGAGCACGCCTCCTCTCGCTCCCGGGTGGATCCGCTCGAGATGGGGAAGGAGCCCGTGCCGCACCCGGTTTCGGGCGAAACGGGAGGAGCGGTTCGATGGGTCCTCCCTGGGCTGGATATGCGCCCGCGCCGCGTGCCCTTCCAGCTCTGAGCGCGTGAAGGGAAGGAGGGGGCGAAGGATCCCTGGCTCCCTCACCTCCGGGATGCCCCGAAGGCCCTCGATCCCCGTGCCCCGGAGGAGTCGGAAGAGGACGGTCTCGACCTGGTCGTCCGCGTGGTGCGCGGTAACAACCCACCTCGCCCCAATGCGCGACCGAAGCTCCTCGAGGAACCGGTAGCGGACGTCTCGTGCCGCCGCCTCACTCGTAGGAACCTCGTCGGCGCGTCCCATGTGGAGGGGAACGTCCCACGCACGAGCCAACCCCGAGAGCCATGCGGCGTCGTCCGACGACGACTTCCGCATGCGATGGTCGAAGTGAGCGACCTCGGTGCGGAGCCTAAGCGATGGCAGGCAGAAGCGAAGGAGGTGGAGGAGCACAAGGGAATCGAGGCCTCCTGAGCATGCCACGACGACCGCGTCTCCGGGAGAGATCCAGCCGCGCTCGGAGAAGTGCGCCCCCACGCGAGCCGGAAGGTCACTCATTCCCGTCCCCGTCCCCCTCCCCCTGCCCCACCCCGCCGCCCATCTCTGACTCGAACCCTGGAGGGAGCGGCCGTCCCGTCTCCTCGTGAAGGACCCGCGCCAGGATATCGGGACGATCCGTCTGGATCCCATCCGCCCCCCAAGAGAGGAGGAGGCGCATCACCTCGGGCTCGTCCACGAGCCAGACGTGCACGGGAAGGTTCCTCCGATGAGCCTCTCGCACCAGACGAGGGGTCACGATCTGCCTTTCCTTCCAACGATAAGGGATCTGAAGGGCATCCGTGCGAGGCGTGTACGGACCGCCGCCTGGGAGTCGATGGAGGGAAGCGAACAGCCTGAGCTGCCCGCGAGTCGCCGAGGTGGCGCCGCGGTACCCGAGTCGGTCGGCCCGCCCCTCCTCGTTCTCCGACGCGAGGAGGACACGGTGCGCCTGCCCCAACCCGTGGAGCAACTCCACCAGCTCCACCTGCGCGGCCGGATCCTTCGCGTCCACATTTAGTCGAGCGTGGGGAAGGTCCTGGAGCAGGTCCAGGAACCGCGGGATCCTGACCCCCGTTCCCCGAAAGGACGGCTCACCCGCGAGGTCCACGAACCGGTGCGCCGCGTCGAGCTCCCTCACCTCTCTCCAATCCAGATCCACCACCGCCCCGGTCCCGTCGGTCGTCCGATCCACGGTCGGATCGTGGAGGACGACGAGCTCACCGTCCCTAGTTCGGCGCACGTCCAGCTCCAGGACGTCCGCCTGCCAGCGCTCGACGGCGGCTCGGAACGCCTCGAGTGTATTCTCGGGGGCCAGCTTGGCGCCGCCCCGGTGGGCGAACAGAAGAGGGGCACCCGCGAGATAGCGGTGCCCCGGGCGTGGCGGGACGATCACGGGAAGGACCGGACGGGGTCGCCGCTACTCCAGCGTCCCCACGTCTTCAGGCGAAAGGCGATGGTACTCGAGGAGCGCGCGATCAAGGAGAGCCGCCGTCATCCGGAGCTCGAGGGCCGCGCGGTCTCCTTCCTCACCCGGGCCCCCCGCGGCCTCCCGCCGGAGCGCCAGAATGCGCCCCGAGAGGAAACCGAAGAAGTCCTCCACGACCTCCGGACGCGGCTCCGGCATGGCGGCCGAGCCCTCGATGACCTCCGTCAGGAGGAGTCCTCGGACGAGGGCCAGGACACCCGGGAAGGTGAGCTCGGGAAGGGAACCTCCCTCCATCCGCTCTTCTTCAGTGACGTTCTCCCATTCCAGATCGTTCCAGTAGAGCTCCTCGAGCTCCTCGATCAGATGACGGCGGCCTTTGGCCGTGAGCGCTGGGCCCGTGGACCCGGCCGGCGTGCGTAGGGGGCGTCCGACCGCCTGCTGCAGAGTGCGGCGGCGCTCCTCAAGGAGCTGGATGGGCCGATCTGTGGTGGGCATGGCTCAGGACAGTGCCTGTAACACTGGTTCGGAGGACACTCGAGCAAGCCGTGGCTCGCCAGCGAGAACATCGAGAAGATACGGGGAGGCTCGCTCGCTCGCACCCTAGGGCGGCGCCACCGCCCCATGCCACGCCGACCGACCTTCAGCCGTGCTACATGCCTGGCATTCCCGGCATCGGCTTAGAGGTCATACCGGGGGACGTTTCGGAGGCCATCCCAGTCGCCGTCGGCCGGAAGCTCAGAAACACGGTGAAGGCGGAGCCCACAGGGTTACCCTGACCATACACGCGCTCGAGATCCGCAGGGACGAAATTGAGTGAAGCACGAGCACCGAGCCCGGGAACCCATCCGTGATGCGGCGCGAATCGTCGGGTGTATCCAAGCGCCAAAGTTCCGACGTCGTACGTGCGCGCCACCGCCTGCAGCCTTCCCATTTCGCTGCTGAACGCAGTGGGGTCCTCGTCCACGACGAGGTCCTCGCCGGACTTCTCCGCCCATTCCGCCCGCCCGAAGACGAGGTGACGCCCGCGAACGTCAAGGCTGGTCTCCAGGAGGAGCGCATCCGTGGCCCTGCCCTGCTCGACGTTGTGCCCGAGCCCGGCCGTGGTCGCCCAGCTCCCGCCAGCCGCCCGCGGCCGGTAGTAGGTAGCCGAGGTGGTGTAGCGGGCCACGTCGACACCGGGCCCGCCTGGCTCGTGCCCTGGCTCCGCGTCGTTGAGCCGTCCGGCCGAGACCTGAATCGCCCACCGGTCGCTGGGCACGACCCAAACACGCCCTGAATAGGAATCCAAGGAGGCGAGATCGATGCCGAGTCGGTCCTCGTCCGGCTCACGCCCGTTGAAGAGCGAGCCCTCGACCTTCCATCGCCGGCCGTAGAGACCGCCGGTAACTACCCCGAAGGAAACATGCGTCGCGTCGAACGAATGATGGCTGACTGGCGCCAGTGGGTTCGAAAGGGCCGAAGGCCGGTGGGGAAACGCGACGGGGCCGAGGGCAGGTTCGCCCGCCGGCCCGCCGTAGAGCTGTACGGCCACGTGGTCGGTGATCGACCGCTGGTACTGCGCCGCCAACTCCATGAAGAGGTCGTGCGGGTGCTGCGCGTCGTGGATCGGCTCCCCGTGACATAGCTCACCCGTAGCCAGCAAGATCGGATAGCCGCACCCTGGGATGGTAAACGGCTCCGCGCTCATCATCGCCCGGAAACCGAGGTCGCCCCCCGCCCAGGACCGCCGCGCCATTCCCATCAGCCAATTGATGCTCCCAAACTGGCTGTCCCCCCGGTCGCTCCCCTGGTCGATGTACTGAACGAACACATTGCCATGCACCATCAGCTCCCACGGGCCCGCCATGAAATGCACGGCCGCCATGGGGGTGGCATCGGGGAGCCAGGAAGTTCCGGACCCTTCGCGACCGCGCGAAATGCCGAGAGGGCCAGGCAGCATGATCATTTGGTCGGCCCCGACCATCGTATTCGTGGTGGTCGGCATGGCGTGAGTCATCGTGCTGTCCATCGCCGGTGCGCCCTGGGCGGAGGCGCACCCCGGCGTGCCCACGGCGAGGAGGAGCGTCAGCGCCGGGGCCAGGACGATGGAGAGAGGAGAGAGGTCGATCATGACCCCGCCCCGGCGGGCCTCGTGGCGGACCCGATCCAGCTCCACGTCGTCGTACAGGAGCCGGTCCGGCCTTCGCGCCCCCCCGCGCCGAAGGAGGGCCCGGATCCGCGCCAGCACCTCGTCGAGGCTGAACGGCTTCGTGAGGTAGTCGTCCGCTCCCGCGTCCAGGCCGGCCACAATGTCATCATTCCGGTCTCGCACCGTGAGTAGGTGGATCGGCGCCGTGCTCTCTTCCGTCCGGAGGTCCCGCGTGATCTCGAGGCTCGATCGACCCGGCAGCATGATGTCGAGGACGAAGAGGTCGTACTTCTCGACGTGCGCCTTCGTGGACCCCTCCACGCCGTCGCGCGCGACTCGCGACTATCGACCGTGTAACCCTCCTCCTGGAGCGAGCGCTCGAGGAAGCGGGCAACCTTGCGGTCGTCCTCCACGACCAGGATCCGCTATGTGCGTCGTTCCGGCCTAGTGACCGCGAAAAAACACGGCCTCACGGGGCGTGCCCTGGAGGCTGATAACCCTTGTCGTAATTCAGTGCCGGAGGAGGGACTCGAACCCCCGACACGCGGATTATGATTCCGCTGCTCTAACCAGCTGAGCTACTCCGGCGAGGGATGGAAACGCTACCCGGGAGGGGTCGGGGTGTCAACGCCTCACGGCGCCTCGGGGTCGGGCTCCTCCGAGTCCGCAAAGCGGTAGAGCACCTCCCCGTCCCGGATCATCCCAAAGTTCTCGCGAGCGAGCGTCTCGAGCGTCCTCGGATCGTTCTCGAGGGCGTCGGCTCGGGCCTGGAGCCCAGCCGTCGTCTCCTCCAGCTCGACGAGGGCGGCTCGCTCCTTCTCGACGTCCCGCCCGATTCCCCGCAGCTCGAACGCCGAGTACTCGCCACCGAAGATGGCGTAGTACACGGAGGCGCTCAGCAAACTCGTGAAGACAACCCGTCGAATCTTCATTGCCACACCCCCAACATGCTCTAGGCCTTGCTCCAGAAGGAACGCCCCGGGTACCGGGCCCGCGCCCCAAGCATCTCCTGGATCCTCAGGAGCTGGTTGTACTTCGCGACTCGGTCCGTCCGGGACCCGCTCCCAGTCTTAATCTGTCCAGCTCCTGTCGCGACAGCCAGGTCCGCGATGAAGACGTCCTCCGTCTCCCCCGATCGGTGGGAGATGATCGAGCCGTACCCTGCCTGCTGGGCTACCCGCACGGCCTCGAGGGTCTCGGTCAGCGTCCCGATCTGGTTCACCTTTACGAGAATGGCGTTCGCCACTCCTTCCCGGATGCCGCGGAGGAGGCGCCCAGGGCTCGTGACGAAAATGTCGTCCCCCACGATCTGAGCCCGGTCGCCGAGCGCCCCGGTCAGCTTCTTCCACCCCTCCCAGTCGTTCTCGTCCAGGGGATCCTCGACGGAGCGGATCGGGTAGCGCGCCACCCAGTCCTGCCAGAACGCGATCATCCCGTCCGAGTCCTTCACTTCCCCCGACGACCAGCGGAAGGTGTACTTCCCGTCCTTATAGAACTCGGAGGCCGCCGCGTCGAGCGCGAGAACGACATCCTCGCCGGGGCGGTAGCCCGCTCGCTCGATCGCCCGGAGGACGACCTCCACCGCTTCCTCGTTCCCTTCGAGGTCGGGCGCGAACCCTCCCTCATCGCCCACGGCCGTGCTTCCCTTCTGCTCCGTGAGGACCTGCTTCAGGTGGTGAAAGATCTCGACGCCCATGCGGAGACCCTCGTCGAAGCTCTCCGCTCCGATCGGCACGATCATGAACTCCTGGAGGTCCACGTTGTTCGGTGCGTGGGCCCCTCCGTTCAGGATATTCATCATGGGAACGGGGAGGAGGGTGGCATCATCCCCACCGAGCGACTGGAAGAGGGGTAGCCCCTCCGCATCGGCCCGGGCGCGTGCGACGGCAAGGGAAGCGGCGAGGATCGCGTTCGCCCCGAGGCGGCCCTTGTTGGTGGTTCCATCCAGCTGAATCATCGCTCCGTCCACACCCGCCTGATCGGCGGCGTCCGTGCGGAGGAGGAGGTTCCGTATCTCGCCGCGGAGCATCCCTACCGCCTTCGTCACCCCGCGCCCCAGGTACCGCTTCGGGTCGCCGTCCCGGAGCTCCACGGCTTCGTGCTCGCCGGTGGAGGCTCCGCTCGGCACGGCGGCCCGTCCCTTGGCACCCCCCTCGAGCTCGACTTCCGCCTCGACGGTCGGGTTCCCCCTGGAATCCAGGATCTCCCTTCCCCTGACCTCACAGATCGTCGTCTTGCTCACTCCTCCTCCCCTTCAAAGTCCCCCATCAACTTGGCTACCGCAGCCCGGCTGGTAGAAAGCAGGCGATCCCGGTCCCGGTGCGAAAGCCCTTCGACGGGAATCGGTTCCCCGACCCGGATCCGTATCTCGCCCGGTCGGATGCGGAAGGAGCCCTTCGGCATGACCGCCCGGCTCCCCGCGAGCCCCAACGGAAGGATCGGCACTTCCGTATGGATCGCGAGCACAAACGCCCCCTTCTTGAACGCCTGCAGCCGACCATCGGGGGAGCGGGTCCCCTCCGGGAAGAGGACGAGGTTGAGCTTCTCGTCCCGCACCCGCTTCCCCGCTCGTTCGAGCGATTGGACGGCGCTCGTCAGGTCCTCGCGGTCCAACGAGACGTGTCCGCACGCCTTCCACGCGGGTCCGAAGATCGGGATCCGTCCCAGCTCCTTCTTCGCAACGAAGCGCGTGCGGCCCGGAAGGAAGGCCACGAGGGCGAAGACGTCGAACCAGGACTGGTGGTTCGCCACGATCACCATGGGCTCTGACCAGTCCACACGCTCGAGCCCCTCGATGCGAACCCGAACCCCCGCGAGACGCAGGACGAGCCGCGCCCAGCGGCGGGTCACCCGATCGCACCCGCATCTGCTCCGCCGGCCCTGGATGTACGCACCGCTCGCGCAGAAGGCGGTCAGGACCGCGCTGCTGAAGATCACGACGATCGACCGGATCACCCGGGCCCTCCTGCGCCAAACTGGTCGAAGCCTTCGCGGAGGAGACGCCGTGCATCGCCCTGAGCTCCTGATGCGAGGAACACGCCCGCCCCCCCATCGGCTCTCCCCACCCGGGTGAGAGGAAGATCGAAGAGGGACGAGAATTCCTCTACCCGCGAGACGAGGACTCCCTTCGGGGCGGCGACGAGGAGCTCGTAGTCCTCCCCCCCGTGCAGGGCGAGCCCGAGCGCGTCCACGCCGGGGGGGAAGTCGGCGCCCGAGAGCGCGGGGTGGACCGGGAGGGCCTCCGCGATCAGGACGATCGAGACTCCAGAGGCGGCCGCCAGGTGAGCCGCATCGCCCGCGATCCCGTCGGAGAGGTCGATCCCCGCGGTGGCCCCCGCCCGTCGGAGCCAGATCGCCTCCCGGACCCGAGGAGAAGGCTCTGCGAACGCTCTCCGGGCCTCGGCGGGAACGGGGCGTCCGGCACTCCAGAGGGCCACCGCGGCAGCGGCACCCCCCAACGTGCCCGTGACCCAGAGCTCGTCCCCCTCGCCGGCCCCGGAACGGAGGAGCGGGTCCAGGCTCCGTCCGACCGAGACCACGTCGACGACCAGCGGCCCGGGAGATCGAGTGAGATCTCCGCCCAAGAGCGGGATCCCCGATCGGGCGGCCAGGCGCTTCACCCCCTGCATCACCGTCTCCGCGGACGTCCCGTCCCCGGGCGCCGCGACGGAGGCGAAGAGGGCGATGGGCTCGGCAGCCATCGCCGCCAGGTCGCTCAGCCCCGCGGCGGCCGCGCGGTAGCCCGCCTCCTCGGGTGAGATCCAGTCCAGACGGAAGTGGACCCCTTCGATGGAGAGATCCGTCGATATCGCGAGGCCGTCCGAGAACACCGCTCCGTCGTCTCCGGGGCCGACACGGACATCCGGCCCCGGGTTCGGGATGTCCGAGAGGATCGCCCGTATGCGGTCGAACTCGCGCCCGGGACCGAGCAGGGCGGGCCGGAGTGAGCCAGGCCAGGGAGGGCCAGGCCGGGGAGGGAAAGGCTGGCCGCCCCCGGTCACCGAGGAGGATCCAGGTCGAGCGTCACGAAGGGGTACCCCAGGTCACTCGAAGCTTCCTCTTCGTTCAGCGCGCCGCTCAGCTGCTCAGCCACGTCCGAAGGGAGGAGTGTCTCCCCGAGCCCCGTCGCGGACGCAGCCCTCCCCGTGTAGTGGAGCGCCACCCCAGCGGCCTCGAGCCCTCCGAGCCCCCTCGCCATGAATGCCCCGGCCACCCCGGTGAGCACGTCGCCCATCCCCGCTCGGGCCAGGTCCGAGGAGCCGGTCGCGGAGACCCAGACGGGCCCCTCTCCGTCTTCGGCCACCACGGAGGGAGCCCCCTTGAGAAGGACCGTCGAGTGCCAGCGCGCCGCTCCCGAGCGGCAGGCGTCGAGCGGGGACTTCCGGACCCGTTCCGCCATTTCGCCCAAGCGGGCCATCTCCCCCGGGTGGGGGGTCAGGAGCCGCCTCCCAATGGGAGCCGTGGCAAGGCCGGGGAGCCGGCCCTCCCCCAGGAGGGTGAGCGCGTCCGCGTCGAGGACCACCCCCCCCAGGTCGGGGAGCGAGAGGAGCCGGTCCAACCGCTTGGCCTCGACCGGACCCGTCCCCATCCCCGGCCCCGCCGCGAGAGCGTCACAGCTCCGGGCCGCGTCGAGCAGCCGATCCTCGTCCGAGACATCCAGGAAGATGGCTTCAGGCACGGCCGCCTGAATCACACTCCGGTTCTCAGGGGGAGACGCAACCTGGACGTATCCTGCCCCCGCCCGGAGCGCCCCCCGCGCGGCCAGCACCGCTGCCCCGGCCATGCCGGGGGAGCCGGCCAGGATGAGGAGCCATCCCTCGGCCTTCTTGTGCGTCGGGTTCCTGCGCTGCTGCGGCCTTCGCGCTCGTGCCCAGTCCGGGGTGAGAAGTCGCGCGGACGCCCACCCCGTCGCGGGAGGAGGGAACCCAATCTCGACTGCGACGATCCGACCGGCCAACTCACGGGCCGGGAAGAGGAGGGTCCCGAGCTTGGGCGAGCCGAGGGCCACCGTGACCTGAGCCCGGATCGCCATGCCGGGCACGGCTCCGCTGCTCGCATCCACCCCCGAGGGAACATCGAGCGCCAGCACGGGGCGGCCCGAAGAGTTCATCGCCTGGATCACCCGGGCGTGCTCAGCGCGCGGCTCCCCCCTCGCCCCCGTCCCGAGGAGCGCGTCCACGAGGACGCCCGCCGAGCGGAGCGCGGTGTCGAGCGGTTCGTCGTCGTCAGAGAGCCGCTGAATGGGAACGGGCCAGCCGTGAAGAAGGGGATCCGGCGCAGGCCGGCTTCCCACTATGATCACCCGCACGTCGCGGCCGTGGGCCGCAAGCGTCCGGGCCAAGACCATCCCGTCCCCCCCATTGTTCCCGGGGCCGGCAGCGACCAGAACAGGCCCCTCCGGAAAGATCCGTTCGAGCACGAGCGTGGCGCTCCGGCCCGCGTTCTCCATCAGAAGGGTCGAGGGGACCCCCCGCTCCAGGGTCGCCCAGCGATCTAATGCAGCGGACTCCGGTGCGGTAGGCAGGAACACCTCTTCCCTGCCGAAGCACCGTGGCAGCCCCGAGCTCCTACCGAGCACGGTTCCGTCCGTGGCTTTCTGAGGGGCTACCCCCCGACCGTCCAGGGATAGTCCCGTTCGAAGGCGTCTTCGAAGGCGAAGAGGTCCTGGAAGTCATCGGGACGATCGTGCTCCTCGGCGGCGAGGATCCCCGCATCCACCAGCGCGAAGACGATCTCCCCGAGATCGCCGGTGGCGTGGATCCCCCAGTGCTCGAGAACGGTGCGGGCAAGCGGCCCGAACCGCTCGAGCGCGAGCGAACGGGCTCCCTCCGCGAGTTCCGGCCCCGTGATGTGGCGCGGACGCTCGAGGCTTTCCATGACGTGGTGCAGGGACGAGAGGAGAAACAGGTACGCCATCCCGTGAAACCTGGGATTGCGCTCCTTCAGGCGCTCGAGCACGTCGTCGGCGAACATGACCTCTGTCATGGCGCCAAAGTTGGGCCGCGGATGCCATGGACGCCAGGGGGAATCGGAATCACTCCTCGATCCCCGTCAACTCGGGATAGAGGGGAAACGCTCGGGTGAGATCCCCCACCTCCGCCCGGATCCGGGACCGGAGCGATCCGTCGGTCGGACGCTCCAAGACGTCGGCGATCCAGCCCCCGATCCGCACCATCTCGGGCTCCCGCATCCCCCGGGTGGTGAGAGCCGGAGTCCCGATCCGGAGCCCTGAGGTCACGAAGGGAGACCGGGTCTCGCCGGGCACGGTGTTCTTGTTCACCGTCATCCCAGCCTCCTCGAGCGCGTGCTCCGCGTCCTTCCCCGAGAGCTCGCCCCGGTCCCGAAGATCCATGAGGATCAAATGGTTGTCCGTCCCGCCCGAGACCAGGCGGAAGCCTCGATCCATGACGCGATCCCCCAGCGCCTTCGCGTTCTTCACGACCTGAGAGGCGTACTCCTTGAACTCAGGCTGGAGGGCCTCCCGCAGGGCCACGGCCTTGGCCGCGATGATGTGCATGAGCGGCCCGCCCTGAGTCCCCGGGAAGACGGCCTTGTCGATAGCTTTCGCATGCGCCCCCTTCGCGAAGATCATCCCGCCCCGCGGTCCTCGGAGCGTCTTGTGCGTGGTGGTCGTCACTACGTCCGCATGCGGGATCGGGCTCGGATGGAGCCCCGTCGCGACGAGCCCGGCGATGTGCGCCATGTCCACCATGAGAAGCGCCCCCGACTCCCGCGCGATCTCCGCGAACGCGGGGAAGTCCAGGATGCGAGGATAGGCGCTCGCGCCCGCGACGATCATCTTCGGCCGCTCACGGAGCGCCTGCTCCCGGAGCGCATCGTAGTCCACCCGCCCATTCTCCTCGCGGACGCCGTAGGCGCTCACCTTGTACAAGATCCCGGAGGCGTTCACCGGTGAGCCGTGGGTCAGGTGCCCACCATGGCTCAGATTCATCCCGAGGATGCGGTCCCCGGGCGATAGGAAGGCCAGATAGACAGCCATGTTCGCCTGGGCGCCCGAGTGCGGCTGGACATTCACGTGGTCGGCGGCAAAGAGCTGCTTGGCGCGGTTCCGGGCGAGATCCTCGACCACGTCCACGTACTCACATCCCCCGTAGTAACGTTTCCCGGGAAGCCCTTCGGCATACTTGTTCGTGAGGACCGTTCCCGCGGTCTCGAGGACGGCCCTGGAGACGAAGTTCTCCGACGCGATCAGCTCCAACTGGCCGGCCTGGCGGCGAACCTCCCCCTGAATCGCCTCGTAGACCTCGGGGTCGGCGCTGGAGAGATGGGGGTGCGGATCGTGCATGACTTGGAGCGCTCTCCTGGATGGGGATGGCTTTGCTCAGGGAAGATGGGGAAGCTCCCTCGAAGAGGGAACCGGAGGGCGTGTTCACCCGCTCGGTGAGGGGAGCTGGGGCGGCCTGCGGCGCCTACTCCGCGCCAAGATTCCCATCCCGATCAACGAAGAGTACGGTTGACAGCCTCGCCTCGGCTGTCTAGTGAGATGACGGAGATCCGACAACAGGGCCGGTTCGAACAGCCCAGGGTGGAGGTGCGGCATGGGGTGTGGACGAGTGTTAGGATTTGCCCTGGCTTGCTTGGCGCTGGCTTGGTTGGATCCGGTCGCCCCGCTCGCGGCCCAGGAGTTTTCAGGAGCGGGGGCCCTAAACCTGTTCTTCGACTGTCAGGGCGGGAGCTGCTTCGACCAGGACTTCTTCCGCCGAGAGGTCCCGGTCGTGAACTGGGTTCGTGACCGGGCGGATGCGGACCTGCACGTCCTGGTAACGGTGCAGATCACGGGTGGCGGCGGACAACGCTATACCCTCGTTCGGGGGCGGGGCCGGAGAGATCTTCTTCTTCTGAACGAATCCAGCTTCACCCACGACGGGGCGGTGGCTTCCAGTCGCGCCTCCGCCGGCACCGTACCCCGTTCAACGAGGTTTGACGGCGGCGATGAAGGAAGCCGGTGCGACTGCTGGTGACTACCACCGGATGCAGGTGTGGGCCGGCCAGTCTGCTGTGATGGCCGCTGAAGTCCCGGCCGGGGACCTCGTCAAGCAGATCTGGAAGGACGCTCGGGCGCTGCTGTGACCGCGTGGCACCCCGCCGGCGAGCGGCTCCCGACGGTGACCCCTTGATGGAGAGATCGATGAACCCACCGACCCCGGTCGTATTTCTGCACGCTTTCCCCTTCGACGGGACGATGTGGGATGGCCAGGTCGCCGCTCTTACCGGGCGCACCGTCCTCACGCCGAGCTTTCCGGGATTCGGCGGTAGAGCCCCGGACGAGCCTTCTCTGGATCGCTTTGCCGAGGTCGTGGTTGGGGACATGCAAGCCGCCGGAATCGAGAGTGCCGTCCTCGTTGGCCTCTCCATGGGCGGATACGTGGCCTTCCGCATTCAGGTGAAGTGGCCCACGAAGGTGGCGGCGCTCGTCCTGGCCGACACCAAGGCCGGGGCCGATGACGAAGCGGGCCGAAAGAAGCGGACGCAGCAGGCCGACCGAGTCCGGGCCGAGGGGATAGGCTGGCTCGCCGAGGCCCTGATCCCGGCCCTTCTGGGGGAGACTACGCGGCGGGAGCGCCCCCACGTGGTGGATGCGGTCCGCGCGAAGATCGCGGCGGCGAACCCGGAGGGCGTTGCCCGCGCGCTCCTGGCGATGCGCGACCGTCCAGACTCCACCCAGGAACTCGCGGGGATCCGGATTCCGGTTCTCGCTCTCGTCGGCGAGGAGGACGGGCTCACCCCGCCGGCCGAGGCCCGGCGCATCGCGGAGGGGGTGCCGCACGGACGCCTGGTCGTCATCCCTGGTGTAGGGCACCTCTCGAACTTCGAAAACCCCGAGGCCTTCAACGAGGCGATCGCCTCCCTTCTGAACCGGAGGGTCGTCTAGGACGACCTACGGGCTGATCTGGATCAGGGTCACCTCGAAGACGAGCACCGCATTCGGTGGAATGCCCGAGTCGCGCGGGGGATTACCGCCGTATCCGAGGACCGAGGGGGCCACGATTTTCCGCACCTCTCCTGTTCTCATCCCGATGGCGCCACCCGTGAATCCCGGAATCATTTCGGAAAGGCGGAAGCCCTCGAGGCGGCCACTGTCGAACAGGGTCCCGTTCGAAAACCATCCCTTGTAGTCCGCCACGAACAGATTATTCGCGATGAGCTGACCACCGGTGCCCTCCGTCACCGTCTGGATGTAGACGCCCGAAGGCAGCTTGGTCATCGCGGAAAGGTTGATTCCCAACGCAGCAGCGAAGGTCACGTCCTCGGGATTCTGTGGTCCCGTGACGTCGTCGCCACAGGCGGCGATGGCCAGCGCCACCGCGACCGATAGGCTGACCCCCCGGCGTGTGGGTTTCATGGCATCATACTAACGCTGGCCGGCGACGGGCGGGAGCGATGACAGGAAGGCTGCCAGTCGGTCCCGCCAGAGCGCGGCCTGGACCTGGTTTCGGTGTCCCTGGGAGCTAGGGCCGGCGGCGAGGAGGAAATAGCGACCGCTCGGGACGCGGCGCATCACACGTTCCATGACGCCCAGCTCGGGTGGGTTCAACTCGTCGTCGGCAAATAGGATCGCAAGTAGCGGGGCTCGAATTCTGCCCAGCTCGGCTTCGGGGTCGTAGTCGAACGACGCCTCGAAGCGGTAGAGAATGTTGTTGGCGTCGTCCTCCTCGAGCGTCTCTTCCTCCACCTCGTCGAGATACTCGTCCGCGGCCGCGTAGCTGGTCAAGCTCTCCTCCAGGACCGTCGGGTTCTGTACTAGCATCTCGAACATCGGCATGATCGAAAGGAAGCCCCGCGGCTGCTCGGTATAGTCCCCGCCGTTCCACTCCGGGTCGTTGCGGATCGCGCCCGCCAGGATCCGGCGCCAGAGCAGGTTCCGGCCACGGATCGCCACGGGCTGAGAAGAGATGGGAACCAGCCCGTCCATCATGTCCGGATAGCGGATCCCCCAGAGCCACGTCTGCATCCCGCCCATGGAGATGCCCGTCACCAGGCGCAGCCGCTGGATGCCGAAGTGCTCGGTGATCAGCCGGTGCTGCGCGACCACCATGTCCTCGTAGCCGTACTTCGGGAAGCGTGCCTTCAGGCCGTCGCTGGGCTTGGTCGATCCGCCGTTGCCGAGGGCGTCCGGAAGAATCAGGAAGTAGCGGGCCGCGTCCAGCGGCTGGCCAGGTCCGAAGAGCGCCTCGCTGAACGAGGGCGCGAGCAGCTGGCTCGCGTCGCCACTGGAGCCGTGGAGCAGGAGCACCGCGTTCGTGATCCCCCCGGCCGCGTCGCGAGCGGGCGTCCCGATCGTGGTGTAGTGCTGCCGCAGCTCGGGTAGAACGGCCCCACTCCGCAGGCGGAAGTCACGGACCACGAAGTCTCCTTCGGTCCGACGCGACGCGGGGGCGGGAGTCTGCGCGCCGACGCTGGACGCGCTCACGGCGAGGACGGCGAGAAGCGATAGCGTACGCATGGGTCTGTTCTGACCTCCCAAAAGAGTCATCGGCCGGGTTCCCCGGTTCGGCGATTCGCTCCCCGGCAGGGGCGCTGGATCGCTTTCCTGGGGGGACGGCCGTGCTTACGGAGGATGGGGAAGCACCCTCCACGAGGGAACTGGAGGCGGGGGAGGGCGCGAAAGGACCGGTACCCGATCTCGGGCTCCCCCCAGTACATCACTTGCTCGTGGCCCATGATGACCATCCGCTCGAAGAGCCTCAGCGGTCGCTCCGCGGAGCCTCTCCCAGACGGAGAGCCTTTCCGTCCGAGTCCAGACGCCCCCACGGGGTCTGGGGGTCGTGCTCGAA
Organism: Gemmatimonadota bacterium; assembly: GCA_009692105.1. GTDB lineage: Bacteria > Gemmatimonadota > Gemmatimonadetes > Longimicrobiales > Gaopeijiaceae > SHZS01. The sequence continues at coordinate 42,538 of SHZS01000005.1, read as the reverse complement.
CACGAGGAGCCAGTCCTCCTCGATGGCGCAACGCCAGAGCGCCCGCTTCGTCTCCAAGGTGACGAGCGGCTCGAGGTCGTACGCCATGATCCACGGGAGAGGCAGGTGGGCCGCGGTGGGGCAGAGGTCCGCGAGGAAGCATGCCGTCTCCCCGCCGGACTCGACGAGTACGCACTGGTGATGCGGAGTGTGGCCGGGGGTCACGACGGCCCGCACCCCAGGCGTGACCAGGGTGTCCCCGTCGAGGAGGTCCCAGAGCCCCGCGGTCGTGATTGGCTCGATGCTTCGCTGGAGATAGCTCGCGCGGATGCGCTCGTTCGCCCCCCGAGAGAACTCCAGCTCTCCGCGTTGAACCACATACCGAGCCTTGGGAAACGCCGGGACGATGGATCCGTCCTCTCGCTTCATCGCCGCTCCGCCTACGTGATCGAAATGGAGGTGGGTGAGGAGCACGATGTCCACGTCCCCCGGATCGAACCCAGCAGCCCGGATCGCGTCCTCGAGGCGAGTCGGGTCTCCGTCGTTCTCGACCCCGAAGACATCCCGGAACTTTGCGTCCTCCTTGTTCCCGACCCCCGTATCCACGAGCACGAGCGCGTCGGGCGCCTCGATGAGGAGGCAGCGGAGCGCTATGGGGATCCGGTGCCGTGCGTCCGGCGCGATCCTCTTCTCCCAGAGGACCCTCGGAACGACGCCGAACATCGCCCCCCCCTCCAGCCGCACCCTTCCCGCGTCCAGGGCGTGGATCCGGATCGAGCCCACCTTCCGGGTAAGGGCTAGGGACGCCGAGCCGGTCTCAGATGGTGCCATCGCTCGTCCCCTCATCCCCATTTCGGGTGTGCTCTTTTCGGGCGTCCTCGTCCAAGGCCGGCGCATCCGCCATCGGCGGAAGAGGGCGCCCTCGCCGTTCGACGGAGCCCCCCGTCAGCAGAGCACGCCTCCGTCTGAACAGCGCCTCCCGCAGCCCCAACAGGTCCCGGATGTCCCGCTCCTCCGCCGCCCTCAGAAGGTGCAGGAGAAGCCGAGCCGTGGCCATGGCGTCTCCGAGCGCTCGGTGACGGTTCACGATCGGGATCCCGAAGTGGCTCGCGAGTGAGTCCAGCCCGTGTCTCCGAAGACTTGGCACGAGAAGGCGGCCGAGCCGAACCGTGCACAGCTGCTCGACCTCCGGCACATCCCCAGTGGCCGCCAGCAGCTCCTCGCGCAGGAACGCCCAGTCGAAACGCGCGTTGTGGGCGACGAACACCCGCCCCTCGAGCCGCTCGGCGAGAGCGCCCGCGACCCCCTCGAAGGGTGGAGCCCCCGCAACCATCGGGTCCGTGATTCCCGTGAACTCCTGGATCCTCAGCGGGATGCGCCGCATCGGGTTCACCAGCGTCTCGAACGCGTCGCCTATGACACCTCCATCAACGTGCACCACCCCCACCTCGATCACTCGGTCCCCGCGGTCCCACGCGCCGCCCGTGGTCTCGACGTCCACCACCGTCCATCCGACGGCGGAAAGGGGCACACCTGGAAGCCGCGCCTCGGGATCGAGGGTCCAGACGCCCGCGGGATCCACACGGAACCCGTCGTCGTTCCCCAGCAGCGTGAACACCGACCGGGACGCGGCACCCGGATGCCCCGTGAGCCCGAGCACGCCCCGGGCCACGTCGAGGGTGTGCGCCGGCCCGTCCGCGAGAATGCGCCGCGCCTCCTCACGAAGGGAGACCCGCGCGCTCAACGGACCAGGTGCCGGAGGGCGAAGGAGAGGGACTCGAGCTCGACGGCCATGTCCACGTGTTTGACGGCCACGCCCTCGGGAACGCGCAGGCGCACGGGCGCGAGGTTCATGATCCCCCGTACCCCCACTCGGACAAGAGCGTCGGCCGCATCCTGGGCCGCCTCGGCGGGAACCGCCAGGATCGCGACCTCCGCCGGGTTGCGACGGAATGCCTCCTCCATCCGCTCGACCGGCCCGATGGCGATCCCGTTCCAGCGGGTGCCGATCTTCTCGGGATCGTTGTCCAGGATCGTCACGATCTCGAATCCGCGCTCGCGGAAGCTCGGGTATGCGACCAGCGCCGCCCCGATCCGCCCGGCGCCCACGAGCGCAACGCTCCAGCGGCGCGAGAGCCCGAGAATGTCCCGCAGACGCACCCGGAGAGGCCGGACGGCATAGCCTAGCCCACGCGTCCCGAAGGAGCCGAAGAGAGATAGATCCTTTCGGACCTGCGGACCCGTAGTTCCAACCCGTTCGGCGAGGAGTCGGCTCGAGACAATCTCCTCCCCATCGTCTCCCATCTCCTCCAGAGCCCGAAGGTAAAGGGAGAGCCGGCGGATGGCGGACTCGGACACCCTGCGCGGAGCGGAACGCGCGGGGCGAGGTGCCCCGGGCCGGGAGCGTTTGGAGCTCCGGCTGTCCGAGGAGGAGTCGTCCGGAATCCTTGTGAAATCATTCACAAGAGAAGCTAGATGCCGGCCAGGATCGCAGTCAACGTAATCCAGGCCGCCTACCTAGCGCTCCGCGAGGCGACGGGCCATTGCCAGGAACCCGGCGGGGCTCACCTCCTCAGGGCGAGCGGTCGACACTACCCCGGCGGCCGCGAGCGCATGCTCCACCCGAACCGGCGGTAGCTGCAGCTCGGGGTGATCCCGCAGGATCTTTCCGAGCTGCTTCCGCCTCCATTGGAAGACGGCCCGGGTGAGGTCCCGGAGGCGGGATTCCTCCTCGAGGGTCAGGGGAGAGGGGTGGAGGGGCCGGATTCGGATCACGGCCGACTCCACGTTGGGGCGGGGCCAGAACGCCCCCGCCGGAACCCGAAGGACCCGCTCTACCTCTGAAACGGACCGGATTCCGACCGTCAGGGCCCCGTAGTCCCGCGTCCCGGGGTCGGAGAGGATCCGATCCGCCACCTCGGCCTGCACCATGATGAGGATCTCCCGAGGGCGCGGGACCTTGAGCAGGTGGAAGAGGATCGGCGAAGTGAGGTTGTACGGGATGTTTCCAACGACCCGGAGCGCCTCGGGCTCACTGGTGAGAGCAGCCGGAGGGTGGTCCAGGATGTCCCCGCGAACGACCTCCACCCGCGGGTGATCCCGATACGTGCTCGCGAGCTCGGCCGCGAGGTCGCTGTCCAACTCAACTAGCACGAGGCGCCCTTCGGCGGTCTCTACCTCCCGGACGAGCCCTTCGGTGAGCGCTCCCCGCCCCGGGCCGATCTCGAGCACGGTCTCGCCGGGCTGGATCCCCACCGCTTCCACGATTCTGGCCCGGAAGCCCGCGTCGACGAGGAAGTGCTGGCCGAGGGCCCGTCGCGGCCGGCGGGGCACTCGGGTCACGGCCCCCCTAGACTCTCAGTACCAGGGCCGTCCGGTCGTCCTTCCCCTCGAAACCTCTTCCTCCCTTCCTCTCTAAGTCGAAGAGGGCGGGAACCACCTCTCGAACGGGCCGCTCGCGAAGCCGGATGGCTTCCTTCACGACCCGCTCCTCGCCGGCCCTGCGGGACCCCTCGACGAGTTCATCCGAAAGCCCATCCGTGAACAGGAGGAGGAGATCCTTCCCGGGCTCCCAGGGCACGGCGCGCTGACTGTACTCGACCGTTCCACCGATTCCCATGGGCGGGTCCATGGCAACCAGGCGTTCGGCCTGACCGTCCGCCCGGATCGCGAAGGCGTGCGGGTGACCCGCGTTCGCATAGACCAGCTCCCGGCGCTCCGGATCCACCACGCCGTAGAAAAGCGTGAGGTACATCTCGGTCGTCTCGAGCTCGTCCATGAGGGCCCGGTTCATTCCCTGGAGCACGCTCGTCGGGGACCGGAGCTCGGACCCGTAGATCGTGGCCGCACTCATGGAGAGCGCCATGATCAGAGCGGCTGGGAAGCCGTGGCCCGAGACGTCGCCGATCATCACGCCGACGCGGCCCCCGGGGATGTGGAAGAAGTGGAAGAAGTCCCCCCCCACCGATTGGGCGGGCTCGACCCGGGCGGCGACTCGGCTGGGATCGAACCCTTTCGCCGTTGGGAGGAGCTTCATCTGGAGGTCGTGCGCGAGCTCCATCTCCCGGGTGACCCGCTCCCGCTCCAGGCTCTCCCGGATGAGCCGGTTATTCTCCAGAGCGGCTCCCACCTGGCTCGCGATCGCGGAGAGGAGCTTCTGGTCCGAGGCCGTGAACTGCCCCCCGTGCCGACGGCCGATCAGATTGATCACACCCACGATCCGCGTCTCCGCGCCGGACGGGGTGTAGCGGATCGGGACGGAGAGGACGGAGTCCTCGTGGGCGGCGAGCCCCGCTCCGACCCGCTCTTCCGAGCCGAAGTGCTCACCCGTGCGGATGAGGGGCCGGCCCTCGCGGAACACCCGCGACGTCACGGCCTTCGGATCCGTCGTCTCGAGGGGGCCCTTCAGCCCTTCCTCCCCCACCGACGCGACCAGGTGCAGCCGTCCCTCTGTCGACTCGAAGACCCAGAGCGAACCCCGCCGGGCGCCCATCACCTCGCACACCTCGGCCAGGATCGAACGGGACGCGTCCTTCAGGGGGAGGAGAGATCCCAGCGTCTCCGAGATCGAGTAGAGGAGGTTGATCTCCCCGTAGCGCTCAGAGACCTCGAAGGTGAAAAAGCGAACCTCCTCGGAGTAGTCGAAGAGATGTTCGAGCGCCGTGCGGAGGGCGTTTGCGGCGGGCAGCGTCGTTCCGGCACCCCCCCGCACTTCGAGGGTGATCTCGCTCCCAGCTCGGTTCGGGATCGGAAGGAGAAGAGAATCCGGAAGGGGAGCCGCAGTCTTGCCGTCCCCCGAGGGATAAAGGTGAGCCGCCTTCTCCCCGTGTCCATTGCGCCAGAGATGCAGATCGAGGGAGAAGGAGCGGCGGAACTCGTCCAAGACCTCCAGCACCGCCCCGGGAAGCGATTTCCAGGCGGCCGGATCCCGGGTCATGCCGATGCCTCTCGACGGATCCCTTCTGGGGAAGACAGATGCAGAACCAGCTTGACCGAGTTGCCCCGGTCATTGTAGTGGACCTCGTCCATCAAAGTCTTCATCAGGAAGAGGCCCCGTCCACTGACCTTCCGGACGGACCTACCCGTGGTGGGATCGGGGATACATCCGGGATCAAAGCCGGAGCCTTCGTCCGTTACCTGCGCCGTGACCAGCCCTTCGTGGAGGAAGACCTCGACCCGAACCTTCTTCAGGGGGTCACTGCAATTCCCGTAGATCATCGCGTTGGAGAGCGCCTCGATGAGGCTGACCTGGAAGTTCAGCCGCAGCTTCCGGTCTACTACCTCGCAGATCGAACAGCGGGAGACCACGAACTCCACGGTGTCCTCGATGCAGCGGAGGTCGTTCGGGAGCTCGAGGAATAATTGGCGCTCCACCGGTCCGGGCGTCAGAAGTCCGCGAGTCCCTCGGCCCTCGATCCGGCGATGCGGAAGAGGGTGTCCAGCTTCGTGAGCTCGAAGAGCGTCCGGAGATCCTCGTTCAAGCTGGAGAGGCGGAGCTCCCCTCCCTGCTCTCGGATCTTCTTCGAGAGGCTGACCAGCACACCGAGCCCCGAGGAGTCGATGTACCCGGTCTTCGTGAAGTCTACGAGGAACTTCCGCTCCCCCTTCTCGAGCTCGTCCAGAACCTTTTGTTTGAGCTCCTGCCGGTTCCCGACAATGAGCTGGCCATCCACGTCCACCACGGTGACGCCGCCCGCTCGAGTCACGTTGAACGCCATGGGTTCTCCGTCATCCAAGAAGCCGGGCTCGCCCCGGTGCGATTCAGAACCCCCCGGGAGACGGAGGGCGTAGCCAATCTCGAAGCCGAGAAAACCTACCCAGCCGCTTGTGTTCCGAGCAAGGCAGCAGGGCCCCCCTCACAGATGCAAGAACCGGTATGGGGCTTACCGGAAGCGCTCCTTCAGGCGCCGCAGCACCGGGGCGGACACGAAGGACGAGACGTCCCCCCCCAGCCGAGCCACCTCCTTCACGATGGACGCGGAAAGGAAGGAGAGGTGCGCGTCCGGGGTCAGGAAGACGAACTCGAGGCCCGGCGACAGCTCCCGGTTCATCTGCGCCATCTGGAACTCGTACTCGAAGTCCGAGACGGCGCGGAGTCCCCGAACCACAAGGCCCGCCCCCTTTTGGCGCGCATAGTCCACGAGGAGACCCGAGAAGGCCTCGCATTCGATTCGCGGCTCGTCCCGGAACACCTCTCTCAGCAGCTCGAGGCGCTCCTCCACGGAGAAGGCCGGCGTCTTCGCCTGTGAGGACGTCTCCGCGATCCCCACGACGAGCTGGTCCACGACCCTGAGGGTCCGGCGAGCGATGTCCTCGTGTCCCAGGGTGACTGGATCGAACGACCCTGGATAGAGGGCGATGAGCGGACGGGCTTGGGTCATTCCGGAAGCTCCCAGATCGAGATGGTGGTGTCACCGTACTTTCGCTTCCGGACTCCGGGAAGTTCGGGAAGCGACTCCTTGGAACGATGCTCGACCCAGAGCTCCCGCGCAAAGGGCCTCTCGGAGATTCGCTCCAGCAGTCTTCCCGCGAAGCCCCGGTCGTAGGGGGGGTCCGCGAGGGCCAGGTCGAAGGGTGCCTCGGACCAATCGGCGACGAAGCGAAGCGCGTCGGCCCGGACGATCCGAACTCGATCCCACGCCGAAAGGGATTCCACGTTCCTCTCGAGCGCCGCGAGCGCAGTCCGGCTCTGCTCCACGAAGGTGACCTCATTCGCGCCACGGGACAGAGCCTCGAGCCCAAGGGCCCCCGAACCGGCGAAGAGATCCACGACCCGGGCGTCTTCGAGGCGTCCGCCGAGCGCGGACATCCACGCCTCACGGATCCGACCGGTCGTGGGACGCACTTCCTTCCCCGAGGGGGCTCGGATCGTCCGCCCCCGCCACTCGCCGGCAATGATCCTCAAGAAGAAGGCGCCACCGAAGGTCGGAGGTCCAGGAGCTTGGCCTGGATGGTGCGTACGCCTCGATACTCGTTTTCTCCCAGCTGGAAGATGGCGTCAACTGGCCCGTTCGAGAGCGAGGAAGCGAGCCGTTCGGCGAGCCCGAACCCGATTGCGTCCAACGCCGCGCCGCCGTCGCGCAGCCGGAGCTTCAGGTGCCCGTCCCCGACGACACGCAGGGGGCCGGCAACCTCCAGACCCAGTGCCCAGAAGACCGGCCGCGGGTTTCCCATTCCAAAAGGACCGACGTAATTCAGGAGCTCGTGGAGATCGGCCCCTGCGTCCGCCAGCGGGATCGCCAGGTCCCCCCTGATCGTGGGACGCGGGGCATTCCCCCCGAGCTGCTTCTTCACGCCGCTGTCGAAAGCAGCCCGAAAGGCCTCGAGGGAGTCGCGAGAAAGGTCGAGCCCCGCGGCCTGCGCGTGCCCCCCGAAACGGAGAAGGTGGTCCTGACACCCCTCGAGCGCCCGGAACAGGTGGACTCCCGCGACCGACCGCGCGCTCCCCCTTCCCCGCTCGCCGTTCAGGGCCACGAGCACCACGGGCCGGAAGATCCGCTCGACGATTCTCGAGGCGACGATCCCGATCACCCCGGGGTGCCACCCCTCGCCCGCCAGGACAACGCCGAAGTCTCTATCCGGATTGAAGTTCCCCGAGAGAAGGCCAAGGGCCTGATCCAGTGTCGTCCGCTCCTCCTCCCTCCGCAATCGGTTCGCCTCGTCCAGCTCCCGCGCGAGCGCTTCCGCCTCCTCAAGGTCATCCGTAAGGAGGAGGCGCAAGGCACGCCCGGCGTCTCCCATCCGGCCGGCGGCGTTGATCCGCGGTGCCAAGATGAACCCGACCTGCCCGGCCTCGATCGTCTTGCTCCCCCCAAGCCCCGAGACCTCGAGGAGGGCCTGGAGCCCCATGTTCCTGGTGCAGGCCAGGAAGCGGAGGCCGAACCGGACGAGGACGCGATTTTCTCCGGTCAGCGGCACGAGATCGGCGACCGTGGCGAGAGCGACGAGATCCAGGTGCGGCCAGAGCTCCTCCTTCGGGATCCCAGCCCGCTCGGCGAGGGCCTGACAGAGTTTGAAGACCACTCCGGCGCCGCAGAGCGTCCCCTCCGGGTAGTTGCTGTCCGTGCGGTTGGGGTTCACGACCGCGTGGGCGGAAGGGAGCTCCGGGCCCGGCGTGTGGTGGTCCGTGACGATCACATCGATCCCGGCCGCGGCAGCCTGGGACACGGCCTCGTGCGCCAGGATTCCGGTATCGCACGTGACGAGGAGTGACGCCCCGCTCGCGGTGGCCGCGGCGATTCCGGCCGGTCCCAGATCGTAGCCGTCCCGGATCCGATTCGGGACGAAGGGCGCCACCTGCCCACCCATCCGCCGGAGCCAGCGGGTGAGGAGTGCGGCCCCACACACGCCGTCCACGTCGAAATCCCCGTGAACGAGGATCGTCTCGCCGGACTCGATTGCCCTGAGGATCCGCGTGACGGCCTCGTCCATCCCCGCCATTCGCTCAGGTGGGTGAAGGTCCTCGAGGCTCGGTCGGAGGAAGTGCTTCGCCCGATCGGGCTCGACGACGTCGCGGGCAACGAGGAGGGCGCAGAGCGAACGAGGAAGTGACAACTCCCGAGAAAGCCGCTCGACCGCTGCGGAATCGGGGCTCGAGCGCAGGCGCCACTCGGGAGGGGGGAGGGGGGGGAGTACTACCTCGGGAGTGGGGCTCCGCTTCACTCCGCGGTGTCCTCCCCTCCTCCGGCCCCACCCTCCCCGTCCACCGACTCTACGGAATCGCCAAGATCCTCGGCCAGTGTGCCGGGAAGGGGCTCGGTAAGGGACGGATCCAGATCGGGCTCGGGCTCCGTCGTGAGGATGACTCCGCAGGCCTCGCAGCGGACGAGAGCCTCCCCCTGTCGGACCTCGTTCTGGATCTGGAGCGGAATGACTCCAAAGCAGTGACCGCACGCGCCATCCTCGAAGAGAGTCGCGACGACGACGGTTCGCCCGGACTGATAGAAGGCCTCGTAGACCCGCCGCTGCAGCGCCGCCACGCCCTCCAGGACCTCCAGGCGCCGCGCTCTCAGCTCCGCCAGACGAGACAGAAACGCTTCCCGGCTCTCGAGCAGCGCTCCCTGCTGCGGTCCCACGCCGTCCCTCGCCTCACGCGTGCGGCCTGCGATCTCACCCTCGATCACCTCGCTCCGTTTCACCTGGTCGAGGAGGTGGAGGGCTTCCTGCTCGTCCGCGGCAATCGCCTTCACGATGAGGTCCAGCTCGGTCTTCACCGCGGCCTCCTCGCGCAGGTTCGAGACCCGTGTGAGTCGGGCCTCCATCTTATCGACCCGTGCTCGCTTGTCGTCGGCCGCGCGCTCGAGCCGCCGGGCGTCGACCTTCATCTGGGACAGCCGCTCTCGCAGCTGCGAGAGCTCGGTCTCCAACTTCAGCGCAGGCTCCTCCACCATGGCCAGGCGGTTGTCGAACAGGCTAACCTCGTTGCGGATCTCTTTGATCCGATCGTCCAGCTTCTGAAGCTCGCGAAGGGATCCCATCGTGGTGTTCGTCATCCGATCATCCATTCCCGGGTTCGTTCCGAAAAAGTCCCGACGGGTCGTTCCCGCCGGGTCGCCGGTGCAGCTCTCCGACTGACGCTACGCGTCCCCGATCATCCATGACGCTCCTCCGTGAGCGCCGTCGTGTCGCCGCCGCGACCCTTCGCCCAGCGCGCGGCCTTCCACTCTCCCCGGCGCTCGCCCCTCAAGCGCGCCAGCTCCCCGAGCAGGCGCCTCTCGGTCTCGAGAGAATCCGCGGACCGGAGCTCCTCCTCGAGCACATCCCGTCGAGCCTGGAGCCCTCGCTCCTCGAGCTCCGTGAGCGAGTCCTCGAACAGGCGTTCGGTGTGCTCCAGATCCTCGGGGTCCCCCATGAGCTCCTCCAGACGGCGCTCGGCCTCGGGGGGAAGGCCGCTCAAGGGGTCCTCGGTACCCGCGCGCTCCGCGAGCGCCTCGAATATCGCCCGGTATACGGGGTCGCGGAACGCATCCGGCCCGATGCGCTCAACGGCCCGATCCACCCACGCGCGCATCCGGAGGAGGACCAGGAGCACCTTCTTCTCCGCCCCGAGCCCAGAGACTCGGGAGGGTTTCGGGGGCGCTTCCGGCCGGCGCTCTCGTTGCCGCGGGCGGGAGGCCGGACCTCCTCCCAACTCCGCCTCGAGTGTCTCTCGGCGGACCCCGGTCCGTTCGGCCACCCTCGCCACGTAGATGTCCCGAAGTGCCGGGTCCCGCACCGCGCGAAGCGTGGGCAGAAGCTTGTCCACCGCAAGCCGGAGCCCGTCGCTCGCGCCGAGGTAGCCCTTCTCGTCGAGGAGCTGGAGCTTCCGGTCGAGAACGTCGATGGCACCGTCGAGATACGGCCTGAGCCCAGCCGCTCCCTTGGCCCTCACGAGAGAGTCCGGATCTTCCCCCTCGGGGAGTGTCACCACGGACGGGTGGACTCCCTGGGCCAGGAGGACGTCCCCCGCCCGGAACGTTGCCCGCACGCCGGCCTCGTCCGAGTCGAAGAGGAGGAGCGCCCGGCGCACGTATCGCGCCAGGAGCCGAGCGTGCTCTTCCGTGAGCGCCGTTCCGAGCGCCGCGACCGCATTCTCGACCCCGGCCGCGGAGAGCGAGACCACATCCATATAGCCCTCGACGACGAGGGCGAGCCCCTCCTTCCGAATGGCGTTCCGGTTCCGACTGAGCGCGTAGAGCAGCTCGCCCTTGTGGTAGACCGGCGACTCCGGGGAATTCAGGTACTTGGGTGTCCCCTTCGCGTCCCCGGCCCCCTTCCCGGCCAGCACCCGTCCCCCGAACGCCACGACCTGCCCAGAAACCGATTCGATCGGGAAGATGATCCGACTGCGGAAGCGGTCGTACGGCTCGGACGAACGCTCGGAGGTGGTGAGAAGGCCGACCTCGAGAAGGAGGGCCTCGGGGATCTCATGCTTGGCCGCCGCTTCCCGGAAGTTCCGCCAGCCGTCGGGCGCAAAGCCGAGGCCGAACTTCTCCATAGTCTCCGGGCCGATCCCGCGCCGGTCCAGATACTGCCGCGCCGGCTCTCCCTTCTCGGGATGCCGGAGCTGCTCCTGGAACCAGCTCCTGGCAAAGGCATTCGCCTCGTGGTGCGCACGGAGGGGATCGACCTCTCCATCTCCACGGCCCACCTCGCGGATCTCGACTCCGTAGCGGGCGCCCAGTGTGCGGACAGCATCCAGGAACTCCATCCCACTTCGTTTCATGAGGAAGGTGAACACGTCCCCGGACTCGCCGCAGCCGAAGCATTTGTAGAACCCCTTCTCGGGGACGACGTAGAAGGAGGGCGTCTTGTCCTCGTGGAAGGGGCAGCGCCCTTTCCAGTCCTTTCCGGACCGCTTGAGAGGGACCGATTCCCCGATGATCTCCACGAGATCGACCCGAGCGCGCACCTCGTCCACCACGTCGTCGGGAATCATCCGCGGAACACCGCAATCGTGACGCCGGACCCACCTTCGCTCGGATCCCCCATCCGGAACTCCCTCACCCGAGCATCCGACCTGAGGAGCTCCTGGACCCGCGCCCGCACCGCCCCCGTACCCTTCCCATGGATGATCCGGAACTCGGGGAGGCTCGCCACCACCGCTCCGTCGAGCGCCCGTCCCATCGCGAGCTCCACCTCCTCCACCCTGAGTCCACGGAGATCCGCCTCCATCCTGGCCTCGATCTCGAAAGACGGGGGCACTCCCATCGCGGCAGGACCCGATCGCCCCGACCGGACGCTGGATCGCGCACCCACCGCCTCCTCGTCCGCCGGTTCGATCTCATCGAGCAGGACCTGGAGACGCACGCTTCCCACCTCCACGGTCACGCGCCCGTCGCGGAGCTCACGGACCACCCCGCGAGCACCGCTCCCAACTACCGTCACCGAATCTCCTTCCGCCACCGGCGCCCACCCGCGGCCGCGCGGACGGGGCCGGGGGTCACTCCCCAGGTGCTCTTTCGCGGCCTCCTCGACCCGGCGGCGCGCGCCGGCCTCGACCCCCGCCACCTCATCGCCCCGAGATTCGCGGACCTCTCGAATCGCCGCCTCCACCTCTTGCCGGGCGTTAAGGAGGAGCTGGCGCGCCTGCTCGCGCGCCCTCGATTCCGCCGTACGCTCGCGCTCCTCCAGCCGAGCCTCACGCGCCTCGGTCTCGGCCCTGAGAGTGTGAGCCTCGCGGGCCGCATCTTCCGCCTCGATCAGGGCCGCCTCCAGCTCCCGCTCCTTCCGCTCCAGACTCGCGAGAACCGCCTCGAGCCGGAGCTCCCCCGGGTCCACGTACGACTCGGCCCGATCCATCACCTCCGACGGCAGCCCAAGCCGCCGGGCAATGGCCAGTCCGTAGCTCCGCCCCGGCCGTCCCTTCTGAAGATGATAGGTCGGCTCGATGCGCTCCGAGTCGAAGAGGAGCGAGGCGTTCACGATGCGGCTTCCCTCCGTGTCCAGGCGCTTGAGCGCACCGAGGTGGGAGCTCGCGAGCGCTCGGGCCCCGCGGATCACCAGGACCTCCAGGATCGCCCTCGCAAGCGCCGCCCCCTCCGACGGATCCGTTCCTGTCCCGAGCTCGTCCATGAGGACGAGCGTCCGCGGACCCGCACGCTCCAGGATCTCGCGGGCGTTCGCGAGGTGCGCGGAGAATGTGGAGAGCGATTCGGCGATGGATTGCTCGTCCCCAATGTCTGCGAACACGTCCTCCAAGACCGGAAGGCGAGTCCCCTTACCAACGGGTGGGACCACTCCGCTCTGGGCCAGGAGGTGGACGAGCCCCATCGCCTTGAGGAAGACCGTCTTTCCGCCCGTATTGGGGCCCGAGACAACCACCACGCGCTCGTCCTCTCCCAGCTCGAGCGAGAAGGGCACGACAGGAACTCCCCGCTCGACCAAGAGAGGGTGGCGCGCGAGCACAATCGTCAAGCGCTCGTCACCGGGATCCAGGATCTCGGGGGAGACCCCTCCCCACGCCTTGGCCGTGCGCGCCCTCGCGTGCAGCGTATCGAAGTCCACGAGCGCGTCGAACGCCTCGACCAGTGCGGCCCGAAGGGGACGAAGGCGGTCCGTGGCAGCCCGCAGGATGCGGGCGATTTCCCTCTCCTCTTCCCGCTCCAGCTCGTGGATCCCGTTCGTAAGCTCGATGCCGATGGGGGGCTCGACGAAGAGCGTGCCACCCGTGGCAGACTCCCCGTGGATGACCCCACCCACCTCCGACTTCCCCTCCCTCCGGATCGGGATCACGAAGCGACCATCCCGAACGGAGACGGACGCGCCCTCCACCCGGATCCGCTCCGGAAGGGAGTCGAGGAAGCGCTCGAGCTTCCGGAGGATCTCAGATTTCGCGGCGCGCAAGCGACGGCGGATCGCTCGCAGGGCAGGGCTCGCGTCGTCCCGGATCCCCGCTTCGTCGTCCACGATCCCTCGGAGCCAACTCTCGGTGTCGGGACTCTCGACGAGACCTCCACGGAGCGTGGCGAGGCGGGGACGCCGAAGCCGAGGGTCGTCCCCGCCCCGGTCGGTGCCCTCTTCCCTAAGGCCCTCCGCTAGATCCTGCGAGGAGACGAGGAGGCGGAGGGCGGCCAAGAGACTCTCGGGAATGAGCACGCCCCCCTCCAGCTCGAGGGAGCGCAGGGTGCCGCGCGCATCGGGAATGTCGGGAAGGGACCAGGTCGGCCGCTCTTCCAGCAGCGCGATCGTCTCTGCGACCCGTTCGAGCATGGCTCGCACCAGAACCGGATCGGCCGACGGCCGGAGCGCGAGGATGGCCTCCGCTCCCATGGGGCTCGTCGCCCGCGCCGCGACCCGCGCCAGCGCCCGGTCGAACTCAAGAACGGAGAGCGCGTGCTCGTTCACGGACCCCCGAACGGAAGACGGGCCCCGACCATGAGGCCAGCGCCCGTCCTTCCCTCACTCAGTCGGGGGAGTCGCGGCCTCACCGAGCCAACTCCTCCTTGACGATCCGGTTCGCGTCCTTCCCATCGAACCGACCTCGGATCCGCGGCATCAATCGCCCCATCACCGGCCCCATCTCCGCAGGGACCTCCGCTAGGATCTCCCGGATCAGGGCTCGAACCCCCGCCTCGTCCATGGCAGGAGGCAGAAACCCGGCGAGAACCGCGAATTCGCGCTCCTCCTTCTCGGCCAGCTCCTCGCGCTGGCCGGCCCTCATCTGTTCGGCCGATTCGCGACGCTGCTTCAACCCGCGCGCGATGACCTCGCGGACGGTATCGTCGTCAGCGGGGTGCCCAAGCTCGATCTCCTTGTTCCTGACTTCTGAGAGGAGAGTAGAAAGGACCACGGTCCGGAACCGATCACGATCCTTCCGAGCTCGGTTGAGTGCGTCCCTGATTTCGCTGTGAACGGTCGTTCCCACGCAGTTTCACTAAGGGGCGATGAGCGTCCAGGCTTCGTAGAGTTGAAAGTTACCCGAGCCATACGACAGGGTCAACGCGGCTGGCCGCTCGGTAGTGGTACAGTTCGAATTGTAACGATCACTCGGCGTCGTCCCCTAGGTCCAACTGCTGCTCGGCCACCTTCCGCTTGGCTTCCGGGGCTCGCTTGTAGGTGACGTTGGCTCCCCTCACGTCGGGCATGTCGATACGCTTGCCGTACGACGTGGCGGTTGCGAAGGTGTTCGGTCGCATCCGGGCCGAGCTCGAAACCGCAGGGACTCGGCTTGCTGACGCTGACCTACAGATTGCTGCCACGGCGCTGCATCATGACCTAGAACTCGTCACAGGAAACATCGGGCACTTCCAGCGCGTGAAGGTCTCACGTCAACGTTCATCAATCGCCTTCACCTGATCCAACGGTCGGTCGAGACTTGGCCTGTCACGGTAAGCCTCTGATTGGCCGGGCGGGATGCTGAGAGACTCCCAGCCAGATCCACGGACCGCCTTGGCGATTTGGACGATCTGCCCAACATGATACGAAGCATGGGCGAGAGATCGGTGAAGAGCCTCATGTACCTTCAGCGGCACTCCTCGAATCAAGACGGTGTGCCCGAAGCTGGAGTCGCTGAGTTCCTCAAGCGCCGCGAAGAGGATCCTCCAACCCTCGTCCCACTTCGCCAGCAACACCTCCCGAGTCACATCTCGTCCTTCAAACTCCGATTCCCGATTCCGCCACTCCTTCTCACCGTCAGCCGTCAGAAAATCCGTGAAGCGTGATTTCAGGTTGCCCGAAATGTGCCATACTAGCGTGGCAATCGAGTTATCTGACTCCAGCCTCGCAGAGCAGAGTTCCTCCGAGCTGAGTTGGGCCATCGCTCCCTCGGCCAGAGCCTTGTACCGTCGGTACTCGGCCTCGATCGAGCACATCAATTCCCTGCTCACGGAGTCCCCTTCGCCAAAGCGCTGGTGTCCCTCACGGAAGCGACGTCAGATAACGTCTCCCGGTTGTTCAGGGTCCGTGCCAGCTCGCGCTTGTGGCGGTTCCTCGGCGGGCTGCGCAACTCGTCGCATGCCCCTTGGGATCCGCCGAGACCGTCGGGTGCATGGCCATGTTAGGCCGCACCTTCACCGGTGCCCGACCTCCCGCTTCTGTACAGACGGACGTCGACCTTCTCGACCGTCGCCAACCCCTCCGTCACGTTGTCGTCAATCAGTGTAAGGAAAGCCTCAAGCTTCTCGCGAGCGTCGACGACCTCGATGACGATTGGCAGGTCGAGCGAGAGACGCTCGATTTTGAAGCTGTGCAACCGGCTGTGGGCCCCAAAACCCATCATGCCGCGCAGGACCGTCGCCCCTGCTAGGCCGTGCTCGCGTGCCTTGAGAACGATCCACTCATAGAGAGGCTTCCCCTCATGCTTGTCGCTCTCGCCGATGAAGATGCGCAACAGGTAGCCTTCACGCGGAATGACCATGACATCACCTCCAGATGACGTGAGCCGCCAGCCGACCAAGCCAGACGGCGCACAGCGCGAACGCGATGTGGGCTCCGATATTCATGCCCGCAGCGAGACGTTGACCGTCGCGGAGAAGGTTCACGGTCTCGTTTCCGAAAGCCGAAAACGTGGTGTAGCCACCCAAGATTCCGACGATAATAACCGAGCGTGCCCCAGGTCCAAGGGCGCCATGCGTCTCAACCAGCTGCGAAACGCAGCCGATGGCGAAGCAGCCCGTGACATTGACGGCCAACGTGCTGTAGGGGAATGCCGAAGTCGGAACAGCCGCCTGGACGAGGCCGCCGATCACGTATCGGAGAGTGGAGCCTATAAACCCGCCCGCGCCAACCAAGAGCACTTTGCCCAATTCGGATGCCTCCATTCGCGTCCTATGAGCTGTACCCGGTTTGAAGGACACTTCATCTAAGTTGTCCAACCCGAACCGGAGGTGGGAGATGGTAACGAGGCGGCGGTTCAGTCGCGAGTTCAAGCAGTAGGCAGTGCGGCTGGTGCGGGAACGAGGGGTTGCGGTGGCCCAGGTCGCGCGGGATCTCGATCTCCATGTGAGTGTGGTGCGCAGCTGGGTGCACGCGCAGGTCGCGGACCCGACTGGCCGGATTGGTCCCGAGGTCGCCGCCCGTCCATTCGAGCGCGCGTCGGACGTGCCCGAGATAGACCTTCCGGGTGCTGGGGCTGAACCCGGCGAGAAGGAGCCGGTCCTTCATCCTCCCGAGCAGTGTGTTTCCGGGGCGGGGGGCGCCAGGACGATCGCTGGGCCGGTCCCTCGGCTCGGGCTCCGGGGGTTCCGATTCCGGGTCCGGGAGTCGGGGGGGTGCAACCCGCCCGGCGAAACGATGGAGCAGCGCCGCCCTGATGTGTTCGTCCACCGGGACGATCCACGCGCGCCGCGTCGGGTCCCATTGGCGACCGCGGATGGCCTTCACCACCGCCACGTCCTCCAGGGTGAAGCCGCGGCCGAAGGAGATCTCCATGACGCCCGCGGTTCCGTCCTTGACATGGACTAGGCAGGTCGAGGCGGCGTGCCGGAGGGGCGGGCCTTCAAGCCGTGTCCGGTTTGAGCGTTCCATGCCCGAAGGAGGGAGCCGACGATCGGGCCGGGACATGGAGTAGCAGGCCGCCGTGGCGGATGGCGGGCGCTCACCCCGGGGGCCAGGAGAAGGCTCTGCCCCCGAGCACGTGGAGATGGAGGTGATGGACAGTCTGCCCTCCATCATCCCCCGTGTTCACCACCACGCGAAAGCCGTCTTGAGCGAGCCCCAGGCTCCGGGCTATCTCACCCGCCAAGACCAGAAGCCGGCCGGCCAGGGTCGCATCTCCAGGCAGGAGCTCGTCCATGCGTGCGATGTGCCTCCGCGGAATGATGAGCACGTGGGTGGGCGCCTGTGGGTTCAGGTCGCGGAAGGCCACGAAGTCCTCGTCCTCGTGAACCATCCGGGCCGGGATCTTCCCCTCCGCGATGGCACAGAAGACGCACCCGCTTACTGCCGATCCGCTTGGCACTGGCATGTCGCTGACAGTCTCGTGATTGGAAGGGGTTATCCGTCCGTCGAGGAAAAGTCAGGCGGGAAAGGTAGGGTCAAGATGGCCGCCCCGCCCATGGGCCGGCCCAGCACGTCCACCTACCATCCCGCCATACTGCAGTTGGTTGTGTCGAGCCCACTGTATCGAGCCCACGTGGTGCAGCCCGGAGCAGACCATGGATCCTCTCGCCGAGGCCGCCGCCTCACTTCTGAAGCGCCACCCTTCCCCTGCCCTATCGATGGAGGAGCTGCAGGAGTTCCTCGATCGCGAAGACCCTTTCGCGTCCCCTAACGAGGATCAATTGGTGACCCGGCTGGGCAAGCAGGGGGAAGGCCTCCGCGTGCTCGTCCGTCCGAAGCGACGGTGGGTGACGCCGATCGGGCCGAGCGCCTGGATCTTCGCGGAGAGTCGCGAGCGGGTGGGGGCCTCCGGGCCCCGTTCGGCCACGCACCTTCTCCGAAGCACCCTCGTCTCCCTCGGATCCCAGGTCGAGCCAGGTTCGGCGCAGCAATGGGCCCGCTGGACCCGGTTCCTGCTGGAGGAGGCGAGAGTGCGGGCCTCCCTCGGGCAAGCGACTGATCGAACCTCCGGAGAGCCCCCTACGTCGCCCGGAGCGCGGTCGCCCGGAACGCGCCCGTCCACCACTCCCCTTCGCGATCCTCCTCGTCCAACGAGAGTCCGAATCCCGCCGCGAACCTCACCATCGCGTCCGCTTCGGGAAGGAGGATCCCACTGAGGAGGACCCACCCCCCCTCTCTCACGCAGCGACGCACCCCCGGGAGGAGCCTGCGCAGCGTCCCGCTTTCAATGTTGGCCGCGATCAGGTCGAAGGAGGGCTCATCCGGAAAGAGCTCGGGCCCCACCTCGGCATGAAGGACGCGGACGCGATCGGAGACTCCGTTCCGGTCCACATTCTCGCGCGCGACCTCGCATGACCACGCGTCCATCTCGACGGCGAGAACCGACTCCGCCCCAAGAAGGGCCGCCGCGATCGAGAGGATTCCACTTCCCGAACCTACGTCCGCGACTCGGGCACCGATCTGGAGGCGAGGGTCCAGGAGCCGGAGCGCCCCCCGGGTCGTGGGATGTTCGGCCGTCCCGAAAGCCATCCCCGGGTCGAGCGAAATGAGTCGCTGGCCTGGGTCGAGCGTCGGTGTTTCCCAGGTGGGGCTGACCACGAGCCTGGGAGATACGCGTCGGGGGGCAAGCCCGCGGCGCCAAAGCTCCGCCCAGGCCTCCTGCTCCTGCCAGCGATAGGAGAGGAGGGTCGGCTCCGTGCCGAGCGCCTCCTTCAGACGAGCCCGGATCTCCTGCGGAAAGGTCTCCGGCGGGTCGGCCAGCGGGTCGGCCAGCGAGTCGGAAGGAGCAGCGAAGTACGCGACGACACACGCATTCCCGCCATCGAGCTTCTTCTCCTCCACCCCCCGCTCGGAGAAGGTCACCAGCTCCTCGACGAGCAGCCCCGCCGCCGCCTCATCCGTCGGAAGGGAAAACTCGAGAACAAGCCACCTCACGGGTCAGGCGGCGCAGTCAGGTGGCGAAGTCAGGCAGTGCAGTCAGCCGGTGCAGTCAGCCGGTGCAGTCCTCAGGTGAAGTCATCGGGTGAAGTCATTACGTAAAGGCCTCGCGGAGCTTCGACCAGAACCCCTGATGCGCTTCCGCGTCTTCCACCCTCTCCGGTGGAGGCGCCTCTACCTCCCTGAGGCGCTCGAACGACTCCCGCTGCTCCCTAGAGAGCTTCGTGGGCGTCCAGACCCGAACACGTATGACGAGGTCACCCCTTGCGGCTCCATGCAGCTCCGGGAGCCCCTCCCCCCTGATCCGGATCGCCTGACCGCTCTGCACCCCTGGGGGAACATCCACCTTCGACGAGCCCTCGATCACGGGGACCTCGACTTCCGCGCCGAGCGCGGCCTGTGCAAAGCTCACCACGATCTCGGTGACGAGATCCGTCCCATCCCGAATGAAGCGGTCGTCCTCCTCCACTTCGAGGAGGACGACGATGTCCCCTCTGGGACCGCCTCGCGGACCCACATTTCCCCGGCCCCTCAGGGAGATGAAGTTCTCTGAGCTGACACCGGGCGGCACCTCGATCTCAACGTCGCGCTCCGCCCGGACCCTCCCTTCCCCGTGGCAGACCGTGCACGGGTTCCGCACGATCCGTCCCTCTCCACGGCAGGTGCGGCAGGTGGCCAACGACACGAACTGCCCGAAAACCGACCGCTGGGCGATCCTTTCCTCTCCCGTTCCCCCACACGTTCGGCAGGCCTCGACCTCCTTCGAGTCGGCGGATCCACTTCCGCTGCACGTTCCGCAGGGCTCCAGGATGGCGAGCCGGATGCGCTTCGTTGCTCCGCTCACGACCTCCCTCAGGGTGATCGGAAGGCGAACCCTGAGCGTCTCGCCCGCCGCCCGAGACTGGCCCGCGGGGCCCCTGCGCCGCGCCCCGCCGAACAGGTCCCCGAAGCCGGCCCCCCCGAAATCCCGCATGAATGTCTCGACGGCGTCGTTCAGGTCGAAGCCCCCCTGGAAGGGCCCGGATCCCGCACCCCGCGCTCCATCCTTCCCAAATCGGTCGTAGCCGGCGCGCCGCTGTGGATCCTTCAGCGTCTCGTACGCCTCGGAGAGCTCCTTGAAGCGCGCCTCGGCCTCCTCGGACCCCTGATTCCGGTCCGGGTGGTGCTCCATGGCGAGCCTCCGGTATGCCTTCTTGATCTGCTCGGCGTCCGCGGTCCTCGGGACACCCAGAATCTCGTAGTAGTCGGCCATCAGCGGGGAGGGGAGGAGAGGCGGAGGGGCCGGATCACTCGAGCATCCGCCCAACGAGGGACGAGGTGTGGCCCACGATCGCGCAGACCTTCTCGTACGGCATTCGTGTCGGCCCGATCACGCCGATCACCCCTTTCAGGCCCCCCACCCGATACTCGGCGGTAACCAGGGTGAAGTCAGCGAGCTCATGCGTCCGGTTCTCCGCACCGATCGTGATGTGGATCCCACCCACATGCGACCGGCGCGTGAGGATGTCGGCAAGCACGTCCCTCTTTTCCGTGAGCTCCAGGAGCCCCTTCAGCCGCTCGCCACTCGTGAACTCGGGCTGAGACGCGAGAAGGCTGGCCTGTCCGATGTGGATTTCGGAGCTCTCCATCTCGGGCCAGTCGAACAGCTCGCCCCCCGACTGCATGAAGATGTTGAGCACCTCTTCCGTGGTCGGGTCGTCCCCCCTGACCGCGTCCCGCATACGGACGTGGACCGTCTCCCGGATCTCCTTCAGGGTGAGGCCGGCCAGCCGTTCGTTCAGGAGCGGGGTCAGCGTCGTGAGGGTGTCATCGGGGATCTCGAAGGGGAGGTCGATGAAGACCGTCTTCACGGGCCCGCTCCTCACCTGCGCGACCAGAAGAACCCTCGTGGCGGAGACCCGCACCAGGTCCAGCCGATCGAGAATCGCACCCTCGAGCCGGGGCGCGGAGGCCACCCCCAACTCCTGCGAGAGAAGTCCGAGCGCGCGAGTGGCCCGCCGGATGAGGCGCTCCACGGCCGAGGACTCGCCGACGTCCAGCTCGATCTCGAGACGCTCCCTCTCCTCCCTGGTGAGGGAAGTCGGCTGCATCACCTGCTCGACGAAGGCCCGGTAGCCCAGGTCCGTGGGGATTCTCCCCGCCGACGCATGCGGGTGGAAAAGATATCCCTTCTCCTCCAGATCGCTCATCGTATTCCGGACGGTGGCGGGCGAGATCCCGAGATGGAAGCGACGGGCCACGCTCCGACTGCCGGCAGGCTCCGCCGTGTCCACGTACGTGCGCACGACCGCCTCGAGGACCCGGCGCTCTCGCTCGCTGAGCTCGCTGTGTCCCGACGGAAGCACGATGGACGGCCGATCTGTCATCCCCTGCCGCTCCTGTCGGGGGCCTGAGGAGGTCTATCCATGGCGGAATCTCGCAGTTTCCCCTAGCGCCGGCCACCGAGCGTCCATCCCGTGAGCTCTCTTCTTGCCGCCCCCTCCATCTCGAGAGTCGTGAGGAGCGAAAGGGCCCTGGAAGGGGAAAGCCCCGTGGCCTGGATCAGATCGTCCAGGACACGCGGGACAGGGCCGAGGCACCCGATGAGGACCGTCCGCTCCGTGGAGGCGCCCGACGAGCGCGGACCGTCCGGGGAAGCACCCATCGAGGGGGCGTCCGAGCCCGCCTTCTGGCCCGCGCTTCGGCCTGCGCTCCGGTTATTGGGCGCCACCTCCCACCCCATGACCTCGAGGAGGTCCCGCGCTTCCGTCAGGAGGTGCGCTCCGTCCCGGAGGAGCGCGTTCGTCCCCTCTGCCCGTGGCGTCTCGATCGACCCAGGGACGGCGAAGACCTCACGCCCGAGGTCCAAGGCGTGGTCCACGGTAATGAGGGCTCCACTCCGGCGAGCTGCCTCCACGACCACGACCGCCTGTGAGAGGGCGGCGAGGACACGGTTCCTCCGGGGGAAGTGAAAGGGGCGGGCGGGCTCGCCCGGCGGGAACTCACTCAGCACCAGTCCCTCGTCCAGGATCTGATCGAAGAGAGCCCAGTTCCCGCGCGGGTATGCGCGGTCGGGGCCCCGTCCCAAGACGGCAATGGTTCCGCCCGGGCCACCGAGCGCACCCCGGTGGGCGGCTCCGTCGATGCCGAAGGCGAGCTCACTCAGGACCGCGACGCCCGCCTCCGACAGGTCGCGACCGATGCGCTCGGCGGCCCGTCGACCCGTCGGCGTCGCCCGGCGAGAACCCACGACGGCAACGCCAGGTCGGTCGAGGAGATCGCTCCGCCCCCTGAGGAAGAGAACCGGTGGCGGGTCCGAGAGCTCCCGCAGGGAACTCGGGTAACCGGGACCACCGAAGGAAAGAATGCGGATCCCAAGCTCGTCACAGCCCGCGAGGATCTGTTCCACGCGTTCCCGGATGGCAGGGTCCCTCCTCCCCTTCAGGGCGCGAGTTCCCGCGGCGGCCTCGAACCGGGTGTCCGGAAGGGCAACCACCCGCGCCGCGCTCCCCCGGCTGTCGAGAAGCCGAATGACCGCGCGGTCCCCGAGGCCGGGGAGGAGACGGAGGCGCAGCAGTGCTGACAGCTCGCCTAGTGCGGTCAGCTCTCCCGATCCGCCGCGCTCCACCAATCCCCCTCATCGGAGCCCGCGCCCGCCTCTTCCGCGATCCCCTTCCCTCCCAGATCAACTCCCTCCGACTCCGTTTTCTGTACTCGCGACCAAAGAGCCTCGAGAAGCTCGGCCAGTCCGCGCCGGCTCACCGACGACACGACGAAGCATCCCCATGCCTCTGGGGCGCGGAGCTCCGTCACTCCGGCGTCGAGCACCGCCGGGCCGGGCGCCGCGCCGGTCACTGCAGAGTCCAACGCGCCACTCTTCGGACCCAGGAGGTCCGCCTTTGTGAGTACCACGCAGTGGGGTCTTCGCGCGAGGGCCTCGGAGTAGCGGGCAAGCTCGTCTCGCAGGCGGTCGTATGTGCCCTGCGGGTCGGGGTCGTCCACGGGAATCAGTAGCGCGAGTGTCCGAGTCCGCTCGATGTGCTGGAGGAAGCGATGACCGAGCCCCTTCCCTTCATGCGCCCCCTCGATGATCCCGGGGATGTCCGCCATCACGTAGGACCGGAGATCGGGAAGCTGGACTACGCCCAGCTGGGGAGTGAGGGTGGTGAACGGATAGTCGGCCACCTTGGGCCGGGCGGCCGACACCGATGCGAGGAGGGTGGACTTCCCCGCGTTCGGCTCCCCGACCAGGCCGACATCGGCAATCAGCTTGAGGGTGAGATCGACCGTGCGGCGGACTCCCTCCTCCCCTGGCTCCCAGTAGCGCGGAGCTTGCTGGGTCGCGGTGGCGAAGCTCGCGTTCCCACGCCCGCCCCGCCCACCGCGCGCGATAACGAGTCGCGCCCCTTCCGCCACAAGCTCACCGAGGAGATCGCCCGTCTCCTGATCCTTCGCGATCGTGCCCGGGGGCACCCGAAGCTCCAAGTCCTCCGCGCTCCGCCCCGTTCGGTCCCCTCCTTCCCCGTGTCCTCCACGTGGCGCCTTGTACTCCGAGCGATAGCGGAAGTCGAGGAGGGTCGAAAGCTGCGAATCGCAAACCAGGACCACGCTTCCGCCGCTTCCGCCGTCCCCCCCCGAGGGGCCGCCTCTGGGCACCCCACTCTCGCGCCGGAACGCCTCGGCGCCCGAGCCTCCGGTTCCCGCTTCCACGGTGATGGTCACGCGGTCAATGAACATCTAGCGACTCCGTCCCCCTGGGCTCCAGCCATTCGAGATCGAGCTCCGCATCGAGGAAGGAGACCTCCTCTCCGCGGGTGTTCGGAACGGGCGGGCGAAAATCTCCGGAAAGCTCCTCTCGAGCCGCTTCTGAGAGCAGCCCGAGCAGCTCCAGGACCCAAACCATCGCCACCTCCGCCGCGCGACTCGCGCCGTCCTCTACCTTGAGCGCGAACCCGAGCCGCCCCGACAGCGCCACCCCGCAGTAGATCCCTTCCGCACCCTCCTTCACCACCACCGACCCCGAGCACGCCGTCATGACGCGAGTGCCCGCCCGCCCTGTCCCCGCGACCATCCAGGGGTGCGTGACCATGGCCGCGACGATCGCCCGCGCCCCCGCGCCCCCGGCCGCCGCAGCCTCGGCGAGAGCGGCGTACGCCCGAGCCATGAACTGGACGGGTATCGCGAAGCACACGACCCCGCAGCCGTCCACGCCGGTCCCGATCCCTTCCACCGCCACGCCGGACCAGCGCGCCACTTCGTGAAACATGCGCTTCTGGACCGGGTGCCCGGGGGAAAGATACCCATCCAGCGGCCACCCGTGGTGCTTCGCCAGCGCGAGCATCCCCGCATGCTTGCCTGAGCAGTTGTTGTGGATTCGCTCCGGAACCCGTCCTGTCCGAAGCAGCTCGTCCGCGGCCTCCTCCGACATCGGGCGGTGAGCGCCGCACGCGAGCGCCGACTCGGGAACGCCGCAGCGCTCGAGGAGGCGTCGCACTCCCTCCACGTGTCGGGGCTCCGCGCTGTGCGACGCACAGCAGAGGGCGAGCTCGTCCGCCGGGATCCCGAAGCTCTCCACGGCGCCGTCCTCCACGAGCGGCATCGCCTGGAAGGGCTTCGCCGCGGAGCGGAGGAAGGTCACGAGATCCGGGTTCCCGGCACGGGCGCAAAGGCGGCCGTCCGAGTCTACGACGGCTACGTGCACGCGGTGCCTCGATTCCACCACGGACCCGCGACGGAGAACCACCGACCCCGTCATAGATGTCTTCGGATCCGGGGGGGGGCGGAATGGGAGTTTGGGACGGAGCTGGAGTTCGGGCCGGAGCTACTGAGCGCCCTCCATCAGAGCGGTGCCGTTCTCCCACACGAGCTGGAGGCCGATCGCCAGGAGGGCGATGGCGAGGACAAGACGAAGCGTTCCGCCCGAGAGCCGCTGATTCCATCGCGCTCCAAGTGGGGCCATGAGCACGGCCCCCGGCATCATTGCCAGGGCTGCCGGCAAATAGACGAAGCCGAGCGAGCCCGCGGGCAAAGCCTCGATCCGCGCGCCGGCGACCACATAGGAGAGTACGCCCGCAGTAGCCGCGAAGACGATGATTCCGACTGACGTCGGGACCACGCGGCGCAGGTCCACCTTGACCCATCGAATGAGAATCGGGATCGCCACGAGCCCGCCTCCCACTCCGAGAAGGGCGGAGAGGAAGCCAACCAGGGCACCCCCGACGAGCGCCGTCCGCCAACGGACCGCGATCACCTGCTCCCCGCCCTCCTCCCCCCCGGCGCCTCGCTTCTCGCCGAGAAACCGAGCCCCCGTGGCAATAAGAAAGATCCCGAACGCGAGCTTCAGGACCGGGGTCGGAAGTGCCATGGCCACCTGGGCGCCGAACAATGCGGCCACGGCGGCCGAGGCTCCAATGGGAACGACGAGAGACCATGACACCACCCCGTGACGCCGGAACTCGATGAGTCCCGAGACGGCAGCCGGGACGATCACGGCCAGTGAGGTCGCGTGTGCGAGGGCGGCCTGGTATTCGAGCGGGACGTCGAGGCCACTCCACCCGCTCGATCCCATGAGGCGGTATAGGAAGGGCACCATGAGAAGGCCTCCCCCGATCCCAAGGAGGCCCGAGACAAGCCCAACCGCCCCGCCGACGAGAAGGGACAGGACGTATACGGCCAGGCTCATCCGATCCGGACGCCGCAGCAGGTCGCAGCAGAAGCCCGAGTCAACTTCAGAGCCCGGCCCCGGCGGTCGCGGCCGATCTCCCAGGCAAGGGCGGCGAGGCTGCGAGCGTGAAGAGGTCGCCTGGGGATCGAGCGACCCTCAGGAGCTCGATCGCGCGCTGGAGCGCGGCGTCGTTCGGCATTCCTCGGCGAAAGGCCTCGAGCTGCCCCCATCCCTGCTGCGCGATCTCCGACTCTAGATCGATCCGCACGAATCGCGCCGCTTGGCGGAAGGTGTCCACGTCGACCTGGATCCCCCGCTCGTCCCGTAGCCACGCGTAGAGGCGCTCCAGGTCGGCGTCCGTGACTTCGAACCCGGCGTTTCGATTTCCCGCTCCGTTCAGAAACTGCACGGAGAAGTCGAAGACTCCGTTAACGAACCGGCCACCTTCCGCGAAGAGCCTTCGCACCGCCTCCTGTTCGACGGTAGAGAGCGTGTCGTTGGCTACGAGGAGGTCCGGCACGATTCCACCTCCACCAAACAGCGTCCTTCCCCCCACGGAGGTCAGGGTCGGCCTCCCCGCCGTATCCGGAGGCACGGTGAGCTCTCCGAAGATAGTGAGGGTCCCGATCGGCGAACCCGCCGCGATCGCGGCCGCTTCGGCAGCCGCGTCCGCCTTGTGGTCCCGCTCGATGGAGCGCCCCTGGGGCGTGAACCACCGCGCCGTGGTCAGCTTGAGGACGTTCCCAGCCGAGAGGGGAAAGAGAGTCTGCACGGATCCCTTGCCGTACGTCGTGCTTCCGATGAGAAGCGCTCGGTCGTGATCCTGGAGGGCACCGGCCACGATCTCCGACGCGGATGCGCTGCCTCGATCCACGAGCACGACCACAGGAGCTCCCGGAAACCGGTCTCCCCCCGACGCACGGAGGGTTCCCGTGGGTCGGGCATCCCTCCCCCTCGTTTCGACGACGTCGGCCCCCCTCTCGAGGAACAGGTCCGCGATCCCGACCCCCTGGTCCAGGATGCCGCCAGGGTTCCCGCGCAAATCGAGCACGAAGGAGGTGGCCCCCGCCCGGCGGAGCGAGTCGGCCGCGGCACGTACCTCCCCGCTCGAGCTCTCGCTGAATATGGAGAGCGGGACGTACCCGATCCCCGACTCCAGGAGAGTGGCGAACGGAACCGCGTGGAGCTGGATCTCCTCCCGGACCAGGTCGAACTCGATCGGCTCGTCCACGCCGTCTCGCCCAATCTGGACGTGTACCGAGGTCCCAGCCTCACCTCGGAGCACCCCCACAGCCTGCTGAACGGGCCATCCGCTGGCGGAGCTCCCTTCGACCGCCAGGAGCCTGTCGCCCGCGCGGATACCGGCTCGCTGGCCCGGTCCCCCCGGGATCGGCCCGACGACCGTGACGAAATCGCCTCGCTCTGCGATCTCGAGCCCAACGCCGCTGTAGTCCCCTTCGGTCTGGATGCGGAAGTTCTCGTATGACTCGCGCGAGAAGAGGACGGTGTTCGGGTCCACAAGGCTCTTCAAGACGCCCCCGATCGCGCTGTCGTAGAGCACCTCGGTGTCCATGGGGTCCACGTAGCGATCCGTGACGTGGTCCATCACCTCATCGAAGAGGGTGGACCCAACCGCCGTACTCTGGCCCTCGGCGACGCCCTGGCGGAGGAACCAGGCCCCGACTGCGAGGCCCAGGCCGAAAACGATCCCAGGGCCGAGGGGGAAGCGTCGAATGGTCATGAGTGCAGTCAACCCCTCCTTGAAGAGAAGTGTTCCGGAAAGCGCGTGATGAGGACCTCCCTCACCTGTCGGTGAACCTCGTCGACGGACGGGGAGGCGTCCAGGAGAACAGCCCCCGGGTGGTCCCGGGCAAGCGAGCGGTAGGCGGCCCTGACAACCTCCAAGAAGGACACCCCTTCCGCTTCGATCCGGTCACGCTCCTTCCTCCCTTCTCGTTGCCGCGCCTGCCCCAGGGAGGCCGGAACGTCCAGCACCATGGTCACGTCGGCCCGGAGCCCGGAGGTGGCGAAGCGGTTCAGGCGCTCCACCTCCTCCACGCCGAGGCCTCGGCCCACGCCCTGATATGCGAAGGTGGAGAGCTCGAACCGGTCCGCGACCATCACCGCGCCGCTCTCCAGCGTCGGCCGAACCACCTCGCGCACGAAGGCCGCCCGCGCGGCAAGCATCAGGAGAAGCTCGCTCTCCGCGGACATGCCAGGGCCACGCGAGTCCAGAAGCACCCCCCGGATCGCTTCCCCCAACGGCGTGCCGCCGGGCTCCCGCCCTAGGCGGTGGGAGATCCCAACTTCGCCGAGCCAGTCGGCGAAGAGGCGCGCCTGCGTGGTCTTTCCCGCGCCCTCCACCCCTTCGAAGACGACAAAGAGGCCGCCCGCCCCTCGGCCCGCGTGGCCGCCAGGACGTCGACGAGCCGGGCCTCCCCCTGCTCCCCCGTCACTCGCCTTCGTAGTACTCGAGCCCCAGGTGCGTCAGCGGCTCCTCGCCTCCGAGCCAGCGGAGCGTGTTTTTCAGCTTCTTCTGCTGAATGAATAAGTCGTGCTCGGGGTAGAGCCCCGGCGCGGTCTGCGGGCTCTTGAAGTAGAAGGAGAGCCACTCTTGGATCCCCTTCATCCCCGCACGGTGGGCCAGGTCGAGGAAGAGGGCGAGGTCCAGCACGATCGGCGCGGCGAGGATGGAGTCTCGGCAAAGAAAATCCACCTTGATCTGCATCGGATATCCCATCCACCCGACGATGTCGATGTTATCCCAGCCTTCCTTGTTGTCGCCGCGGGGAGGGTAGTACTCGATCCGCACCTTGTGGTACAGCTTCCCGTACAGCTCCGGATACATCTGCGGTTGAAGGATGTGCTCCAGCACGCTGAGCTTCGACTCCTCCTTCGTCTTGAACGAATCCGGATCGTCGAGAACCGCTCCGTCCCGATTCCCTAGGATGTTGGTGGAGAACCATCCTGCGATCCCAATCATCCGGGCCTTGAGCCCGGGGGCCAGGATCGTCTTCATCAGCGTCTGACCGGTCTTGAAGTCTTTCCCCGCGATCGGGACCCCGGATTCCTTCGCGAGCGACTCGAGGGCGGGGATGTCGCCGGAAAGGTTCGGCGCGCCATTCGCGTATGGCACTCCTTCCTTGATCGCCGCATAGGCGTAGATCATGCTCGGAGCAATGGCCGGATCGTTCGCCTTCATGGCCACCTCGAAGTCCTTGAGCGAGGCGTGCTGTGGCCCAGGGCGGAGGAAGATCTCCGTAGAACCGCACCAGACCATGACCATGCGCGTACAGCCATTCTCTTTGGCGAAGCGGCGGATGTCCGCTCGCAGCTGCTCCGCCAGCTCCAGCTTGTTCTTCCCAGACTTCACATTCGGACCGTCCAGGCGTCGCACATACTCACGGTCGAAGACCGCGGGCATGGGGCGGATCGAGCGGAGGAAGTCCCGGAGGGGATCGAGGTGCTGCGGGGTGAGCACGCCGGCCTTGACCGCACTTTCGTAGCCGTCGTCCGGGAAGGGGTCCCAGGCGCCGAAGACCAGTTGGTCGAGCTGGGCCAGGGGGAGAAAGTCATTGATCAGAGGTGAGCGGCCATCCGTCCGCTTCCCCAGGCGGATGGTGTTCATCTGGGTGAGCGATCCGATGGGCTTCGCGAGACCGCGTCGAACACTTTCGACGCCCGCCACCATCGTGGTCGCCACCGCCCCGAAACCCGGGATGAGGACTCCGAGCTTACCCTCCCCGGATCGGATCACTGGTCCGGATCGAATCACTGGTCGCTCGGTCACCTGGTCTTCTCCACGTTGTTCTTGGGGGGCGAACTCCGGACCCTCGAGCCCGGATCATCGAGCGGAACGCCCGCCGCCTCGTAATAAACCCAGACGATCCTCTGGATCGCCGTGATCACCGTGGACACTGCGAGCAGGATCAGCACAAGGCGGAGCACAAGACCGTTCCACATGAGGCCGAAGAAGAGCGAACCTCCCCCGAGGAGCGCCACCCGCTCGGCCCGTTGCATGAACCCCACGGAGCAGTCGAACCCGAGGGCCTCGGCGCGCGCCCGCGTGTAGCTCACCATGAGGCCCCCCCCCATGGCGAGCGCGATGACATAGATCATCCAGACATCGGCAAACTGACGCCCGTACTCGTTGTAAAGGGACATGACACCGATGAACACCGCGATCTCGCTGAGCCGGTCGAGCGTCGAATCGTAGAACGAGCCGAACTTGGAAGCGAGGCCGCTCAGCCGGGCCACCTGCCCGTCGAAGATGTCCAGGAGGCCGCCGAGGAGGACGCAGAAGCCGGCCCAGCGCACATGATCGAGATGGTAGAGGAAGCCAGCCAGGAGCGTCACCACGAAGCCCACGGTCGTCACCGCGTTCGGGTGAACGCGCCAGCGGATCAGGGCGTCCGTCGCCGGAGCGATGATCCGATAGACCACGTCCTTGAAGATCTTGAGCGATGGCATGGATCCCGCAGGGGTCATGGCAGGATGATCCGGCTCTCCGATCCTTCGCGGATCGCGGCCGATATGGTGTCGTTCACCTTCTGGAGCAGCTTGTCGAAGTTCGTTTGCGCGGCGATCAGCCGTTGGTACCCGGGTCGGACCTGGAGATCCTGCACCAGCCGGTCGTAGCGCTCGCGTACCTCCTCGTCCGGATCGGTCCCAGCCTGAAGGAAGACCAGGATCTCGGACTCCACCCTGTCGAGCTCGTTCCTGAGCCCCACGAGCTCCCGATCTTCGTCCACGCTGAGCGCCGCGCGCTTCAAGGCCTGGTACTCCGCGGTCCGACCCAGCGCCTCCCCAAGCTCCTTCGCCATCTGCTGCACGTTCGACATCGCCTCAGTCTTTCCTCCGCTCCGCGAGGACCATGCACTCCCGCCCGGCGAGGTCCCGGAGGACACGCGGTTCGATGAAGGCCTCGGCCGCGCCGGGGCGCCGAGTCGAACGAACGCGGTCCGCTACCCAGGTCGCCTGACCGAGCCCCACCTCGAGTGCGAGGAGTCCGCCCGGCTCGAGGACCGCCCCGGCCCCGTCCACCAGCTCCCGGAGGATACCGAGACCCGCATCCGGCGCGACCAGGGCGCCCCGGGGCTCCCACTGCCGGATCTCGGGCTCGAGCCCGTCGAACTCCTCTTCCGCCACGTACGGCGGATTCGAAACGATCACGTCGAATCGCTCGCCGCGATCGCTGGCCGCGCCCGCGACTCCCTCGGGGCCGAGGATGGGCTCGTAGAAGCTGCCCCGCCGAAAGTCGATCCGGTCCCCTACCCCGGCTCTCCGAGCGTTCTCCCTCGCGACATCGAGAGCGTCCTCGGACGGGTCCGTCGCCACCACCCCTTCGAAGGGGCCTTCGAGAGCGAGCGAGATCGCGATCGCTCCGCTCCCGGTTCCGATATCGAGGGCCCGAGCGCCCGATAGGCCCGCCCCCTTCGCCCAGTCGAGCACGGCCCCCACCAGCTCCTCGGTCTCGGGCCGTGGGATCAGCACCCGCGGATCCGTCATGAGCTCGAGCTCACGGAAGGACGTCCTCCCCAGGATATACTGGAGCGGCATCCGTGTCGCCCGATCCAGCAGCGGTCGCTTGAAGGAGGCAAGCTCGTCAGGGCCGACCGGTCGGTCGAAGTGAAGGTAGAGGTCGAGGCGGCTCATGTGGAGGACCTCGGCCAGGAGAAGCTCGGCGTCCAGTCGCGGAGATTCCACTCCCTTCTCCTCGAGGTATCCGGCCGCCCAGCGGACCAGGTGCATGACCGTCCAATGCGCGCCCTCCGACGGGGGCGCCACGCGGGGAGCCGGAGCCCGCGAGATTCGCGTCACTCGTCCCCTCCCCGGCGTGTCCCCAGCGACTCCTCCCCGAGGCGTTCCTCCTCGTCGGCCAGGCGGAGGGCCGCCAGGAGCTCGTCGAGCCCCCCGTCGAGCACCTCGTCCAGCTTGTGGAGGGTGAGCCCGATGCGGTGATCGGTGACCCGATTCTGTGAGAAGTTGTAGGTCCGGATCTTCCCCGAGCGGTCACCGGTCCCGACCTGGGCCTTCCTGGCACGCGCCCGTCCCGCCTCCTGCTCCGCCACTTTCCGATCCAGGAGGCGGCTGCGCAGGACCTTCAGGGCCTTTGCCTTGTTCTTGTGTTGGGACTTCTCGTCCTGGCAGCTGACGACAAGCCCGGTTGGAAGGTGGGTGACGCGCACCGCGGAGTCCGTCGTGTTCACCGACTGCCCACCGGGACCCGAGGATCGGAACACGTCGATCCGCAGATCGCCAGGATCGATCTGGACGTCGACCTCTTCGGCCTCGGGGAGGACGGCCACCGTCGCCGCGGAGGTGTGGACCCTCCCCTGGCTCTCGGTCTCCGGGACGCGCTGGACACGGTGGACGCCGGACTCGAAGCGCAGGATCCCGTACGCCTCGGCGCCCCGGACAATCACGATGGCCTCCTTCACCGACCCGCGGTTCCCCGCGGAGAGGTCCACGAGCTCGACCTTGAGCCCATGGCGCTCCGCGAATCGCCGATACATGCGAAGGAGGTCCCCCGCGAAGAGGCCGGCCTCGTCCCCCCCCGTGCCGGCGCGGATCTCGACGACAGCATCCCGGCCCGCAAAGGGATTCTTGGGGATGAGAAGGCGCCGGGCCCGGTCCGAGAGCTCAGCGACCCGATGCTCCAGCGCCGCGACTTCGGAAGCGGCCAGAGACCGGAGATCTCCATCCTCGGCCTCATCCGCCAACTGTGCCGCACCCTCGAGCTCCCGCGAGACCGCTTCCAACACACCGGCGAGTTCGACGATCGGCCCCAACTCCGCCCGCTCGCGCCCTAGCGTCCGAAAGAGATCCGGATCATGGGCCGCCGAGGGGTCCGACAGCCGGGTGGTCACAGCCTCGTAGCGCTTAACCGCTTCCCCGAGCCGTCGACCCAATCGTGCATCCAGACGGGAGACCTTCACCACGGCCCCGGAAAGGAGAGGAAACGGCGCGCTAGGATTTCTCGTCCTGCTGGTACATCCGATTAAACCGCTCGACGCGTCCCGCGGTGTCCACGAGCTTCTGCTTCCCCGTGTAGAACGGGTGGCAGACCCCACAGATCTCCACGTGAAGCTGTTCCACCGTGGAGCGGGTTTGAATCACGTTCCCGCAGGAGCACACGATGTGCGCTGGCTTGTAGTCCGGGTGAATGCCCTGCTTCATGGTCCCTCTCCGAAGCCCCGAGGTACCGCGGGTCCTGCGACAAGAGCAGAAATCCCGCGATAGCCTGAGAAGTATAGACTGGGAAATATAGAAATGGCCGGGGGGGGGCTTCAAGCGGCAGGGGTCCGTGGGGCCCTCAGGCTGCCGTTCCCTCGCGGCCCTGGGGGCTGGAGGAGCATCGCCCCCAAGAGAAGCAGGCTCAGCCATCCGACCCAGTCCCCGAACCGGACGAACCCCGTCACAATCCGAGTGGTCGTGGGGACGACCCGTTCGATCCCTTCCCCGCCGGCGGGCCGCGACAGGGCGACGCGTCCCGTCGGCTCGACCACCAGCAGCTCTCCACCTACGGAGGAGCGGACCGCCCCCATCCGGGTCTCGATCGTCCTGAGCACCAGGTGGGCACGGTGCTGCGCCATAGCGAAGGATCCAACCCCCTCCCAGTTGGGTCGGAACCAGCTGTCGTTCGACGGATTCAGGAGCAGCTCGGCCCCCGCGGCGCGGTAACGTCGGGCGTCGGCCGCGAACGCAACCTCGAAGCAGATGAGGACGCCGGAGCTCAACCCCTCGACCTGCAGAACGCCCCCTCCCGGGCCCGGAATCAGGCCAGGGCGCTCGACGCCCGGGACGAGCCTGACCTTCGCGTGGACCAGGCGAGACGGTGCCCGAGAAGGTGTCCCGAGCCGGCCCGCGCCTGCCTGCTCCACACCCGACGCATCCACCAGGATTGCGACGTTCCTCCGACCGCCGACGGCGGGAGCGAGCCCCGCCCCGGAGGGGCCGAGGTGCACGCCGGCGAGGAGAGGGGAGCCGAGCCGCTCGGCGTAACCGCGAAGCTCCTCCTCCAGCGTGTCGCTCCAGGCCGAGGCCCATGGCGCCTCGGGGAAGACCGCGAGAACGGGACTTGGTCCTTCTGCGCGCTCGACTTCCGAGACCGCCCGCTCAGCCCCTGCGGAGGCCCTCGCATCCCGACGCGCAGAGTCTACGAGATCCTCCCGCGGAATGGCGAGCTGCGCGACCAGCATCGGAGGCAGGGGGACCAAGGCGAGGCGCTCTGCCCTCCGTATCCCCCAGTGCGCCGGAGCCACTCCGAGGAGGATCGTCGCCAAAGCGATGGCCAGGGCCCGCGGGCTGAAGGAAGCCGCCCCAAGTGCCGCCGACGCACCGCCATTCACCGCCGCGATCCAAAACGTCACTCCCGTCGCCCCAACCCACTCGGCGATGCCGGCCATCTCCGGGACGGACGAGAGCGAGAGCGAGAGGGAGATCCACGGGACCGAGAGCGGCCCGAGGTGCGCCAAGAGGAGCTCTGTCCCTGCGAAGACCACAGGCAGCGCTAGCGCCACCGGAACGCCACGACGAACGATGAGCTCGCGTAAGACGAGCGCTTGCGCCCCACCCAACCCGGTCATGATCCCGAGGAAGAGCACCCCTGATAGGGCGCCCAGTGGGACCACCCCATGGAGGGTGATCGGCACCCAGTGGAGAAGGATGCCGTAGTAGGCCGCCCCGAAGGCGAAGCCGGTTCGTACAGCCTCGTCCGGCTCGGGGTCGGACAGCGCCCGCGCCAGGGGTACGAGCGCGACGAAGGCGAGCGGCCAGAGATCGAAAGGGGGAAGAGCGAGGGCGGCCATGATCCCGGAGGTGGCACCCCCGATCAGGTGGGCACGCCGGGCTAACCTCATGGGCGGCGGCGAACGTCGACCGCCTACGGCTCCTCACCCGGTGCGAGCGCTCCGAAGGTGAACTGACCGCCGGCCCGAAGCTGAAGGTAGGTCAGGTCCTCCAGGACCTCGTAGCGCGCCTCGCTTACGAGGCGGAAGCGCCGATCAATGGGAAACTCGACCCCCGCGTGGACATTCAACCCCGCCCGCACGGAATCGAGCAGATCCTCGACGAAGGTGCCGTCAATGGCAGGCCCGCTCCCGCGGAGCACGTGCCCGCTCCATCCCATCCCCGCGTACGTCAGGAGCCCGAAGGGGACCCGCCACATCATGTGCACGTCCGCGTGGATCGCGGTGTCGGCCCATGTGATCTCGCCGAGGCTCACGTTGGTGGTCTGGCCCGTCTGTTCGAGAATCAGCTCGTCCACACGGGTCTCCAGCGCTCCCACCTCTTTCCGAACCAGCGTCGAAGACCAGTGGTTCAAGCCGACGGCCACGCGAACGCCCGGAGCCAGGAAGCCGAGGTCGATCCGACCTCCGATCGTCCAGGTCGGATCCACCTTCGAGGGGAAGATCTTCCCGCCGTCCAACATGACCCCGCGGAAGGAGAGGTACTCGTAATCGAGGTTTGAGAGCCCCTGGGCAGCCGCCCGGCCCGGGACGGCGGCAGCAAGGACCATGGCGGCGAGGAGCAGCGCGATGGCCATGCGAGCCACCGCCCCCGATCCGGCTTCACACCATCTCATGCCACGGCCTCCGCCGCCGCACGGGCAGCATCGAGGGTCAACTGGAGCTCGGTCTCTCCGTGCCGGACCGAGACGAATCCCGCCTCGAAGGCGGAGGGAGCGAGGAAGATGCCCCGGTCGAGCATCTCCTTATGGAATCGGTTGAAGCGCACGACATCCGCCTTCTGTGCCTCTTCGAAGGAGCGAACGGGGCCGGGATGGAGGAAGATTCCCCACATGGAGCCGATCGCCGTCCCACAGGCGGAGATTCCCGCGCCTTTGAGGGCCTGAAGGATCCCGTCCACGAGGCGACGGGCGTAGCGCTCGAGCTCCTCAAAGGGGTCGTGCTCCTCGAGCCACGCGAGCTGGGCATTCCCGGCGGCGGTGGCGAGCGGATTCCCCGATAGAGTGCCCGCCTGATAGACCGGGCCCAGAGGGGCTATTCGCTCCATGACCTCCCGCTTTCCCCCAAAGGCCCCGACGGGAAGACCGCCACCGATCACCTTCCCGAGCGTGGTCAGATCGGGGATGATGCCGAAGCGTCCCTGTGCGCCCTGGAGCCCCACCCGGAATCCGGTCATGACTTCGTCGAAGACGAGGAGCGCACGATGCTTCTCCGTGAGCTCCCTCAACTCCTCGAGGAACCCCGGCTCGGGAGGGATCAGCCCCACATTCCCCATGACCGGCTCGATGAAGACCGCCGCCAGCTCGCGCCCGTGGCGCTTGAAGAGCTCCGCCACCGCGTCTAGGTCGTTGAAGGGAAGGAGAACGGTATCCTTCACCGCGTCTTCGGGAACCCCGGGGGAGTTGGGGAGGCCGAGGGTTGCGACACCGCTTCCCGCCGCGGCAAGAAATGGATCGGCGTGCCCGTGGTAGCCACCGGTGAACTTGAGGAAGCGGGACCGTCCGGTATATGCACGGGCAAGGCGGAGGGCGCTCATCGTGGCCTCCGTGCCGGAGCTGACCAGGCGCACCATCTCGATCCCCGGTACGAGACGGACGAGCCGCTCGGCGAGCTCCACTTCCCCCAGCGTCGGCGTGCCGTAGGTCGTTCCCTTCGAGATCTGTTCCTGGAGCGCCGCGACCACGGCGGGGTGTCCGTGGCCCAGGATGAGCGGGCCCCAGGAGAGCACGTAATCGACGTACCGGCGGCCCTCCGTGTCCTCGAGGTAGGCGCCGTCGCCCCGGGCCGTGAAAAATGGTTCTCCCCCGACCGACTTAAAGGAGCGGACGGGCGAGTTCACGCCGCCGGGAAGGACCTTCTGCGCTCGGGCCCAGAGATCGGTCACGGGGAACCCGCTCCGCCTCTCAACCGATCACCCTCGCCATGAGGTCGTACTCGGAGGCGTCCTGGATCTCCACCTCGACGAAGGCGCCCGGCGTGAGCCCCAGCCCCCGCTCGGCCCCCTCCACGGCAACCACTCTCGTCACGCCGTCCACTTCGATGGCTTGCCCTCGGGTCCGCCCCTCAACCGAGAAGTCCGGGTCCTCGTCCAGGAGCCGGTCCACCAGCAGGAGCTCCCGCCGCCCCACGAGCTCCTCGTTCCTCTCGCGAGAGATCTCTCGCTGCGTGTCCATTACGGCCTCCAGGCGGTCCCGCTTCTCCGCATCGGATAGCTGACCCCCCATCGTCGCGGCGGGCGTCCCATCCTCGACGGAATAGGGAAACGCACCCACCCGCTCGAAGCGGACCTCCTCGAGGAGCTCGAGCATCTCACCGAACTCGGTCTCGGTTTCACCCGGGAAGCCGACGATCACGGTGGTCCGGAGCACCAGGTCGGGGATCGCCGCGCGCAGTGACTCTGCGCGCTCCCGGATCGTGGCCTGGCGCTCGGGGCGCCTCATGCGCTTCAGGACCGAATCGCTCCCGTGTTGGATCGGCATGTCCAGGTAGGGAAGGATGCGGGGCTCGGAGGCGATGAGATCGACCATCTCGCGTGTGATGCCGGAAGGGTACATGTAGAAAAGACGGTACCAGGGGACGGAAGTACCATCCAGGAGGGCCCGGAGAAGGTCGGGGAGGAGGGGGGGGCGGGCGGAGCCCGGGGCGGCGCGGCGACCGGACGGTCCGCCGGCGGCGCGCTGGAGGTCCCGGCCGTACCACGTCGTGTCCTGGGAGATCACATTCAGCTCCTTCACGCCTCGCGCCTCGAGCTCCCTCGCCTCCCGAACGAGCTCCTCGACGGGAGCCGACCGATGGAGCCCCCGCATGTGAGGGATCGCGCAGAACGCGCAGCTGTGGTCACACCCCTCAGAAATCTTGAGATAGGAGGTATGGGGGGTGTCGGTCGAGAGGATCCGGAGGGGGAGCTCCATGTTCGAGACGAACGCGAAGTCCGGGTCCAGGAGCCCGCGCGCTCGGAGCTCCGGCACCAGGCGGCCCATCTCTGTAAGCCCGAGGAAGAGGTCTACTTCGGGGATCTCCTGGGACAGCTCCTCCTTGTACCGCTGGACGAGGCACCCGACGGCCACCACCGCGCGAACCTCGCCCTCGGCCTTGAGCGCACACGCCTCGAGGATCGTCTCGACCGATTCCTCCTTCGCCGCCTCGATGAAGCCGCAGGTGTTGATCACGACGACCTCGGCGCCCTCCACGCCGGACGAGACTCGCGCTCCGTGCCCCACGAGCGCAGCCATCATCCTCTCGGAGTCCACGGTGTTCTTGTCGCAGCCGAGAGTCACGAGGCAGATCCGGAGTCCGTCCCGAGGACCCGCCGGATCGATGTGCGAGGTAACCGCCTTCACGTCCCTCGGGACCTGCGGGCGCACGGGGTCTCGGGTGACGGGAAAGACCGGGAGGTTCCGGGTCCGGAGGCGCCCGGTCGTCACGTGCGCACCGGCCTCAGGCAACCGACCGGCCTCAGGCAACCAGCAGTCATAGCGCGAAGGTCCGTCATCGCGCGATCACCTGGACCCCAGGCGGAGGCTCGAAGCGGAAGCGCGCCTCGTCGAGGCGCGGGTTCAACCGGACGTTCGAGAGCTCCAGGGTGCGAATGGACTCCGACTCCTCGAGGATCACGAGCTTCCGGATGAGAAAGTCGCTCCGGTCGATCCAGACCTGGGCGTGACGATAGGGAGAGGGGACGAGCGGCGTCATGGCGAGAACATAGCACTCCCTCCCCTCCACGATCTCGCGCCCGTCGAGCTGCGCGGCGTACCGTCGGCCAGGGTCCGAAAGAAACTCATGGTGGAGGTCGTAGCGACCCTCGCCAGCGGCGAGCGTCGACCGAACGACCTGTCCGTCGTCCATGCTCGGGAAGTACACCCAGAGGTACGCGCCATCGGCCACCAGCCGGTCCCCAGCGGGATCGCTGAACCGCATCTCGAAGCGATCGGAGCGCGCCTGGCACAGCTCCCCCCGGCTCCGGGTCGTCTCGCGGAGGAGGGTGACGTCGATCTCCTGACGGAAGTCCGCGCAGAAGGCGTCCAGTGCCTCATAGCGGGCGGCGGCGCGCTCCAAGACCGTCACAGCGTCCTGGGCAAGAACCGCGCACGGAGGAGCGAGCGCCACGAGGGCGAAGGCGCACGCAACTCGGCCGCGGGGCAGTAGAGCAACCATGCGTTGGGCTCGGCCGCTGGCTGGGAGTGAAGGTCGGGGGGCCACGCATCGGCCGGGATCGAGGCGGTGAAACCCTCTCGCCTTCCTCCGTGTACACGCGCGCCGACGGGATCGTTCACTGGCCGGCCGAACCCAAGCGTTCCGTACGGCGTTCCGCCCGGGGTCTTGACCGGCTCGTTCCGCGGGAGAAGTTCTCCGACATGCGCACCTCTTCGATCGTCCTCTTCGCTCCGCTTCTTCTGCTCCTCGGCGCCTGCGGTGAAGGCTCCGCGGGCGGGGATGCGGCCAACCCCGAGGGCTCGGTCGCCGGCACCGGGGGCGAGGCGAGAGTGGACCCGCGGTCCCTCCCGTACGCGCCAGAGCTCGGAATCAACCTTGCCCGGTTCCAGAGCCTTCCCTCCGGCCTCCTCTACTTTGACGATCTCGTGGGCGAAGGGGCCGAGGCCGCCTCGGGAAAGGCGGTAAGCGTCCAGTACACAGGCTATCACCCCGATGGGACGACCTTCGACAGCAGCGTCGGACGTGAGCCCATACGCGTGACGATCGGGAAGGGCGAGGTGATCGCCGGATGGGACCAGGGGATCCCGGGGATGAAGGTGGGCGGTCGTCGCATCCTGGTGATTCCACCGCACCTCGCCTACGGGGCGCGGGGCGCGGGCGGGGGCACGATCCCTCCGAACGCGGTCCTGGTGTTCCGGTTGGAGCTCATCGCGGTGAGCGACGACGCGGGCGGGAATGCAGCCAACCCGGAGGGCTCGGCGCCCGCGGCGGCAAGCGTGGACCTGCGCTCCCTCCCACTCGCCCCAACGCTCGGAATCGACCTCTCTCGGCTCCTGAGCCTCCCTTCCGGCCTCCTCTACTATGACGAAGTCGTGGGCGGAGGAGCCGAGGCCACCTCGGGACGGCAGGTGAACGTCGACTACACGGGTTATGCCCCCAGTGGGATGACCTTCGACACGAGCGTCGGGCGCGGACCCTTCAACTTCACGCTCGGGGCGGGTGACGTGATCGTCGGATGGGACCAGGGAGTCCCGGGAATGAGGGTGGGGGGTCGTCGCATCCTCGTGATCCCATCGCAGCTCGGATACGGGGCGCAGGGCGCTGCCCCCACGATCCCTCCGAACGCAGTCCTGATATTCCGGGTGGAGCTCCTCTCGGTGAACTGAACACCCTGGAGCGGGGCGCCTCGGGCTTGCTGCCCGCCCCGCCGGACCTGCTGACTAGTTCTTGAGCCCCGCGGTCCAGTTGCAGCTCCTGCCACTCGGGGTGAGGCATCATCCCGGTCTCTCATAGATGCATGCATCCAGGATCGACAACACCTGGTCAAGCATTTCTGCCGATACTTTCCCGAGTCGCCTCGCCTTCCGGGACCGGAAGTCGATCGACTTCACCTGCTCCACCATGACGACCCCGGTAACGCCTTCGCCTGCTGGGATTGCCACATGGAACGGGTAGTCACGGGGCGTATTGATAATCGGACACGCGATGCAGAGACCGGTATGCTTATTGAACAAGTCGTTGCTGACAACGAGGGCAGGACGACGCC
The DNA here is from genome assembly GCA_009692105.1 of Gemmatimonadota bacterium. Taxonomy (GTDB): domain Bacteria; phylum Gemmatimonadota; class Gemmatimonadetes; order Longimicrobiales; family Gaopeijiaceae; genus SHZS01. The sequence continues at coordinate 2,331 of SHZS01000005.1, read as the reverse complement.
CCCGTTGCTCGTGCCCTGACTGCGGGTCGAACGTGAGGGTGATTAGCTCTCCCTTCCGAGGGACATAGTCCGCCATCTACCACACCTCACGGCCAACTGGGGCGCCCCAGTCAAGGTCGGCATGTTTGTACCCCTTCGGGATACGGCGCACAAGATCGCGCAGGTCGTGTCCGCCCCGCACGCGCCGCACAGGGGTCACTACCAAGGCGCCCTTGTGTATCGCCACGTCAACGGAATCGCCGACATCAATGTCGGCGTCCGACAGCAGGGTCTTGCTTAATCGCAGTCCCTGGCTATTCCCCCATTTCTGGATCTTGGTGATCATCGTTTGGCCTCCGGCCTCCGAAGGATAGCCGAAGTATATCCCACCACATCCAGCAGGGCAACGCGCCGGCAGCACCTTGGAACGCCCCCCCTCACCCCCCCGGTGAAAGCATCCGCTCCAGCTGATCCAGCGACATCAGGATCTCCCGCGGCCTCGACCCGTCCGGAGGGCCGAGGACTCCCGCTTCGTGCATTTGGTCCACGATCCTCGCCGCGCGGCCGTACCCGATCTTGAGCCTCCGCTGAAGGAGGGACGTCGAGCCCTGTTGGGAGCGAATACAGATCTCCGCCGCCTCTCGGAACAGATCGTCCCACTTCCCGCTGAGCGCTCCAGCGTCCTCGCCTCCATCCTCGGCCTCCCGGGCGCGCACGACCTCGAGAATATCCTCCTCGGTCGCCACGCCGTAGGGCTCCTTTCCTGCGGCGAGCTTCCGATCCCTCAGGTCGCGGTACCAGTCGAGGAGGTGCTCGGTCTCTTCGGTCGAGATGAACGCTCCCTGGATCCGGACCGGCTCGCTCTGTCCAGGTGGGAGGAACAGCATGTCGCCGTCGCCCAGGAGCGCATCGGCCCCGTTCTGATCCAGGATCGTTCGGGAGTCGATCTTGGACGCAACGCGGAACGCCATCCGGCACGGGAAGTTTGCCTTGATCAGCCCCGTGATCACGTTCACCGACGGACGCTGTGTCGCAACGATGAGGTGGAGGCCGATCGCGCGCGCCTTCTGCGCGAGCAAGGTGAGCGGTTTCTCTATCTCGCTCTGCACGGTCATCATGAGGTCCGCAAGCTCGTCCACGACGAGCACCACGAACGGGAGCACCCCCTCCCGGTAGATCCAGCGATCCGGGTCCCCTTCCTCGCCCTGCGGGGTAGGGCTCCGGATCGGCACCCCCTTCCTCACCCTTCGGTTGAACTCACCGATCGATCGCACCCCGTTCTCAGACAGGAGGGCATAGCGCCGCTCCATCTCGAGCGTCGTCCATTTGAGGACTCCCGCCGCATCCCTCGGATCGGTGACGACCGGGTGGCGGAGATGTGGAAGGTCCGCGTACGTCGAGAGCTCAACCATCTTCGGGTCGATGAGGAGGAGCCGGAGCGTCTCCGGAGTGTGCCGGTAGACGAGCGACGTGATGATCGTGTTCAGGCAGACCGACTTCCCCGATCCCGTAGCACCCGCTATCAGGGCATGGGGCATCCGCGTGAGGTCCGCGACGTAGGGCTCCCCATGGAGATCCTTCCCGAGGGCCAGGGGAAGTTCGGCCTGGGATTTCATGAACGCGGGGCTCTCCAGGATCTCCCGGACCTGAACCGTGAACGGGACGGGGTTCGGGATTTCGACCCCCACAGCTCCCTTTCCTGGAATGGGCGCCACGATCCGCACTGTCTTCGCCCGCATCGCGAGGGCCAGGTCCCGGTCCAGGTTCGCGATCTTGTTCACCTTCACGCCCGGGGCGGGGATCACCTCGAACTGCGTCACGACCGGCCCGGTGGTCCGGCCTCCGAGCTCGCTCTCCACACCGAAGCTCCGGAGCTTCTCGATCAAGACCTTTCCCAGCTGGTCCAGGTCGCGTTCCATCTCCCCGCGGCTCGGGTGCGTCGGTTCGGACAGGAGGTCGAGCGGGGGAAGCTCGTCGCCCGCGAGCTCCCTCGGATCGCGCGGGTCCGGAAGGAGGCGGTTGCGCAAAGGTTCCCGCAACGACCGCCGCGTGACCGCGACCCAAGCACCCGCATCAGCGCCCCCAGCGGTTGCGCGCGCGCCCTCCGCGTCGACCGCCTCCTCGTCCTGGAGGGCTTCTTCGTCCGGAGGCAGGACTCGCACTTCCAAGGAAGCTTCGGGCGGGGCGGCCTCCGCTGCGTCGTCCAGGCCGGCCGCGGCCGCGATCTCCGCAGCAACTCTGGCCGTTTCTCGGGCCGCCGCTCGGGCCTCACGGAACCGTCTCCACACCCCGACAGCCCACCGTACCGTCCACAGGGCTAGTGGCCGAATGGGGTTCCACCCAAGGGTCCCC
>SHZS01000040.1 GCA_009692105.1 Gemmatimonadota bacterium | reverse complement strand
AGCGAGAACAGGGTCGGGGACAAGCTGGGAGAGTTCTGGCCTACGCGCCTTTTCCGGGGCCACAGCGGGAAGCTGTCGGACAAGAAGGTCAAGCCGGCTGGAGAGGCGGAGGCATGAACGCCAGGGCGGTTGCGAGGTTGGTCCGGATGAGCCCACGAAAGGTGCGGCTCGTCGTGGATCAGATCCGGGGCGTCCCCGTGAACGAGGCGTACGCCCTTCTCCAGTTTTCGAAGAAGGCGGCTGCGGTTCCCGTGGGGAAAACGCTCCGTTCAGCGGTCGCGAACGCACAGTACAAAGGGCAGGCCGAGGGCGAGGTCGTGGACGCCGATGAGCTCATCGTGCGGGAGGCCTTCGTGGACGAGGGCCCGTCGCTCAAGCGCTTTCGGGCCGCGGCGATGGGACGGGCCGCGCCGATCAAGAAGCGCACGAGCCATATCACGGTGGTGGTGGACAAGCGGGGAGCGAGCTGAAATGGGACAAAAGACCCATCCGACCGGGTTCCGGCTCGGCATCACGAAGGAGTGGAGGTCCAACTGGTATGCTGAGAAGGACTTCCCTCGGCTTCTTCATGAGGACGAGACGATCCGTCGGTACCTCGAGCGGAGGCTCGCGCACGCGGCCCTCTCCTCCATCTACATCGACCGGAAGCCGTCCAAGATCGTCGTGACGATCCACACGGCTCGTCCGGGGGTGGTCATCGGGAAGCGGGGAGCCGAAGTGGACAAGCTGCGGGACGAGCTCGGCGTCCTCACGAAGGCCGAGGTCTCGGTGAACGTTGAGGAGGTGAAGCGGCCGGAGCTCGATGCCCGCCTCGTCGCCGATAACGTGGCGCACCAGATCCGGAACCGCATCTCGTTCCGCCGGGCCATGAAGCGGGCGATTCAGTCCGCGCAGCGCGCGGGAGCGGAGGGGATCCGGATCAAGTGTTCCGGGCGTCTCGGTGGGGCCGAGATCGCTCGGACCGAGGGTTACAGTGAGGGGCGGGTGCCGCTTCACACGCTCCGGGCCGACATCGACTACGCGAATGTCGAGGCGCACACGACGTACGGAGCCGTGGGAGTGAAGTGCTGGATCTTCCTCGGTGAAGTGGTGGACGAGCGCCGCGGCCGCACCTACTCGTCTGACGTATAACGATGCTTGCCCCCAAGCGAGTCAAGTACAGGAAGATGCAGAAGGGCAAAATGCGCGGCGCCGCGCGGCGCGGGAACCGCGTGTCCTTCGGTCAGTACGGGCTCCAGGCGAGCGAGGCCTCCTGGATCACGAATCGTCAGATCGAAGCCGCCCGGATCGCGATGACCCGTCACATCAAGCGGGGCGGGAAAGTCTGGATTCGCATCTTCCCCGACAAGCCCGTCACCTCGAAGCCCGCGGAGACGCGGATGGGGAAGGGGAAAGGGAATGTTGAGGGGTGGGTGGCAGTCGTGAAACCGGGGCGCATGATGTTCGAGATGGAAGGCGTCGACCGGGCCACCGCGGAGAAGGCCATGCGCCTCGCCGCCGCGAAGCTTCCGATCAAGACGCGCTTCGTGATCCGAGACGAGGAGCTGGGGGGATAAGGATGCTGACCGCTACGGACGTCCGGGAAATGACAGATGCGCAGATTACCGAGCGCCTGGGTGAGCTCCGAGAGGAGACTTTCCGCCTCCGCTTCCGGAGCGCGATGATGCAGCTCGAGGACCCACAGCTTCCGAGGAAGCTGCGTCATGAGGTCGCCCGGATGAAGACGATCCTCCGAGAGCGCGAGCTAAAGGCCGCGAAGGGTGAAGGGGTGAAGAAATGAGCGACGGCGTGGAGAGTGGATCCGCTGGGTCGGCTTCCGGGAAGGAAGGAGCCGCTTCCCGGTGGAACGGACGGAAGGTGCGACAGGGGATGGTGGTGAGCGACAAGGGCCAGAAGACGGTCGTGGTCCGGGTGGACCGTCGGGTCCACCACCCCCTCTACCATAAGTCGCTGATCCGGTCGAAGAAGTTCCATGCCCACGACGAGAAGGATGAGTACCGCGTGGGGGATGTGGTGCGGATCGAAGAGACCCGTCCGCTCTCGAAGATGAAGCGATGGCGGGTGATCGAATTGGTGGAGCGCGCGGACCAGGCATGAGCGCCCGGATGCGGCATGGGGACGAGAGGAGAACCAAGCGATGATCCAACAGGAATCGACCCTCCGGATCGCGGATAACACGGGCGCCAGGCGGGCGCTCTGCATCCGCGTGCTCGGAGGCTCCCGCCGCCGGTACGCCCGGGTGGGAGACGTGATCATCGTCACGATCAAGGACGCAATCCCGAACGCCGGGGTGAAGAAGGGCGAGGTCGCGCGCGCCGTGATCGTGCGTACCACGAAGGAAATGGGGCGGAAGGACGGTTCCTACATCCGCTTTGACGACAACGCCGCCGTCCTGATTACGGATGCCGGTGAGCCGCGCGGAACTCGCATCTTCGGCCCGGTGGGCCGTGAGCTCCGCGACAAGAAATACATGAAGATCGTGTCCTTGGCACCCGAGGTGCTGTGATGTGGAAGAAGGAGGCGCCCCGCTCTGGGAAGAAGACGCCCCGCGTTGTGAAGGGGGATCGGGTCCGGGTGATCCGTGGAAACTTCCGCGATATGGAGGGGAGGATCCTTCGGGTGGACCCCGCGAAGGAGCGTGTCGTCGTGGAGGGAGTGAACCTCCGGAAGCGCCACCAGCGCCCCACGCCCCAGACTCCGGAAGGAGGGATCATCTCCTTCGAGGCGCCGATCCACGTCTCGAACGTGATGCTCCTGGACCCGTCCGGTAAGCCGTCCCGGGTGCGGATCCGAGTGGATAAGGATGGGAAGAGAGAGAGGATCTCTGTGAAGTCGGGCAACCCGATTCCAAGACCCCAGGGCGGGGTCTGACTATGGCGAAGAAGAAAGGCGAGAAGCCGAAGAAAGCCCAGAAGGGCAGTGGCGACCTCCGCGGAGGGGTGAGTGCCGAGAAGCCTCGCGAGGCACCGCGCGAGGCGCTCAAGGAGCCCAGACTCGTCAGCCACTACCGGGAGCGCGTGAAGCCCAAGCTACGCGAGGAGTTCGGCTTTACGAACGATCACCAGATCCCCCAGGTGGTGAAGGTGGTGGTGAACGTCGGGATCGGAGACGCAGGGCGGAACCAGAAGCTCCTGGATTCCGTGGTCGCGGAGCTCGCGACGATCTGCGGGCAAAGGCCGGTGATCACGAAGGCCCGAAAGTCGATCGCGAACTTCGCCCTTCGAGAGGGGATGCCTGTCGGGGTGTCGGTCACGCTTCGGCGTGGCCGCATGTACGAGTTTCTGGACCGCCTGATCAGCGCGGCGATCCCGCGGGTCCGTGACTTCCGCGGCCTGCCCACGCGCTCGTTTGATGGACGGGGGAACTACACGCTCGGTGTGAAGGAGCAAATCATCTTCCCGGAGATCGAGTACGACTCGGTCGAGAAGGTGCACGGGATGGACATCACCGTCGTGACTTCGACGGACCAGGACGCGGAAGCCTACGCGCTCCTCCGGGAGATGGGCTTCCCCTTCCGAGGGGAGATGACGCCGACGCCGATTCTGGCGTAAGGACGTATTAGGACGCCGTACCCGCAGGGTGGACCCACCGGGGTCCGGGAGATCTGATGGCGAGGAAAGCACTGATCGAGAAGTCGAAGCGCAAGCCCAAGTATGGCGTGCGCGTCCGCCACCGCTGCAACCGGTGCGGTCGCCCACGTGGGTTCCTGCGCAAGTTCGGGCTCTGCCGGATCTGCTTCCGTCAGCAAGCGCTGAGGGGCGAGATCCCTGGAGTCCGGAAGTCCAGTTGGTAGGGAGACTGAAACGCTCATGATGACTGATCCGATTGCGGACATGCTCACGCGCCTCCGGAATGCCGCGCAGGCAGGGCACCGGTGGGCGGATATGCCCGTCTCGAAGCTCAAGATTGAGGTGGCCCGCATCCTGAAGGAGGCCCACTTCGTCTTCGACTACAAGCAGTTGGACGATGGCGGGCACGGAGTGCTCCGCGTGTACCTGAAGTACCACGAGGGGCAGCCGATCATCCGCGAGCTGAAGAGGGTGTCCACGCCGGGCCGACGCCGCTACGTGGCGGCCGACGAGATCCCCCGAGTTCGAAATGGTCTAGGGATGGCGATCCTCTCTACCTCCCGTGGCGTCCTCTCGGGTCAGGACGCGAGGAAGGCCGGGGTGGGTGGCGAGTTGATGGCTTTGATCTGGTGAGAAGATTGCGCAAGGCGGCGGGGCTGACGAGTAGGGCTGACGAAATGGTGAGAGTGAGCGATGTCCAGAATCGGTAGGCGTCCGGTACAGATTCCCAAGGGGGTCGAGGTCCGCCTAGACGGCCGGGTGGTACAGGTCTCGGGCCCGAAGGGCGCCCTGTCCATGCAGACCCATCCGGATGTCACGGTGGCGCTCGCCGACGGCGAGGTGACCGTGAGCCGCCCCACTGACCAGCCGCGGCACAAGGCGCTCCATGGGCTCACTCGGACCCTGATCTCGAACATGGTGGCCGGGGTCACGAAGGGCTTCGAGAAGAAGCTCGAGATCCAGGGCGTTGGGTACCGCGCGGAGAAGAAGGGGAACGGGATCAACCTCCATGTGGGATATTCTCACATCGTGAACTATCCGGCGCCCGCGGGGATCTCGCTAGACACACCGACCCCGACGGAGATCGTCGTCAGGGGATCGGACAAGGCCCTCGTGGGCCAGGTCGCGGCCGAGATTCGGGGGGTGCGCCCGCCGGAGCCGTACAAGGGCAAGGGAATTCGGTACGCTGGGGAGCAGGTCCGCCGTAAGGCGGGGAAGACAGCCGGCGCCTAGCAGGTCGCTGAAGAACGGCAAGGAGAATCTCGTGAGCACGGTGAAGTACTCGAAGGTTCGAAGGAGTCGGAGCCTCCAGCGGGCTCGGCGACATCTCCGCGTCCGCAGCAAGGTGACGGGGAGCGCGGAGCGCCTGCGGCTGGTCGTGTTCCGGTCCCTGAAGAACACGGAGGGCCAGTTGGTGGACGACGGGTCCGGCCACACGATCCTGGGGGTCTCGACGCTCGCCCCCGAGCTCCGCGGTGCCCCCCGAGAGGGAAAGAACCGCAAGGTTTCGCACGCTCACGCCGCCGGGAAGCTGCTCGCGGAAAAGGCCCGGGAGAAGGGGATCGAGAAGGTGGTCTTCGATCGCGGCGGCTACAGATATCACGGTCGGGTGAAGGCATTCGCCGAGGGTGCTCGTGAAGGAGGATTGAAGTTCTGATGGCGAAAGACAACAAGGAGCGGGGCCGGGGTCGCGAGAGGGAACGCGAGAGCGATCTCGTCGAGACTGTGATCCATATCAACCGGGTCTCCAAGGTCGTGAAGGGGGGCCGGCGCTTTTCATTCACGGCGCTGGTCGCCGTCGGCGACAAGAAGGGGAAGGTCGGAATGCAGCTCGCCAAGGCGAACGAGGTTTCGGAGGCGATCCGGAAGGGGATGGAGCAGGCGAAACGGCACATGGTACAGGTGCCGATCGTGAACGGCACGATTCCTCACGAGGTGATCGGCAAGTGGGGCGCTGGCCGGGTTCTCCTGAGGCCCGCTTCTCCGGGAACGGGCGTGATCGCGGGTGGCCCAGTCCGGGCCGTGGTGGAAGCCGCCGGCGTGACGGACATCCTGACGAAGAGCCTCGGGACGAACAACCCGCTCAACGTGGTGCGGGCGACTCTGGATGGCCTCGCCCGTCTGGTGACCCCCGCCCAGGCGGCGAGGGAACGGGGCGTCCCGGTGGAAACCTTGGAGGTGCGCCGTGGCTAAGAAGGCGGCGGCCAAGAAGGCGAAGGGCCCACCTGCGAAGCTTGCCATCACGCAGGTCCGGAGTGGCATCGGACGCCCGAAGCCCCATCGCCTGACCCTGCGCGCGCTCGGGTTTACGCATCACCAGCAGACGCTCATCCACAATGACAATCCGGCGATCCGCGGTATGATCGAGCAGGTCAAGCACCTGGTTTCGGTCCGGCCGGTCGAGGAGTAGGAGGAACGATGACCGAGCTTCACGATCTGAGCCCTCCCCGGGGTTCGCACCGGAACCGCAAGCGGCTGGGTCGCGGACCGGGAACGGGCCAGGGAAAGACGGCCGGAAAGGGCCATAAGGGTCAGTTGGCACGCACGGGCGGCAAGGTGCGACGGGGGTTCGAGGGAGGGCAGATGCCCCTCCAGCGGCGGATCCCGAAGGGCGGATTCACGCCGCTCGATCGGGCGGAGCATCAGGTGGTGAACGTCCGCGCGCTCGAGGCCCTGGAGGAGGATGAGATCACGCTCGACGTGCTCAAGGCCCGTGGGCTTGTCCGCTCTCTCTCGAAGTCGGTGAAGGTGCTTGGCACGGGGGACCTGACGCGTGCGCTCAAGGTGTCGGCGCATGCCTTCAGCGCCTCCGCGCGGGAGAAGATTGAAGGGGCCGGCGGGACGGTCACCCTGATCGAGAGATGAGGGTCCGTTCCCTCCATCGAGCGATGAAGAACTCGGCGCACCCCGCAACCGCCATGGGCTCCTGAGATGGCGAATCCGATCCAGAGCCTGTTCCGGTTCCCGGAGTTGAAGGACCGGATCCTCTTTACCATCCTTATCCTCCTCATCTACCGGGTCGGCGCACACATCACTGCGCCCGGGATCAACCTGCCGGCCCTTCAGGCCCAGTTCCAGGCCCTGCAGGGGACCCTCTTCGGGGTCTACGACATGTTCGTGGGGGGTGGCCTTTCCCGTGCGACGATCTTCGCGCTCGGGATCATGCCGTATATCTCCGCCTCGATCATGTTCCAGCTTCTTGCTGCTGTCTTCCCGACGATCGAGAAGCTCCAGAAGGAGGGGGAGGAGGGGCGAAAGAAGCTCACTCAGTGGACGCGCTACACGACTCTCGTGTTGTGCATTCTTCAGGGATACGGTTACTCGGTCTTCGTGGGGTCGATCCCCGGAGCGGTCGTCACGCCCGGCTTCATGTTCACCTTCAGCACCGTGTCCGCCCTGACGTTCGGAGGGATGTTCGTCATGTGGCTGGGGGAGGAGATCACGGAGCACGGGGTGGGGAACGGGATGTCGCTCCTCATCTTCTTCGGGATCGTCGACGGGGTTCCCGCGGCGGCCCTCCGCACATGGGAAGCCTTGTCCGTGGGTGAGATCGGGATCTTCGCCACCCTCGCGCTCCTCCTCGTGATCGTAGGGGTCACGGCGGGCGTCGTCTCCATGACCATGGGAGCGCGCCAGATCCCGGTCCAGATTCCCAGGAAGGTCGTGGGGAGGGGTCGGGTTCAGGAGGGACAGAAGTCATACGTGCCGATCCGCCTGAATGCGTCGGGGGTGATGCCGATCATCTTCGCCCAGTCGTTCATCATCGTTCCCGGGACACTCGCGGCGTTTTCGAGCAACCAGATCTTCCGAGACATCGCCAACGTCTTCCAGCCCGGAAACGGTTGGTACTATCTGACCTACGGGATCCTCATCGTCTTCTTCACCTACTTCTATACGGCGATCATCTTCAACCCGGTGGATCTCGCCGAGAACCTGAAGAAGCAGGGGGCGTTCATCCCCGGGGTGAAGCCCGGTGCGCGCACCGCCGAGTACATCGACCGAGTGCTCACTCGCGTGCTCGTCCCGGGTTCGATCTACCTGGCTGCGATCGCGCTCCTCCCCTTCTGGATCTTCGACATCTTCAACATCCAGACGATCTTCTTCGGCGGGACCGGCCTCATGATCGCGGTTGGGGTCGGGCTCGACACGGTTCAGCAGGCGCAGCAGCACCTCCTCCTGCGCCACTACGATGGCTTCATGAAGAAGGGGAGGGTACGCGTCCGCGGACGGCAGAGGTACATGTAAGTGGTGGTCATCTAAAGTGGTCGTCATCCTGCTCGGCCCTCCAGGGGTGGGGAAGGGCACTCAGGGGAGGCTTCTCGTCGGGGCGCTCGGTTGGGAGCGGCTGGTCACGGGGGAGCTCCTCCGAGAGGCGAGGCGCCAGGGGACCGAGCTGGGGAAGAAGGCACAGGCCTACATGGACGCCGGCGACCTCGTGCCAGATGATGTGATCGTGGCGTTGGTGAAGGAGTGGCTCGCTGGGATCCCGGGCGAAATTGGAGTGGTCTTCGACGGTTTTCCCAGGACGGCCCCTCAAGCCGACGCGCTGTCCCGCTCCCTTCCAGAGGTGGGGCGGAGTGTGGACGGGGTCGTGGTCCTCGAGGCGCCGGACGACGTGCTCGTGAAGCGGATCGCCGGTCGTCGGAGCTGCGCCAGGTGCGGGCGGGCCTACAACGTCCACTACGACCCCCCGCAGCGAGAAGAGACTTGCGACGCCTGCGGCGTTCTGCTGGACCAACGTAAGGACGATACGCCCGCGACGGTGCGTCACCGCCTCGATGTGTATCGGGAGATGACGGAACCCCTCATCGCGTACTACGAGTCAGGCTTGGCCCCGGTTCTCCGGGTGGACGGGAACCGGCCCCAGGAGGTGGTGCGGGAGGCGGTCTGGCAGACGCTGGTGGAGGAGTTGGAGGTGGGATGATCGAGTTGAAGACACCCCGGGAGATCGAGGAGATCGCCCGGGCGGGGGGCATCATCGGGGCGCTCTTCCGGGAGATCGAGCGGTCGGTGGTCGCGGGTGAGTCCACCCTCGGTCTGGACCGGTTCGCGGAGGAGTTCATCCGGTCCCACCCAGGAGCGGTCCCCGTCTTCAAGGGGCTCTACGGATTCCCTGGATCGCTCTGCACCTCGATCAACGAGGAGGTTGTGCACGGGATCCCCTCGGACGAGCGGATCCTCCGGGACGGCGACATCATCTCGATCGATGTGGGGGTCAAGCTCGACGGGTGGTGCTCGGACTCGGCCCGGACCTTTCCGGTGGGAGAGGTTTCGCCCGAGCGAGAGCATCTGCTCTCCGTAACTCGAGAGGCGCTCGATCGGGCCGTGGAGGCCGCGGTCCCGGGGGCCCATGTCGGGGACATCGGGCACGCCGTGGAGAAGGTGGTCGAGGGGACCGGGTTTAGCATCGTCCGAGATCTGGTGGGGCACGGAATCGGTCGCAAGGTCCACGAGGATCCGCAGGTGCCGAACCGGGGGCGCCCCGGGGCGGGCCTTGAGCTGCGTGAGGGGATGGTGCTAGCGATCGAGCCGATGATCGCGGTCGGGAGCTACCGGACCCGGACGCTCAAGGACAACTGGACGGTGGTCACGGCCGACGGATCGCCCGCGGCGCACTTTGAGCACACAGTGGCGCTCACGGCCGACGGGCCCCGGATCCTGACCGCTGAACAATCTCGGGTGGGGACGGGATGAGGACTGGCCGGCTTGAAGGACCGAAGCATGATAGCTATACTGAAAAGCTCTACAATGAACGTTTGAAGAGGGTTCGATGAAGGTTCGCTCGAGTGTGAAACCGATTTGCGAGCACTGCAAGGTGATCCGGCGCCGTGGCGTCATTCGGATCATCTGCAAGCGCAATCCCCGCCACAAGCAGCGGCAGGGCTGAGACTGTCCGTCGCAGTAGGCTGAGTCCCCCGGAGACCGTATGGCACGAATAGCGGGTGTTGACCTTCCCAGGAACAAGCGGATCGAGGTCGCGCTCACCTACATATTCGGGATCGGCCGGCCACGGGCCCAGGAGATCCTCGAGAACGCGGGCGTGAGCTTGGATACGCGCACGCAAGATCTCACGGACGAGGAGGTAAACCGCCTCCGACGGGAGATCGAGACCAAGTACAAGGTCGAGGGAGCGTTGCGGACGGAGGTGTCCATGAATGTGAAGCGGCTCATGGACATTGGGTGCTACCGCGGGATCCGTCATCGACGGGGCCTCCCCGTCCGTGGGCAGCGCACGAAGACGAACGCCCGTTCGCACAAGGGAAAGCGCCGGTCTATCGCAGGGAAGAAGAAGGCGCCGAAGAAGTAGTCCGGCGCCCGTACAGATTCAGCGAGGGCAAGGGGGGTACGGTTGGCGACTCAGGGACCGACACAGCCAGGCGGACGCGCGAAGCGCGGGAAGCGCGTCGTCGAGGCCGAAGGCGTGGCCCATGTCAGGGCCTCATTCAACAATACGATGGTGACGATCTCCGATACCAAGGGTGAGGTTATCACCTGGTCGAGCTCAGGGAAGGCCGGCTTCAAGGGGTCGAAGAAGTCGACTCCGTTCGCCGCGACGATGGCGGCGGAGCAGGCGGGGCGGGAGGCGTACGCTTTGGGGGTCCGCCGCGTGCACGTAAGGGTCCAGGGCCCCGGCTCCGGGCGCGAGTCGGCGATCTCGGCCCTTGCGACTGCCGGGCTCCATGTGAAGTCCATCGAGGACGTCACACCGCTCCCGCACAATGGCTGCAGGCCTCCCAAGAAGAGACGGGTCTAGGGACACGGACAACACACCGTAAGCGGGGTCGTTGATGGGTCGTCATACAGGACCAGTCTGCAAGCTCTGCCGCCGCGAGGGGCAGAAGCTATTCCTGAAGGGGCAGAAGTGCTACACGGAGAAGTGTCCGGTCGAGCGCCGGGCCTATCCGCCCGGTCAGCACGGCCCGGCACAGACCCGCCGCCGCAAGGCGTCGGAATACTCCGTGCAGCTTCGCGAGAAGCAGAGGGTGAAGCGGATGTACGGGCTTCAGGAGCGGCAGTTCCGAAACCTGTTCAGTAAGGCCGCCCAGTCGGGAGGCGTCACGGGCGAGAACCTGCTGGTGAGCCTCGAAACCCGCCTGGACAACGTCCTCTTCCGCCTCGGTTTCGCTTCCAGCCGAAGCCAGGCCCGCCAGCTCGCCCGCCACCGTCACGTCGAGGTCAACGGAGGGGTGGTGGACATTCCGAGCTACCAAGTCCGCGCGGGTGACGACATCGCGGTTCGGGTTCCGTCGCGGAATCTGGCCGCGGTGGAGTCGAGCCTCGGAGCTCGCACCCGACCACGGCTGGCGGAGTGGCTCACCCTGGACGAGAAGAACCGGGTCGCACGCGTGGTGAGGCCTCCCACCCGGCAGGACATCCCGGGCGATATTCAGGAACAGCTGATTGTGGAGCTCTACTCCAAATAGGTCCAACACAGCGCGCTCAAGCAACACGGAGGATATGGTGGAGATCGATCTGACCGGACTGGTTCTTCCCCAGAAGGTCGAAGCGGTACGTACGTCCGAGGACGGACGGGTTGGCGAGTTCGTGATCGAGCCCCTGGAGCGGGGCTACGGTCATACCCTCGGCAATGCCGTGCGGCGCGTCCTCCTCTCCTCGCTACGGGGGGCCGCGGTATGGGCGTTCCGTGTGGAGGGCGTGGTCCACGAGCATCAGACGATCCCTGGGGTGGTGGAGGATGTTCACCAGATCATCCAGAACCTCAAGTCCCTCGTCCTCGTGCTGGACGACGACGTCGAGGAGACGACCCTCGAGCTCAGGGCCTCCAAGGCCGGTGCGGTCACTGCCGCCGGAATCAAAGAGAAGTCTGGGGTCCGGGCCCTGGAGCCCAACCACCACGTGCTCACCCTGCAGGAGAACCGGGCCTTCCGCATGGAGCTCCGCGTGAACAAGGGGCGCGGGTTCCTGCCGGCAGACCAGCATCCGATGGAGAAGGGAGCTCCCGTGGACCTCGTCCGCGTGGATTCGATCTATAACCCGGTGCGTCGTGCCAATTTCCAGGTGCTCGAGACCCGGGTGGGCCAGCGGACGGACTTCGACCAGCTGACCTTCTTCGTCGAGACCGACGGCTCGATCTCCCCGGAGCGGGCGCTGGCAACCGCGGGGTCCCTCGTGAGCAAGCACCTGGAGTACCTCTCCTTCTTCGAGGAAGGTGGGGTGCCCTCGGTCTCGGCCGACGGGCATAGCCCGCTTCCGGCGGGGCTCCAGGATCTCCTTGCTCGGCCGATCGAGGACCTCGCGGAGCTGAGCGTACGCTCCCGGAATTCGCTCCAGAAGGAGAACATCCGCACGCTCGGCGAGCTCATACAGCGGTCCGAAGAGGAGATGCTCGAGATCGAGAACTTCGGGAAGAAGTCCCTGCAGGAGATCGAGGACTTCCTCGCGCAGCATGACCTTCGGTTTGGCATGCGGGTCGGCCAGCAGGCGGACGGGCAGATCTACTTCCTCGAGGAGGAAGTGGAGCCTGCGGAGACGGAGGACGAGTAGTGCGACATCGCAACAAGGGTCGGAAGCTCACGCGGACGTCCTCCCACCGGAGGGCGACGCTGAAGAATCTGGCCACGAGCCTCTTCATCCACGAGCGGCTGGAGACCACGACCGCCAAGGCGAAGGAGTTGCGCCCGTTTGCGGAGAGGCTCATCACCCTGGCCCGAAGGGGGGACCTGCACGCGCGGCGTCTCGCTGGACGGCGAATCCAGGATCGTGCCGTGCTGGGGAAGCTCTTCGACGAAATCGGGCCTCGCTTCCAGGAGCGACCCGGCGGGTACACGCGGATCCTCAAGCTGGGAAATCGGCGTGGGGACGCGGCCGAGATGGCGCTGATCGAACTCGTGGACCGAGGGGAGTAGCACGTTCATGGCGCGACGCTGCGAGGTGTGTGGCAAGGGCCCGGGGAGTGGGAACCGGGTGAGCCACGCGAACAACAAGACTCGCCGACGGTGGCTCCCGAACCTTCAAGGGGTCAAGGTGGTGGACGAGCAGGGCGAGCGACGCAGGATCCGTGTCTGCACGTCGTGCATCGGGGCGGGAAAGATCAAGAAGGCTCCCGCGCTCAAGCCGGTAGAGGGCTCGGCCTGAGACCCCGCGGGACACGAGCCGGGAGGCCCTGGTTCGTGAGCGCCCGAATCGCACCGGTTGAAAGGAAGCGCCCCCGGGTGAATGTTCCGGGGGCGTTTTCACGTTAGACAGGTACGGTCCGGCATCGTCACTTCGAAATCTCTCAGCGGCCTCCGAATCGCGGTCACTCGCCCTCGGAGCGGATCCAGTGAGGACCGTCTCTCTGCGCTCCTGAGCGAGCGAGGGGCGGTTCCCATGCATATCGCGACGACCCGCACCGCCCCGGCCACGGACCTTGATCCCCTTCGCGAGGCTGCCATGCACATCGCCGAATACGATTGGCTGGTCGTCACGTCGGCGCGGACCGTTCCGCCATTGATGGAAGCGCTCACACGTGCGGGGGTGCCGGCGGAGGACGTCCGCGCGAGCGGGGTGCGGATCTGCGCGGTGGGTCCGCGGACCGGCGATGCGCTGTCCGTCGCAGGACTCTCCCCGGACATCCTCCCCGAGCGCTTCGTGGCCGAGGGCGTCGTGAAGGCTCTTCTCGAAGCGACCGATCTGGAGGGGGCGCGCATTTTGCTGCCGCGAGCCGAGGAGGGTCGGGAGGTGATCCCGGCGGAGCTCGAAGCGGCGGGGGCTTCCGTGGACGTGGTTCCGGCGTACCGTACCGATGGGGACCCGGAGGAGAGCGGGCGGCTCGCTGAGCTCGTGAGCGGTGGAGGGGTGGACGTCCTGACGTTCACGGCCGGCTCGGCGGTCCGGAGCTTCGCTATGGCGTGGGGGAGGCGGGGCCGCCCCCTTCCGGACGGCGTGGGCGTCGTGGCCCTGGGACCGGCGACCGCCGACGCTCTTGAGGAGGAGGGCCTCCCTGTGCATGGGGTCGCTGACCCGCATACTCTGGAGGGGCTCGTATACGCGCTGGAGAACTGGGCGGAGACCCGGAGGAGCAGCGACGCATGACGCCACAGCGGGTCGGAATGCCGGATCTCGGACCGATCCTGGAGATTGCCCTCCTCGCGCTGGCAGGGGGCATAGGATGGGAGATGGTCGCGGCGCCCGAGATCGTGGTGCCGGGGACGGTCGAGGTGGCGCTACTGCTTATCGTGACCGCGCTGCTCCTTCGGCTCGAACGTAATCTCCTTCTGCGACTCCTTTGAGTACCTTCCGGGCCCCACCCAGGCCCTCGCCCAGGCGCGGGGCGCTCTCGCTCCTGACGGGACTCTCTTCCTCAAGGTCCCGAACGCCGACTACTTCTTCCTTCGAGCCTGGCTCGAAGGAATGCTTCACGGACGCCGTTCCTGGTCGGGGGATGATGGGCCGTAAGCCCGTCCAGGCGGGTGGTGCATTTCACGCACTCCACCCTCCGGCGAGCTCTTGAAGCGGCCGGGTACGACGTTCTCGCGCAGGGATCGTTCCGCCCTATCCACCTTCTCCGTGCGGCGCGGGACTCCGACGCGACCTCCGAGGCCACCAGCCCGTGGTATTCCGGTGGCTTCCGCAAAGCGCTACGGGAAGCCCTCCATCTCCTCGGGCTCCTGGAGCGCCTCCTGACTAGGCGGGACCGTCTCTCCCAATCGATCTATGCCATTGCAAGGCCTCGATAGAGGCCGGCGATCGCCCCGGGGTCGTTCCCCCTCGGTGCTCCGGCGTGGGGTCCGGGGCGGTGGCGAGGCACGGGGCGCCAGCGTAGCTTCCACCGCCTTCGACCCAATGACCCTGCTCAGACCCCGATTCCTGCCCGACCTATGAGCCGTTCCCCAACGAGTGCCCCCACCTTTGGTGTCGTCGGCCTCGGCTACGTCGGCCTCCCCCTTTGCGTGGAAGTCGGCCGGAGCGGAGGCCGGGCGCTGGGATTCGATGTGGTCCCCGCCGTTGTCGGGGGGGTGAACGCCGGGGAGAGCCACATCCAGGATATCTCCTCGGACGAGGTGAAGGAGTTGCGGAAGAAGGGCCTTCTCGAGGCCACCGTGGACATGTCCAGGCTGGCCGAGTGCGGCACGATCTCCATCTGCGTTCCTACTCCCCTCTCGAAGACCCGGGACCCCGACATCTCGTACGTCCTGTCCGCGGGACAGGCGGTCGCCGCCGCCCTCCGACCGGGGCAGCTCGTGGTCCTCGAGTCCACGACGTATCCGGGGACGACCCGCGAGGTGCTTCTGCCCCTCTTCGAGGCGACGGGGCTCAAGGTGGGGAAGGACTTCTTCCTCTGCTTCTCCCCCGAACGGGTGGACCCCGGGAACCCGGTGTGGAATACGCATAACACGCCGAAGGTCATCGGGGGGATCACCCCCGCCTGCCTCACGGCGGGGGTCGCGGCGTACCGCCGCTTCATCGAGACGGTGGTTCCGGTGTCCTCACCCGAGGTGGCCGAGACCGTCAAGCTCCTCGAGAACACCTTTCGGGCGGTTAATATCGGGCTCGTGAACGAGACGGCTCAGATCGCGGATCGGCTGGGGGTGGACATCTGGGAGGTGGTGGACGCAGCGGCAACTAAGCCCTTCGGGTTCATGAAGTTCACGCCTGGACCTGGGCTCGGGGGTCATTGCATCCCCGTGGATCCGCAGTACCTCTCCTGGAAGATGCGAACACTGAACTACAAGACACGCTTCATCGACCTCGCCTCCGAGGTGAACGCCGAGATGCCCCGCTTCGTCGCGGGGAAGGTTCGAACGGCGCTGAATGCGGTTCACAAGTCCGTGAACGGATCGAAGATCCTCGTGCTGGGAGTGGCCTACAAGCGAGACATCGAAGACATGCGCGAGTCCCCTGCGGTCGACGTCATGAAGGTGCTCGACCTGGAGGGCGCCGAGGTCCTCTACCACGACCCGTACGTCCCCAGCTTCGAGGAGGAGGGGAGGACGTGGGTCGGGGTCGAGCTCACGGATGAGGCCCTCAGGTCTGCAGACGCGGTCCTCATCGTGACGGACCACGGTGTGTTCGATATGGAGCGCATTTTCGATAAGGCGCGTATCCTGGTCGACTCTCGGAACGCCACGGGCGGGATCGCAAAGGAGCGAGGCCTCCCGCCGCCGCTCCACTGGATAGTGAAGGGAGCCCAGGGCGCCTGAGCACCCCGTGTCCTCCAATGAGAGAGCTCTCGTCTATCGGGTGATCGCGAGGCTGAACGTGGGGGGGGCCGCGATGCATGTGGTCCTCCTCACGGTGGGGCTTCCGGCGAGGGGGTTCGCGTCCCGGCTCCTGGCGGGGCGGGTGACCGAAGACGAGGGCGACATGGAGTACTACGCTCGAGACCGGGGCGTCGAGCTCCTCCGCGTGCCGGGGCTCGACCGCCGCCTCCGGCCCTTCGCGCTTCTTGGGGCATTCCTCTTCCTCTATCGGACCTTCCGGCGGGACCGCCCCGAGGTGGTGCATACGCACACAGCCATGGCGGGGGCCGTGGGGCGTGCAGCGGCGATCCTGGCCCGTGTCCCCGTGCGCGTCCACACCTACCATGGGCACGTGCTTGGTGGAGAGTACTTCTCCGGCGGGGCGACCGCGCTCTTCCTCCGGATCGAGCGGCTCCTGGGACGCTGGACGCATGCTCTCGTTGCCCTCACCGACGCTCAGGCGGACGAGATGGCGACTGGGCTCAGGATTGCGCCGAGGGACCGGTTCGCCGTGATCCCCTTGGGGCTCGACCTGGAGCGGTTCCGGCTCCTGGAGCCCGTCCGTGCGCTCTTTCGGGAGAAGCTGCGAAGCGAGCTTGGGATTCCGCTCGGAGCGCGAGTCATAGGGATCGTGGGGCGCCTCGTCCCGGTGAAGAATCACGAGTTACTCCTCGAGGCGTTCCGGCTTCTCGCAGAGTCGACCGGCTCCGACCTGATCCTTGTGGTCGTCGGAGGGGGGGAGCGTGAGGAGGAGCTCCGGGCCTTGGCCCAAGAGCTTGGGATCGCGGACCGGGTGCGATGGATGGGGTGGCAGCGCGATGTGCCTGAAATCTACCCCGCGTTGGACGTGCTTGCCCTCACCTCGCGCGATGAAGGGACGCCGGTCGCGGTCATCGAGGCCCTGGCGGCTGGAGTGTCCGTGGTGGCGAGGGCCGTTGGAGGGGTTTCCCGTGTGCTCGAGGGAGGGAAGTGGGGCGCCCTCGTCCACGAATCGGATCCGGATGCGTTCGCGAAGGCTCTGGCAGTATGCCTGGAGGCACGACCCGACCCCGAGGCGAGGGACGCCGCATCGGCTCGGGCCCGGGACCGTTTCGGCGAGCAGCGGCTCCTCCGGGAGGTGGGCTCGCTCTACCGGGACCTCCTCGCTGGGCGCGGGCCGAGTTACTGACGCGAGCCGAGCGGAGCGAGCCGCGCTCTCAGCCCGTCGGTCTCAGCCACACGACCATCTGCATCCCCGTACCGCTCGCTTCCATGAGTCGGGTCAGCGGCCACGCGATGGGGGCCGGAGCGTAGACCTCCCCAACCGGCCGCCGTATCCTCGCCACCTCGTAGCCGACCCGCTCACCATGCTTCCGGAAGGACTCCTCGGAGAACTCGTAGAGGTGGAAGGGCGGGT
>SHZS01000039.1 GCA_009692105.1 Gemmatimonadota bacterium | reverse complement strand
CCGATTTGGCATCTGGGGGCCGCCGTGGATGGGAGCGTGGCGGTGATCGAGGCTGCGGCGAGCCGGGGGGTAGATCTACTGCTCGTGCACCACGGCATTTTCTGGGACGGCTCGCGCCCCGTGACCGGACGTCTTTATCGCCGGATCGCACCCCTGGTCAGGGGTGGGGTGGCCCTCTACGCGGCCCACCTTCCGCTGGACGCGCACCCGGAGTTCGGTAACTCAGCCCAGCTCATCCGAGCGCTCGGGCTGAAGACGGGGGAGCGCTTCGGGCGCTTCGCCGACCGCGAGATCGGGTTCGTGGCACATACCGACGAAGAGCGCGAAGCACTCCGGGGGCGAGTGGCGGATCTCGTCCTCGGTCCGGTCCGCCTGATCCCTGGTGGCCCGCCGCGGGTCAGACGCATTGGAGTCGTGACGGGAGGTGGCGGAAGCTTCATCCGTGAAGCTGCCGAGGCGGGGCTGGACACGCTTCTGACCGGGGAGGGAGCGCATCACACCTACCTGGATGCGATGGAATTCGGAGTGAACGTCCTCTATGCCGGCCACTACGCTACCGAGACGTGGGGCGTCAAGGCGCTCGCGAAGCGCGTTGCCGACGAGTTCCGGCTGTCCTGGGAGTTCCTCGATTTTCCAACGGGGCTCTAGATTGAACGGATGAGCGTTCATTGCACCCAATGCGGCGCGGAGGGAGACGGGCGGTTTTGCGCTTCCTGCGGAGCCCCGCTCCAGCGTCTCACCTGCCGGGAATGCGGGAAGAAGCTTCAGCCCGGGTCCCGGTTCTGCACGCAATGCGGGACGCCCACGGGAGGAGGCTCGGTCCGAGGGTCTGGGGCCGGAGCGCCTATCCCGGCAGAGGTTTCGAAGCGTGCCCAGGCCTCCGTGTGGTGGGTGTCCGGAGGTCTGCTTGGAGTCCTGATCGTGGTGGTCCTGGTCTCGGAGTTGCGATCCGGTACGAGCAGCGAGACCCCTGTCGCGCCGACCGCGGTGCCGCCGGCCGCAGGCGCTGCAGGCGTCGACCTGAGCACGATGACGTCACGAGAAGCAGCGGACAGACTCTTCAACCGGGTCATGTCGGCGGCCGAACGGGGGGACTCAACGGAAGTGACGCTGTTCCTTCCGATGGCGCTCCAGGCGTACGACCTGGCCCAGCCCCTCGACGTCGACGGCCTCTTCCACCTGTCGCTTCTGCAACGGGAGGCTGGCCAACCCGAGGCGGCGCTCGCGACGGCGCGGGAGGGACTTCAGGGTAGCCCGGAGCACCTGCTGAATCTCGCCGCATCGGCTGAGGCCGCCCGGGCTCTCGGGGACATCGAGACTGCGCGCGAGTCCTACGCCGCCATGATCGACGCCTGGGATCGAGAGATGGCGGCGGGCCGGCCGGAGTACGAGGAGCACTCCGTGCTCCTTCCCCAGCTTCGCGACGCGGGGGAGCGATTCCTGGCGGGAGCGGCCCCCTGAATGCTCCTGGGCCGCTCCTTCCAGGCGGGAGGGTCTTCCTCACAGGGGGAAGCGGTCTCGTGGGCTCGCACGTGGCGGAGGTGCTCCGGCGCGAGGGGCATCCGGTCCGGGCGTTCCATCGAAGGGGATCCGACGTGGGGCACCTTCGGGAGCTCGGGTGCGAGCTACTGGAGGGCGCACTCCCTGCGGGAGAGCCCGCGCTCGCGGCGGCAACGAGAGGGTGCGAGGCAGTGGTGCATGCCGCGGCCCTGATCTACACCGACCTTTCTTGGCCCCGTGTCCGCGCGGTGAACGTGGAAGGGAGCGCGAACGTTTTCCGGGCCGCCGCGGCCGCCGGCGTGCGTCGTGCGGTCTTCCTCTCTTCGGTTGCGGCATATGGGGACCCGGCTCCGTCCGTGGACGAGCGCACGCCCCTCGACGGGCGCCTTCATCCGTGGGAGAGGTACGCACGGTCGAAGCGCGAGGGGGAACGGGTAATCAGCGAGATCGCGGGGCCGGCGGGAATGGCCGTCGCGGTGCTGAGGCCCTCCGCGATCTACGGAGAGCGGGACCGCCTCTTCACCCCCAAGATTGCCTCCGCCCTCCGCTTCCCCATCCATCCCATGCTGGGCGGTGGCCGAACCCCGATGTCCGCGGTGTATGCGGGGAACGTCGCGGCGGCCGTGCTCGCGGGACTCCGCGGTCCCCTTCCGGTCGGGACTCGGGCGTATAACGTCGCCGATGACTACGGGCTCTCTCAGAGGGAGCTGTACTCGGGTCTCGCTCGCGAGCTCGGTGTCCCCTTTCGTCCGGTCTCCCTTCCGCGGGTGCTTGTGCAAATGGGCGCGAGCCTCGGGGTGGCACTGGGAATGAGGATCCCCGGGGCGGAGGAGCTGCCGCTCCGAAGGGCGGCGCACCTGGCCATCCATTCGAACCCATATCTCTCCGAGCGCATCCGTGAGGAGCTTGGATGGTCTCCTGCCGTCCCCTCCGAGGAAGCACTGCGGAGGACGGCCGCGTGGATCGCCCGGATATGGGGGGCGGGGGGCAATGTTAGATTTAAACCGGTTTCTATTCCGCCCGAACCGACACCCTGACCCCCCAGCCAATTCATGAGCAACGCCTCACGTCGCCTCGTCTTGCGGACCGCCCTTTCCCTGGGCAGTGCTCTTCTGCTCGCGGGGGGCGCCCGCCCCACCGCCGGGCAGGAAGTTCACGATCATCCCGAGGCCCCGGCTCAGGAGGGCGGGATGGCTGAGATGACCGCTCCGATGGCCCCGTCCGCCACGAACCGCGAGCGCTACCAGCTTCCCGCAGTGTGGGTCGAACGCGGGCCCGAGATCGACGGCTTCCTGAACGACGAGGTGTGGGGGCGCGCCGCCCTCGTCGACGAGTTCGTCCAGCAGGAGCCGCGGGAAGGAGCGGCCGCCTCGGAGCGGACCGAAGTTCGCGTGCTCTACGACGGGGCCAGCCTATTCCTCGGCGTCCTCGCCCTCGACTCGTCTCCGGGGAGCGTGGCTGCCACCGACATGCGGCGTGACGGAACCCAGATCCTGAACGAGGACAACTTCGAAGTCATTCTCGACACCTTCATGGACTCTCGGTCCGCGTACATGTTCGTGGTGAGCCCCTTGGGCGCCATGTTGGACCAGCAGGTCTTCGAGGAAGGAGAGGGGCGCCAGGGTTCGTCGTCCAACGTGAACCGCGAGTGGGATGGGGTCTGGGAAGCCTCCGCGCACAGAACTCCGGAAGGTTGGACGGCCGAGATCCGGATTCCAATGGTCACCCTCCGCTTTCCCGATTCGAACCCCCAGTCCTGGGGGATCAATTTCATGAGGAGTATTGCCCACAAGAACGAGGTGGTGTTCTGGGCTCCCATCCCCCGCGCCTTTGCACTCACTCGGGTGAGTCTTGCAGGAACTCTCACCGGACTGGATAGCCTTGACCGGGGAAGGGATCTGCGGCTGAAGCCGTATGTGGCAGCCGGGGGCCGGAGCACTCTGAGCGAGGGGGTGTCAGACCGATCGGGTCAGCGGGACGTGGGGCTCGATGTGAAGTACGGGGTCACGGCGAGCCTGAATCTGGACATGACGATCAACACCGACTTTGCGCAGGCCGAGGCGGACAACGAGCAGGTCAACCTCACCCGCTTCCCTCTCTTCTTCCCGGAGAAACGGGATTTCTTCCTCGAGAACGCCGGTCAGTTCAACGTGGCGACCGCGGGTGACGGCCAGCGAGCCGATCTCTTCTTCAGTCGACAGATCGGGATCTTGGACAGCGGTGAGCGGGTCCCGATCGTGGCCGGGGCTAGACTGACCGGAAAGGTTGGGCAGAACAACATTGCGGCCATGGGCATCCAGACCGAGGACACCTTCGGCCAGCCCGGAGAGAACTTCCTCGTGGCGCGTTACAGCCGAGACATCCTGAGCCGCTCGAAGGTGGGCGGGCTGGTGACGAACCGGCAGAGCACGAGTGGCGGAGACTACAACGGCACCTACGCGATGGACGCCACATTCGCCCTGGGTTCGAGCGTCACGATCAACGGGTTCCTGGCGCAGACCCAGACCTCGAGAATGCCTTCGGGGGAGGGCCGGGGTGGGGGTGGCTATCTCCGGGCCAGCTGGCTAACGCGAGCCTGGTACATCTATCTGGACCACACCGACCTAGGGGACAACTTCAACGCAGAGTTGGGCTACGTACCCCGGGTCGGTGTCCGCACGACGAAGGTTCACTTCGAGCGGACGCCCAGGCCCGATCGGTGGAGGATTCGGCTCATGCAGCCGATGTGGAACGTCACCTACACGACGGACCAGACCGGACGCCTCGTGGACCGCCGGTTGCACCACATGGTGCGGGTTACCTTCGACAACAGCGCGAACCTCACAGTCATCTACAACCGTGACTTCGAGCGTCTGGACAGTCCGTTTCGAGTGCGGGGGATATCCATCGCCCCAGGGGATTACTTCTTCTACGACGCAAACATCGCGTTCAACAGCAACCCGTCCCGGCGCATTAGCTACGGCATCGCGTACCAGCCCATGGGTTACTACGATGGAAAGCGGAAAGACCTTTCGCTGAATCTTGGATCTCGAATCACCTCTCAGCTCTCTGGCACCGTGCGGTACACTCGCAACGACGTGAATCTGCCGGGCGGAGCCTTCGTTGCAGAGGTGGGTGCCGTGCGGATGGACTACACCTTCTCTCCGGCGCTTTCACTCCAGGCCCTGACCCAGTACAACTCCTCGAGTGAACAGTGGAGCACCAGCGCGCGGCTACGCTACAGCTACCGTCCCGGGAGTGACCTCTATGTCGTCTACGATGAGGTGCGCCGGGACATCGCCGGTATACCCGTCGCCGAGGAGTTCCGGGATCGGCAGCTCATTGTGAAGGCGACCTATCTTCTTTCGCTCTGATCAGCGGACGTCCTTGCGGGTCCGCCGATGCTGGATCAGGCCGGCAACGGCGGCATGGGAAGACCAGGGGTGCCGAACACGATCTCCTGGATCGCCTTGACGCTCCGGTTCCCATACCGGAAGGGGACGATCAGTCGGAGCGGAGCACCGTGCCTCGGCGCGATCGGCTCGTCGTTCATGAGCCACGCCAGCATCACCTGCGGATGCCTGAGCGTCTGCACCGATTCGTCCACGTAGAAGCGGTCGGAGGCGACGAAGCGGCAGTAGTGCGCGCCGGGCACGAGGCCCAGCATGTCCGCGAAGTCGCTGAAGCGGACTCCTGTCCACTTCACGATGCCCCGGGGGTTGGCCGCGCCACACTGCATTAGGAAGGTGTGGGAAACGCGGGGGAGCGGTTCCAGATCGGAAAAGCGCAGCGTTCCCACGAGCCTCGCGAGCCCCCGTGTGTCCACCCTGATTGCCATCTGCCGGTAGTCGAACTCGATCTGGGGCGCCTGGCGATCGGGAGTGCGCCACATGAGCGGATCGGTGATCGGTCCCGCCTCGCTCTCCGGATGCTCCGGGGCCGAACCGTCCGGGTTCAGTGGTAGGGCCGCCGGAAAGCCGTCGCGTAGAGCCCGCTCGACGAGTTGGTCCGGCCATTCCTGAGGCGGCTGCTGGGCGGCCTGGGCCTGGAGCTCCTTCCAGGTCAGCGCTCCGAGGGACAGTCCCGCCAGAGTCGAGCCTGACAGGCAAATCGCGTCACGTCGTGAGATGGTCATCGCCGCACCCCGGTGTGCAAATCACCCGTTGGACCCGTCCTCGTGGATACGATCGAATCTACACGGCGGAGAGACACCCGCTACCTGGCCCGGGACTGGCCGGCCTCGATTGCCCCCCCCGATCGGGTCGTGCTATCATTTTTCCCCGTGACCCTGGGGCTTGAGCTGGAGAGGGGAAAGATGGGGGAGACCGCGACAGTCGTCGCCGGGGGTTACCACCCCGGGGCCAAGGACACGGGAATCGTGAGGCCCAAGGGGACCGCGGCGATCCGTGGCCATCTGGGGCTGGAAACGATCCCGATGGGGGATCGGAAGCCCGAGTGGCTCAAGGTCCGCTCTCCGGGCGGGAAGAACTACCTCCGCCTCCAGCAGCTCATGCGGGACCAGGGGCTCCACACCGTCTGCGAGGAGGCGGGGTGTCCGAACATCGGGGAGTGTTGGGAGGCCGGGACCGCCACCTTCATGATCCTAGGGGACGTCTGCACCCGCGCATGTAAGTACTGTGCGGTGGCGCACGGGATGCCGACCGAGCTGGATTGGGACGAGCCCCGACGAGTCGCGGAGACCGTGGAGGCGATGGAGCTCGAGCACGTCGTAATCACTTCGGTGAATCGGGACGAGCTGGCTGACGGTGGGGCGGCGATCTACGCGGCCACGATCCGCGAGATCCGCGCGAGGCTTCCGGAGTGCTCGGTCGAGGTGCTGATTCCGGACTTCAAGGGCGACGAAGAGGCCCTGAGGGTAGTGATGGATGCGAGGCCGGCGATCCTGGGCCATAACCTGGAGACGGTCGCGCGGCTTCACCCGGACGTGCGTCCCGGAGGCCGGTACTGGCGCTCCATATCGTTCCTCGGCGTGGCCAAGCGGATCGACCCAGCGGTCCTCACGAAGACGGGGATTATCCTGGGGATGGGGGAGTATGCCGACGAGATCCGAGGCGCGATGGGCGACCTGAGGCAGGCCTCGGTGGACATCCTCACGCTGGGGCAGTACCTCCGGCCCTCGGCGGCCCACATTCCCGTGGCCCGCTGGGTGACGCCGGACGAGTTCCGGAGCTGGAAGCGGGTGGGGGAGGAAGAGTTCGGGTTCCGGCACGTGGAGTCCGGACCGCTCGTCCGCTCTTCTTACCACGCCAAGGAGCAGGCTCGGGAGATCGAGGCGGGCAGCGCTGGGGCGATCCAGGAGGTCGTGGAGGCGGAGGTGCCCGCGCCGGCAGAGGTGTACGGTCTCCGTCTCGTGCAGCTCGAGATGGGGCGCCCCGCGACGAACGGAAACGGGTACGGGCATGGCTGAGACGAGGACGCGGAAGACCGGCTCGGGCGAAAAGGGGACCGGAGGGGGCGGGGCGGGGCACCTCCACGGGTTCTCCAAGGAGCAGCTCCACCGGTTCCTGCGGGAGATGCTCCTCTATCGGCGCTTCGAGGAGAAGGCCGAGGAGGCCTATGCGATCGCCAAGATCGGCGGGTTCTGCCATCTCCACATCGGGCAGGAGGCTGTCGCGCTGGGCTTCGTCGGGCCGCTCCGCCGGGACGACTACGTCCTCACCTCCTATCGGGACCACACCCAGGCCCTGGCCAAGGGAGTGGATCCGAAAGCCGTCATGGCGGAGCTCTACGGGAAGAGCTCGGGGGCGGCCCGCGGGAAGGGTGGCTCTATGCACATGTTCGGGGCCGAGCTGGGGTTCATGGGGGGACACGGGATCGTGGGGGGGCAGATTCCGCTCGCCACGGGGATGGGCTGGGCGATCCGCTATCGGGGCGGCGATCAGGTATGCGTATGCTTTCTCGGAGACGCGGCGGTCAATCAGGGGGCGTTCGGGGAGTCGTTGAACCTGGCGGCGATCTGGAAGCTCCCCGTGATCTATGTGGTTGAGAACAACGAGTACGGGATGGGGACCGCCTTCCACCGGGTGTCGGCCTTGCCGGTGGGCGAGCGCGCGAGGGGCAGCGGAGTGCCGTCGCACTCTGTGAACGGGCAGGACGTGCTGGCGTGCTGGAGCCTCGCCGAAGAGCTCGTGGCCGAGGTGCGGAGGGGCGCAGGACCTCAGTACGTCGATGCCCGCACGTACCGCTTCAAGGGACACTCGATGTCCGACCCGGTGTCCGGAACCTACCGCTCGAAGGAGGAGGTGGAGTCGAAGAAGGAGAAGGAGGATCCGATTACCGTCCTTCGCGACCGCCTTTTCGGGAACGACCTCCTCACCCAGGAGGAGCTGGAGGCGATCGACCGGGAGGTAGCGCAGGCCGTCGAAGAGGCCGCGGCGTTCGCGGATGCCTCCTCCCTTCCTTCGCCGGACGATCTCCACACCCAAGTCTACTCCAAGATCAACGAGCACGGCCGCCTCTTCTTCGATGGCCTGGCGGGCTGATGCCGACGATCACCTACCGCGAAGCTCTGAACCAGGCCCTTGCCGAGGAGATGGAGAGGGACGAGTCCGTCTTCCTCATGGGCGAGGAGGTGGCCGAGTACGATGGTGCGTACAAGGTTTCGAAGGGGCTACTGGCCCGATTCGGGGACCGCCGGGTGGTGGACAGCCCCATCTCCGAGCTCGGCTTCGCTGGGCTCGGGGTGGGTGCCGCGATGGTCGGGCTGCGCCCAGTCATCGAGTTCATGACCTTCAACTTCTCTTTCCTGGCGCTGGATCAGGTCATCAACGGTGCGGCGAAGATGCATTACATGTCCGGCGGGCAGATATCCGTCCCGATCGTATTCCGGGGGCCTACGGGAGCTGCGCTCCAACTTTCGGCCCAGCACTCCCAGGCGTGCGAGACCTGGTACGTTCACACCCCGGGACTCAAGGTCGTCACGCCCGCCACGCCCGCGGATGCGAAGGGACTCCTCAAGGCCGCGATCCGTGATCCCGACCCGGTGGTGGTGATGGAGGGGGAACTCCTCTACAACATGAAGGGGGAGGTCCCGGATCCGGCGGACGGGGACTTCGTGATCCCCCTCGGACTCGCCGAAGTGAAGCGGGAGGGGAGCGATGTGTCGATCGTGACGAGCGGCCCCGCCGTGCACGTCGCACTTGCGGCCGCAGGCAAGCTCGAGAAGGAGGGGATCGGGGCCGAGGTCCTGGACCTTCGCTCCCTGCGACCCCTGGACGTGGACGCGATCCTCGCGACGGTCAAGAAAACGAACCGTGTGGTGGTGCTGGAGCACGGGTGGCCGTACGTCGGCGTTGGCGCCCAAATCGTCTCGATCATCCAGCAGGAGGCGTTCGACGATCTGGACGCTCCCGTCCTCAGGGTCGGGCAAGCTGACGTACCGATGCCGTACGCGAAGAACCTGGAAAACCTTGCGAAGCCGAGCGCGGAGCGGGTGGTCCAAGCATGCAACAAGGTCCTGTACCGCAGCTGACCTGAAGGGCCGCCCTCCGGATCTGATTCCGGGGCTGGGCTTCAGGTCTGACTCTAAGGAATAGGCGGGAAACGAATGGCAACGAAGGTCCATATGGAAGCGCTCTCCCCGACGATGGAGGAGGGCCAGGTCGTGAAGTGGCTCAAGTCGGAGGGCGACAGCGTCTCGAACGGTGAGGTGCTGGCAGAGATCGAGACCGACAAGGCCACGATGGAGCTCGTGGCGAGGGGAGACGGCACCCTCCGGAAGATCATTCGAGCGGCGGGGAGCACCGTCCCGGTCGGAGAGATCATCGCGGTGATCGCTGCCGAGGGAGAGGACATCTCGGCGCTCGTGCCTGCGGGTGCGCCCGAGGGACCAACCCCCGTCGCCAAGGCGGCTTCCGCGAAGGCGGCGGCCGAAGCGAAGCCCACCGAAAGCAAGGCGGCTGCTGCTCCATCGGCGGCTCCCGCTTCCGCCGCTCCGCCGGCCGTTGTCGCAGGTGACGCGGAGAGCCGGATCAGGGCGTCCCCGCTCGCTCGTCGCCTCGCCGCCGACGAGGGGCTCGAGCTCGGGCGCATCCCGGGCTCGGGTCCCGCGGGGCGTATTGTAAAGCGGGACGTGGAGAAGGCGGTTGAGGAGGGGATCCCTGCCGCCGCATCCTCCCCGGTCACTTCCTCCCCGTCCATGTCTTCCCTGGTCGCCTTCACCCAGGAGGAGGCCTACCGCGATATCCCCCTCTCGCAGCTTCGGAAGACGATCGCGAAGCGACTCGCCGAGTCCCTCGGGCCAGTCCCGCACTTCTTCCTGACCGTGGATGTGGACATGGCGAGGGCGGTGGAGGCTCGCCGTAGGGTGAACACCGTGCTCGAGGCCGACGGCGTGAAGGTCTCCTTGAACGACATCGTGCTCAAGTCTGTCGCGGTGGCCCTGCGGAAGCATCCCGAGTGCAACGCCCATTGGGGTGGAGACCACATCCGGCAATTCAATGGCGTGCATCTGGGGGTGGCTGTCGCGATCCCGGACGGGCTCATTACGCCGGTCGTGCGGTATGCGGATCGGAAGGGGCTGGCTGCGATCGCGACCGAGGTTCGCGACCTCGCGACTCGCGCGCGGGCGAAGAAGCTGAAGCCGGACGAGTACACCGGCTCCACGTTTTCCGTCTCGAACCTGGGCATGCTCGGGATCCGACAGTTCACCGGGGTGATCAACCCTCCGGAGGCGGGGATCCTGGCGGTGGGCTCGGTCGAGGAACGGCCGGTCGTGGTGGATGGGCAGCTCAGGGCCGGCACCGTCATGACGATCACGATGAGCTGCGATCACCGCGTGATCGACGGGGCGCAGGGCGCTCGCTTCCTCCAGACGCTGAAGGCGATCTTGGAGGAGCCGCTCGCGGCTCTGATCTAGCCGTGGGGTTGCGCAGCTCCTACGCCCGCGCTCGGCGTGCCGCCCGGCCTGCACCTTCCAGAAGATCCAGCATCCTCTCGCTCCCTCCGCGGATCCAGGCGCGATAGCGCTCAGTTGGCGCTTGGTGCCCAGGGAGGTACTCGAGGAATGGATCGAGGTCGAAGTCGTTGGACGCGATGCCGGCCCCCGCCGCTTCGGTCTCTCTCGCGTTCCATGCTTGTTCCGCGTGCCTCCCCGTGGGCACGACCATGACCGGCTTCCCGAGCCAGAGCGCCTCCGCGACGGACTCGAAGCCTGCCGTTCCGACGAACCCCCGACATGTCCGCATCTTCTCCAGAAAGAGAGTATCGGACAGACGGTGGAATACGAGGTTCGCATGGGCCTCTTCGCGCTCGGCCGCGCCTTGCCGGTTCCAAAAGCAGTGGATGACCACGTGTCGGTTGCGCTCGTGCCATGCCCTGATCTGATCCGCGAAACCGGCGTGGAGGATGTAGGCGAGGAGGTGGTCTCCCTTCTCGGGAATAGCGTCCACGACCGCGCGGCGGAGGAGCGGCGGAACCACCTTCCTCCGAGCTTCCGATCCGCCGGGGAGGTTCCGGAAGGAGAGAGCAAGACGGAGCGTCTGCGCGGGGGCTGAGAGGCGATTCAGCAGCCGGAGAATCGCGCCGTCGATCGGGCTCCCCGGAAGGGCCGGGGCCTCCGGATGGTCGATTAGGTACTGGTGGGCCACGGCCACCATCGGGGGCCTGCCCTGAGCGGACTTTCCGAGGGCCAGCCCCGCTACTGAGTCGTAGAAGTTCACCACGAGGTCGGGACGGAGGAGTGCCGTTCCGTCTCGGAGCTCCCGCACTGAGCGTGTGAACGCGGGGAGCGCGAGGACATTTCCGGTCACGGTCCGAAGCACCGAGACCCCCCGCCCCGAGCGTCCCACGACCGTCCCGGGGCTCGTGAAACGGAGCGGCTCGATCCCGATGCGGTGGGCGAAGAACTTTGGTAGAGTGGCGTCCGGATCCCCTCCGACGAACACCCCGCAGACCTCGTGCCCGCGCTCATTCAAGCGTTCGCGCAGGGTGATGGCCTGCGTGAGATGGCCCCGCCCCTCGCCCTGTACGACAAAAAGGACGCGGAGGGGGTGCCCGCTCAACCCGCCTCGTTCATCGCCGGCGCCGAAGCTGACTCTGGGCGTGTCTTTGTGAGAGCGGAAAATGCCTCGAGGATCCGGTCCACTTCTTCGTCCGAATGCTCGGAAGTGACCGAGACTCTGAGGCGTGCCGAGTTGCGCTCCACGGCCGGCGGGAGGACGGCGTTCACGAAGACGCCCTGATCGAAGAGCGCCCGCCACGCCGCGAGCGTCGGCCACCACCCCCCTCCCACGACCACCGGGATCACCGGCGTGCCCTCTCCCAACACGGAGAAGCCCATCCCCCTCAGCCCCGACCGAAGCCGATCCGAACTCCGGGCCAGCCTAGCCCGACGCTCCGGCTCCGACTCCAGGATCTCGAGGGCCACGAGGACACCCGCGGCCGTGCCTGGGGGGAGGGAGGCGGTGAAGAGAAACGCGCGAGCATGGTGGCGCAGGTAGTGGATGACCGGCTTCGGGCCCACGACCACGCCGCCTACCGAGCCCAATGACTTCGAGAAGGTCGCCATCACCAGATCCACCTCGCCCTCCACACCCTGAGCCTCGGCCGTTCCCGCGCCGCGCTTCCCAAGTACACCGAGCCCATGGGCGTCGTCTACCAGGACCGCAGCTCCATGGGGCCGCGCGAGGGCGCAGATTCCGGCGAGGTCCGCGACGTCCCCGTCCATCGAGAAGACCCCTTCGGTAATGACGAGCGCATCCGCTCCGGGGGGTCTCTCCCGGAGAAGGCTACCAAGCGTCTCCAGATCCCTGTGTGGGAAGCGGTGCACCCGCGCTCCCGAGAGGCGGGCGGCGTCCATGACGGAGGCGTGAACAAAGCGGTCGAGCAGGAGGTGATCACCCCGCCCCGCCAGCGCCGGGACGGTTCCGATGTTCGCGAGGTATCCGGCAGGAAAGACGATGGCGTCTTCCTTCCGATAGAAGGCGGCGAGCCGCTCCTCCAGCTCCAGGTGGAGCTCCATCGTTCCAT
Source organism: Gemmatimonadota bacterium (assembly GCA_009692105.1). Lineage (GTDB taxonomy): Bacteria > Gemmatimonadota > Gemmatimonadetes > Longimicrobiales > Gaopeijiaceae > SHZS01. The sequence goes on along the minus strand of SHZS01000039.1, from coordinate 5,285 downwards.
TGAGGAGCCGGCTGCCCGTGAGGCCCGTGCCGAAGCGACGTGTGGCATCCCGATTTGCCTCGACGACCCGCGGATGGTGCGTCAGGCCGAGATAGTTGTTGGACCCCGCCATGATCCGGATGTGGCCGTCCACACGCACGCGGGTCACCCCCACCTCCTCGAGAGCTCGGAAGAACGGATAGACTCCACGCTCCTCCGCGTCCTCTGGGTCGCGATACCCACGGGTCCGACGGAGAATCGGCGGGAGGTCGCGAGTGCTGCGGTCTTCGCTCATGAAGCAGCCGCCAGGATGGGGGCGGTCCTGCCCTGGTAGATCCGCCACCTGCGATAGGGCGAAAGCCCCAGGCGCTCAAGGGGTCTCCTCATGGCCTCATTGTCCTCGAGGATCCAGGATGCCTCGGCCATGACGGCGCCGTACTCCCGGCCGCGCCGGAACGCCTCGGCCGCGAAGAGCGCGAAGATTCCTCGCGTTCGGAACTCTTTCCTGATCCCGAGAGCCATCAGCCTACCGGTCCTAAGTCGCCGCTTTCCCAGCAGGAGCTTCACGATCCCGAGCGGGAAGAGCCGTCCGTCGGGGATCTCCTTCAGGATCCGGTTGAAGTCCGGGACGATCAACAGGAACCCCGCGGGCTCGCCACCAACCTCGGCCAAGAAGGCGAATCGGGGGATGAGGAGTGGCTTCAGCTCGCGGCCCAGGTGGAAGAACTCCTCTTTCGACATTGGGACGAAGCCCCAGTTGGGCTCCCACGCGGAGTGATAGACCTCCCAGATCCGCTCGAGCTCTGTGTCCGCGTCGGACAAATCGAGGTCGCGAAAGGTGAGCCCGCTTGCCCGGCGGGCTCTCTCCGCCTGTTCGAAGAAGGAGTCCGGGAGCTGGAAGTCGGAGCCGAGGGGGATCGGGTAGGCGAGGAGGTCCTTCACCCCCTCGAGCCCGGCGGCCTCCAGGAGCTCCCCATAGTAGGGAGGGTTCCAAGGGGTCAGGAATAGGGGGTGCCGGCCGAAGCCTTTCACGAGCACTCCGCATTCGTGATTCGTGGAAGGGCTCACGGGTCCCCGGATCCGATCGAGTCCACGATCCCGGATCCAATCTGCGGCCGCGGTGACGAGGGCCGCCGCCGCCTCTGAGTCTTCCCTACATTCGAAGAAGCCGAAGAAGCCGATGCGGTCTCCGTGGAACTCGTTGTGGGCCGGGTTCTCGATCGCCGCGATCCGCCCGATCGGCTTTCCCCCGCGTTCCGCAAGAAAGAGCTGGCGGGCCATGCGCTTCCAGATCGGGTTGGTGCCGTCGAGGAGACCCCTCACCTGGACCCGCAGTGGGGGAACCCACTGCGGGTACTCGTTCGGATCGTAGACTGCCCAGGGGACTCCGACAAACCGGCTGAGATCCCTTCGGCTCTCGATGGGTCGCACAACGAGGGCGCCGGGCGCGTCGATCCCTTTCACGCGGCGCCCACGCGTCGCTTCAACGCGACGTCTCTCCATGCGTGAAGCGGACCTGCGGAGCCGCCCTCTCTCCCTCGTCGATCTCGAAGAATTCCCTCGCCCCGAACCCGAATGTCTTGGCCACGAGGTTGGTAGGGGTCTGCCGGATGTTCGTGTTGTAGTCCCGAACCACCGTGTTATATGTGCTTCGAGCCCGCTGGATCTGGTCCTCGAGACCTGCCAGGGAGCTCTGGAGCTGCAGGAAGTTCTGATTCGCCTTCAGCTCCGGGTATGCCTCGGACAGGGCGAAGATGGAGCGGAGCGAGGTGCTGAGCGCGTTCTCCGATTTCGCTCGCTCCTCCGGACCCTGGGCGGACGTCGCAGCGTTCCTCGCCTGGATCACCCGCTCGAGGGTCTCCCGCTCGTGGGCGGCGTATCCCTTGACGGTCTCGACCAGGTTCGGCACGAGATCATGGCGGCGCTTGAGTTGCACGTCGATGTCCGACCACGACGCGTCGACCTGCTCGCGCATCCGGACGAGGCGGTTGTAGAAAAGCACCCCTGCGGCGAGCACCGCCAGGGCCACCAGGAGAATCCACATGGCCGAGGTCCCTCCCGAGTTGGGTCGCGGGGCGGCGAAATACGGTCAACGCGGCCGTCCCCACCGGAAACCATGATAGGGACCCGCGCGCTCGAATGTAAGGCCATGGGCGCTGCTCCCGCGGCCCCCGGTAGGGCTTGCTCCCGCCGGTGTCCACGGGCGGGGACGGGCCCCGGTTTGGGGTAGCAACGGGGGGCGGCCGTCTCTAACTTGAATCGCCTTCGCATCGGTTCGTGGCGCAATGGAACGTTCATGGAAATGGAGCCTAGAGTGGCGGGAAACGACAAGAAGACCTTCGATCTCATCGTGGTCGGTAGTGGCCCCGGTGGTTACGTGGCCGCGATCCGGGCGAGCCAGCTCGGCATGTCCGTCGCGTGCGTGGAAGCGGACCGCTTGGGGGGCGTCTGCCTGAACATCGGCTGCATCCCTACCAAGGCGCTCCTCACCTCGGCCCTGATGGTCAAAGAGGTGCGGGAGGCTGGCAAACACGGGATCTCCACCGGGCAGATCGCGGTCGACCTCGGACCCGCGCAGGAGCGGAGCCGTGCGGTTGCGGACCAGATGGCGAAGGGCGTCGAGTTCCTCTTCAAGAAGAAGAAGGTGACGCACATCGAGGGGTTCGGCCGCCTGGCAGGGAAGGGAAAGGTCGAGGTGGAGCTGCGGGGCGGGGGGAAGGAGACATACGACGCGCGGCACATCCTCCTCGCGACGGGCTCCCGGCCAAGGAACTTCCCCTTCCTGCAGATCGATGGGGAGCACATCTGGTCATCGGACCACGCGCTCTTCCAGAAGACGGCTCCGAAGACGCTGATCATCGTGGGGGCGGGGGCGATCGGGATGGAGTTCGCGGACGTCTTCGATGCGTACGGCTCGGAGGTGACGATGTTGGAGGCGCTCGACCGCGTCCTCCCGCTCGAGGACAAGGATGTCTCGGCCCACCTCGAGAAGGCCTACAAGAAGCGGGGAATAGCGATCCACACCGGGGCGCGGGTCGAGAAGGCTGAGCCCGGGACGGGGGGCGTGACTGTCACCTTCAAGGACAAGGCTGGGAAGCAGCACGTCGTCACCGTGGAGAAGGTTCTCTCCGCCGTGGGGCGCGTGCCGAACACCGGTGATCTCGGCCTGGACAAGGCAGGGGTCGCGCTGACCGAGAAGGGCGGCTTCATTAAGGTGGACGAGTGGATGCGGACGAATGTCGAGCGCGTCTATGCGATCGGAGATTGCGCGGGAGGGGCGCTTCTCGCACACAAGGCCTCACACGAGGGGATCGCGTGCGTGGAGCACATCGCGGGGCAGGCGCACGCTCCGGTCGACTATGGAAACGTCCCGAACTGCACGTACTGCCATCCCGAGGTCGCGTCCGTGGGGATGACCGAGGAGCAGGCGCGTGCGGCGGGCTATGACATCGAGGTCGGCCGCTTCCCCTGGTTGGGGAATGGAAGAGCGGTCGCGATGGGCGACGTGGACGGATTCTTGAAAGTCGTGCGCGACAAAAAGTACTCGGAGGTGCTGGGGGCGCATATCGTCGGCCCGCACGCGACGGAGCTCATCGCCGAGTTCGTGCTTGGGAGGCACCTCGAGGCTACCACGGAGGAGATGGAGAAGGCCATGCACCCGCATCCGACCCTGTCGGAGGCGGTCGCGGAGGTCTCGTTGGCCACGATGGGCCGGCCCATCCACATCTGACTCCCCACATCTGACTCCAGGGCCACAGCTGAGGATCTGAGGGAGCGGCCCGTCAGATCACGGCCCGTCAGATCAGGGGGAGGCTTCGCTTCGGGGAGGATCGGGGCACGTCCTCCAGCGAGATCCCCCGGATGCGGAGCACCCGGAGGAGCGCGTCCCCGACCTTGTTGTTGGGGGTCGAGGCGCCTGCGGTGATCCCCAGATCGAACGGGCCCTCCGGGAGCCAGTCCCTGTCGGTGCGCTCGGGCGCGTCCGCGGCGAGCTCCGGCTTATGCCGGATCGTTTCCGCCTTCTCGTCAATGCAGGACGAGTCCTCGACGTGATAGGTCGTGGTGTACTGCCGGCACAAGTGGGCCAGGTGGTTCGTGTTCGAGGAGTTGTATCCTCCGATCACGATCATCACGTCGGGGGGGGCGGCCATCATCTTTTCGACGGCGTCCTGCCTCTCCTGGGTTGCCGAGCAGATGGTTCCGAAGGAGCGGTAGTTCTCGCTTGCGTACTCCTGGCCCCGCGCCTCGACCAACGCCTCCTCCAGCTTCGACCCGATGGCGAGCGATTCGGTGGCGAGCATCGTCGTTTGGTTCGCCACCCCGAACCGCTCGAGGTCAGCGTCCGGATCGAACCCGGCCGAAGCATGGTCTCGGAACCGCTCGACGAGCGCCGCGCGGGACAGGTGCCCGGGGCGCATCGCGATGTAATCCGCTACGAGGAGCGCCTCAGCCATGTCCCGCACGATGAGGTACTTCGCGTCGGGGTATTTCTGCACCTGTGAGGCGGTCGCGCGGCTCTCCTCGTGCGTGGACTTCCCGTGGATCACGGAGGTAAAGCCGTCCCGGGCGTAGCTCTCTACCCGCTTCCACACGAGGAGCACCGATCCGCACGTGGTGTCCACGAGGACGCACCCGATGGACTGGAGCTCATCGAAGGTATGGATGGTTACCCCGAAGGCGGGAATGATCACGACGTCGTCGGGAGTTATAGGGGAGACGTCGAATCTCCCCCTCTCGTCGGGGAAGATGAACTGGATCCCCATCTCCCGTATGCGCTGGTTCACATGTGGGTTGTGGATGATCTCCCCTACCAGGTAGACGGTTCGATCCGGAAACTTCTTCCGGGTTTCGTAGGCGTAGTCCACCGCGCGATCCACGCCATAGCAGAAGCCGAACTCTTCCGCGAGACGCACGGTGACGTCTCCGAAGGTCTGCATATAGCCGCGCGCGCGGATCTGCTCCACCAGGGCCGAGTGATACTCGGCCTCAATGACGGGGCGGACTTCGTCCTTGAGGCCGAAGCCGCGGCGGAAGTAGGTCTGCTCGATGGCCATGGGTGATAATCTGCCACAAGTGCTGCGGAGGGGCCAATTCTCGTGGGGCGGAGGGAGCTGTCAGGGGACGAGTACCAGGGCCCCTCGAGCTTCCCCACTTCGCACCCTCCTCAGGGCTTCGTTCGCCCCTTCCAGAGGAAGAGCTGAGGCCTCCACACGGATCGACGCCCGCGACGCCGCTTCCCGGAACTCCGCCCCGTCCCGCCGAGTCAGGTTCGCCACGGACCGCAACGTCCGCTCCATCCAGAGGAG
>SHZS01000038.1 GCA_009692105.1 Gemmatimonadota bacterium | reverse complement strand
ATCCTCTCACAGCTCCGAGCGTTCGACTTCGGGGCGGCCGCGGCCCTGGGCGTCGTCCTGGCCGTTTTGATGGCGCTCGTGTTCGCGCTCGGTGGGAGGTGGGTGCGGTCGGGGATCGTCGCGTCGGGGAGGTAGTCTACGGGCCGCGCGGGATCGCGGCCTACCGGAGGGGGCAGGGGGGGGCGGTGCCGACCATCCGAACGCTCGAGCCAGGGCGGCCCGAGGGGCCGTAGCGAGATGCTCTGCACCCCGATATCTGGTCCAGCGCAACTTCACCGCCACCGGCCCCGATCAACTCTGGGTCGCCGACATTACCCACATCCCGACCTGGAGCGGCGTCCTCTTCTTGGCTGTGGTGATCGATGCCTGGAGCCGCCGCGTGATCGGGTGGAGCATGGAAACGCACCTCAGGACCGACCTGGTGCTCCAGGCCCTCAACATGGCCCTTCAGCAACGCAGTCACCGTGCCGTCGTCCACCACTCCGATCAGGGCACCGAGTACACCTCGATCGCCTTCGACCTGCGCTGCAAAGAAGCCGGCGTGCGGCCCTCGATGGGCTTGGTCGGCGACGCCTACGACAACGCGATGGCCGAGAGCTTCTTCGCGACCCTAGAGTGCGAGGTCCTCGACCGCCGTCGCTTCCGTTCCCAGGCCGAAGCGAAGATGACGCTCTTCAACTACATCGAAGGCTGGTACAACCCTCGCCGACGGCACTCCGCCCTCGGACAGATGTCCCCTCTCAACTATGAGAAGATGCACACCATCGCGGCTTGAAAACGAAGCGCTTACCCGTCCACTGAAATGGGTCAACTCCAAGTGGATGAAGAGGAAACGCCTACCGTAGGTAAGAGGCCGATTCTCCCGTGCCTATTCGTACGGTACCCGAGGGGGGCCGGGGAGCCATCAGCGGGGCAAATGTCACGTACCGCCGGGCACCACGTCACGTCCGAAAGGGCGCGGAGCAGCTTGACTTGGGCGACGACGACTGACTCTAGCGGTCACAATTCAAACTGACCCACTACCCGCAAGGCGCGAGGGGTAGCGTCGCGCATGGCCGCTATCGACATTTCTAGGTCTAGCGGCAGGCCGGAACGTTAAAGGGGGCGACGTAACCGATGGGGACGTGGAAGAAGGGAGTGGTGGGAACGCTGGTGACGATGGTCGTCGCTCTGGACATCTTCACGAAGTCCTGGGCGATGACCGCCCTTGGGGATCGCCGGACGATCGAGCTGCTGGGCGGCTTGGTGCCGCTCACTCTGGCGTTCAATCGGGGGGCAGCCTTCGGGCTGCGGATCGGATCCAATCCAAGGTGGGTCTTCATACCGGTGACACTTGTCGCCGTCGCGTTTCTGCTCGTTCTGATCCGACAGACGAGCCGGGGGGAACATCTACGCCTTGTGGCGGCGTCCCTTATCCTAGGAGGTGCGCTCGGGAACCTCTATGACCGACTGCGGTGGGACCGGGGAGTGGTGGACTTTATTGGCCCCATCGACCTGGGCTTCATGCTCTGGCCGATCTTCAATGCAGCGGACTCGGCGATCACCACGGGGGCCCTCCTCCTTGCGCTGACCTTCTGGCTAGATGATTCGAACCCTCAACGCCGGGTGGCCACTGTAGGCCGGGCGGAAGGCGCTCCCATGGACGGGGGACCTGCTCAGCCCGGGTAGCCGTCCTCCGAGGCGTCGGCGAGAAAGCGCACGTATTCGATCCGACGGCCCTTCATCTTCACCACCCGTAGGTGACCCTCGGCTACCGGCACCTCGTCTCCCACTTTGGGGACTCGCTGGAGCGATCCGAAGACGTAGCCGCCCACCGTGTCAAACGAGTCTAACGAATCCTCGGGAAGGTCGAGCCCCAGGCGCTCGGTCACGTCTCGCAGGGAGACCCCTCCCCAGATCCTCGTTACCCCGTCCCCTACGTCCTGGAAGGGCACGGGCTCATCGGCATCGTGCTCGTCCTGGATCTCGCCGACGATCTCTTCGAGCAGATCCTCGAGCGTCACGATTCCAGCGGTTCCTCCGAACTCGTCCACGACGATCACCATGTTTGTTCGTCGGTGCCTCATCTCCTGGATCAGGTCCTCGACCGGCTTGCTCGCGGGGGCATAAGAGGGGGGCCGAAGGATCCCACGGATCACACGAACCCCCTCGCGGTCGGCCTGCCAGAGGTCGCGCGCGAGGAGGATCCCCACGATCCGGTCGAGGGTCCCCTCATAGACCGGCAGCCGGAGGTGTCCCTCGTCCAGCATGACCACCTTGGCTTGCTCGACGGTGGCCTCCACAGGGACCGCCACGACGTCCGTTCGCGGTGTCATCACCTCCCCAGCCATCACCTCGCTCAGGTTCATCACGTTCGTGACGACTCGCCACTCCTCCTCGTCGAGCGTGCCCTCCCGGCGCCCAATCTCCGCCAGGATCTCGAGCTCGGCCCGGCTCACCGTGGATTGCCCCGCCTGCCTCTTCCTGAAGACGCGGGAAAAGATGGAGAGCGGCGTCAGGACCGGCCTCATGACCCAGATCATCGCCTGGAGCACGTAGCTCAGGGGGATGGCGAGGGTCTTCCAGTAGGTGGCGCCGATGGTCTTCGGGATGATTTCGGCGAAGACCAGGATTGCGAAGGTAAGGGCCGCGGAGAACGCTCCGAGCCACGCTTGGCCGAACTGCTCGAGCGCGAGCGCTCCTCCCATCGCCGCTCCCACGGTGTGCGAAATCGTGTTCAGGGTGAGGATCGCGGAGATGGGCTCGTCGATCCGCGTCTGCATTTTGTGGAGGATTTCTCCGGAACGCCGCCCCTGCTCCCGGAGGAGCGCGACGAACGGCCGGTTCACGGAGAGGAGGACCGCCTCGAGGATCGAACTGAGGAAGGAGAGACCGAGCGAGCTCCCGAGGACCCATAGAAGATGTGTCACGTTGGCTCAATCAGACGAGGTGTGCCTCCAGGTGTATCGGGACCGCCGCGAGGGCTCTCGAAATCGGGCAGCTCTTCTTGGCGAGGCCGGCCTGCTCCTGGAACGCCGCCTCAGTGATTCCCGGCACGCGGGCTTCGGTCTTCAGATCGATGCGCGTGATCGACCACCCACCCTCCCCCTTCTCGATGTGGACCTGTGCCTCCGTCTTCACGGACTGAGGGGCGTGACCAGCCCCCGTGAGGCCGGCGGCCAGGGCCATCGAAAAGCAGGCCGCGTGAGCCGAGGCGATCAGCTCCTCGGGGTTCGTCCCCTGTCCGGCCTCGAACCTGGAAGAGGCCGAGTACGCGCCTCGGAGCGCTCCGCTCTCCGAGACCACCGTGCCCGTTCCCTCGGCAAAATTCCCCTTCCATTCCGCGCTTCCCTTGCGCATCGGCATGCGGCCCCCTTTCTGACGGAATCGTTACGCTCCAGTCGTGTCGTGGGCGCCAAGATCTGACGCTCTAGATCTGACGCCGCAGGCATGCGGTACCCGAAGCCAGGGGGGTTCGATCCCCGTGGCTGCGCCGCTACCGCGGAGCCAACGCGCCCCCGTCAACTGGCGCAGGGCCTGCGGTAGCCAGAGATTTCCGCATCCGGCGTCCGTTGGGCCCCACCGGCCGAGGCCCACCCGAAGGAGTCGGAATGGCGGAGGCGGCTCGCCTGGGCGGCGAACTCCACCCGGAGCACTTCCGGAAAGAGACGCAGGCGGTATTCGACCGAGCTGTCAGCGCCGCGATTCCGCCGGTCCTGATCGCGCTCTCGGGCGTTTACGGGATTCTGACGGTCGCTCATTTCGTCCTCCTCCCACCCGAGTATGTGGCTCCGCTCGCAGGGGCCGCCGGAGGCACGGCGGCCCTCTTCCTCGCGGGTCTGCTCGCCCTCCGGCGCTGGAAGATTCCCGAGGGCTTCGACCACGCGGCCGGGGCGATCATCGCAACCGTCGCCCTGGCCAATACGCTGGTCCACCTCCAGTTCATGGCGGAGGCGCGGCAGACGACGAATCTCCTGCTCATCGTCATCGGGACGGGGCTGATCTTCGTCGAGTGGAGCTAGTTCGCGGTGATCGCGACCCTGAGCTTCACTGGGTGGCTCCTCGTGGCCCGGGACTACCTCCCGGACCCGGAATGGGTGCACTTCGGCTTCTCCCTCTTCCTCGGCTCCATCCTCGCCGCGGTGGTGCTCGTGATCCGCGCCCGGAACCTCGAAGGGGTCGAGAAGCTCCGCATGGGGGATCGGGTGCGGCAGATCGAGATGGAGAGCGCCCTCAGCCAGACCGAGCGAGCCCGCCGGGGAGAGGAGGAGGCGCGGAGGGCGCTCGAAGGCGCGATCGTGCAAGTGAGGGAGAGCGAGCAGCGGTTCCGCGGGCTTGCCGATGCCACCTTCGAGGGGGTGGTGATCTTCCGGAACGGGCACGTCGTGGACGCGAATACCCGGGCCGCCGAGCTGTTTGGAGTCTCCGTCCCACAGCTCCTCGGCGCGCCGGTCCTGAACCTAGTAGCCGAAGGATCCATGGATGATGCCGCCCGCGTCCTCGAGGGCGGAGGCGGCCACGGGGAGGGTCTCGATCTGGACGCCAGCCGCTACGACGGAAGCCTCTTTCCGATGGCAGTATCTGTAGTTAGTACTGTACATCAGGAGAAGAATGCTAAAGTAATGGTGATCAGAGATATAACTGACAGGAGGCGGGTGGAACTGGTACTCCGAAGAGCCCTGGAGGAAGCCGAGGGGAACTCGCGCGCGAAGAGTACCTTCCTTGCCAACATGAGCCACGAGCTCCGAACTCCCCTGAACTCGGTCATTGGGTTCGCAAACATCCTGATGAAGAGGCTGGGCGACGAGCTACCCGTCCGAGAGATGGATTACCTCAAGCGGATTCAGAGCAACGGAGAGCACCTTCTCTCGCTCATCGACGATATCCTGGACCTCTCGAAGATCGACGCAGAGCGCATGGAGATCGTGCGGGAGCCCCTCCAGCTCGATGAGCTGGTCGGCGAGGTCTTACGCACGCTGGATGTCCAGGCGCGGAAGATGGGCCTGGAGCTCCGGAGTGAGGTGCCGGGCGAGCTGCGCCCCCTCGTCGCCGATGCCCGACGCATGCTCCAGATTCTGCTGAACCTGGCAGGAAACGCCGTCAAGTTCACGCCGTCGGGTTCGGTGACCATCCGGGTCCTGGCCGAAGAGGACAGCGGCCGTCCCGCGCGGATCGAGGTGTCGGATACGGGCATCGGGATTCCGGCGTATCGGCTCGAAGAGATCTTCAGCCCATTCAATCAGGTGGACTCCTCCAGCGCGCGGAGCTTCGGGGGTACGGGGTTGGGCCTCACGATCGCCCGCTCGCTATGCGAGCTCATGGGCTTTGACCTCTACGCGACGAGTCGCAAAGGAGAGGGATCCACGTTTGTGATCGAGCTCGATCCCGGGCGAGGGCCACGGGCTCATGACCGCCCCTCCGCTCTGAACGCCGGGTCCGTGGGCGAGCCGACCGGATAGCTCAGGTTGCTTCGCTCCCGCCTTTTATAGAGACTTTTCCTGTCGCGCGGATCCAACCCCGTGGGCTAGGCTTCCCATCCCTCGACCGGGCATCCCGGGCAAGGCCAGCGCCGCAACATCGTGTCGAACGGCCCTTCCAGCTCCACGCTCGCGCGCTCCGCGAGTCGACCCTTTCAGGCGGTCGGCAAGCTGTCCCTGTCGGTCGCCGAGCACGCCGGGCAGTTGGCGCTCCTCTTGGGCCGGTCCGCACGAGCGGTGGCGACGCTGCAGGTGTCCTTCAGGTCTGTACTCCAGCAGATCTACATCATGGGGGCGCAGAGCATCCCGATCGTGCTCGTAACCGCCGTGTTGGCCGGGATCGTAACCAGTCAGCAGGGCGGCTATCAGTTCACGGGGGCGATCCCGCTCTACATCTTGGGAAGCGTCGTGGTCGAAAGCGTCATCCTGGAGCTCGGACCTGTGTTGACCGCCATCGTGCTGGTCGGCCGGGTGGGCGCGCGGGTCACCGCCGAGCTCGGGACGATGCGCGTATCGGAGCAGATCGAGGCCTTCGAGGCGATGGGCCGGGACCCGATCGCCATCCTTGCCGCTCCGAGGATCCTGGCGGGCATCATCGTCGTGCCGATTCTCGTCGCGCTCGCCGATGTGGTCGGGATCATCGCGGGAATGATCGCGGCCCGCCTCACGGTCGGCCTCGGGTTCGACGCGTTTCTCTATGGCGCCAGGCTGTTCTGGCACACCTTTGACCTGGGGTACTCGCTCGTCAAAGCGCTCACGTTCGGGTTCGCCATTCCCGTGATCGCGGTCCACATGGGGCTCCGGACGGGAGGCGGGGCCGCGGGGGTCGGTCGGACGACAACCGGCTCCGTGATGTTCATGACCCTCACGGTCCTCATTCTGGACGCCATCTTTCCCCCGCTCCTGTTGCAGTAATGATCCGCTACCAGGACGTCTGGAAGGCTTTCGACGCGCCGGTGCTCGAGGGGGTGACCCTGACGGTTGGGAAGGGCGAGACCTTCGGAATCTTCGGTCCATCGGGTGCGGGGAAGAGCGTCCTCCTTAAGAGCACCATCGGGCTCATTCCCCTCGACAGAGGCGACGTGTTCGTGGACGGTGAGTCCGCCTACCGGAGCGGTAGGCGCTCCATCGTCCGAATCCGCCAGAAGGCAGGATATGTCTTCCAGCACGCTGCGCTCTTCGACTCGCTCACGGTCTATGAGAACGTCGAGATGGGGATCCCTGAGGTGGAGCTCCACCGCCTTCCCAGGCCTGATGCGTCCCGGAGGATCTGGGAAGCGCTGAGTCTCACGAACCTGGAGCCAGAGGCGGTGCTCAAGAAGGTTCCGTCCGAGCTGTCTGGGGGAATGAGGAAGCGAGTGGGGATCGCGAGGGCAATTGTGGGGCGGCCGCAGATCCTCCTCTGGGACGAGCCGACGACGGGATTGGATCCGGTGAACACCGCGGCGGTAGAACGCCTGATCGTCGGCCTGACCGAGCAGTTACACGTGACTTCCGTGATCGTGACCCACGACATCGAGGGGGGGCTCGAAATGTGCGATAGGGTTGCAATGCTCGATGGAGGCACCCTCCGTTTCGTGGGGACTCCGGAGGCATTCCGCGGAAGCCATGACCCTATCGTGAAGGCATTCCTTGACCGTGCCGCCGCGGTCGCAGCGCTGGACGGAGACGTCTACCGATGACCGCAGAGCGATCCCAGGATGAGGGCCGGATCACGGACGAGGAGATTCAGCGAAAAATCCCGCCCTCGGCACGAGGTCGGGAAATTCAGGTTGGGATCTTCGTCCTGGTGGGCATCGTCTCCTTCATCGCCGCTCTCTTCCTCCTCACGGATCCGGCCATGTTCCGAGGCCGCTACAAGGTGTCGACGGAGGTTCCGGATGCAGGTGGGATTCGGCGGGGCGACCCGGTCCAGATGAGGGGTGTGAATATCGGGAGGGTCGATGGTTTCGAGATGGCTGGCGCAGGAGTAAGGATCACCATCGAGGTCGCGGGTGAATGGCCCATCCCCTCCGATTCGCGAGCGAGGCTGGCAGCCCCGGGCATCCTCGGGGGCCGTACGGTCGAGGTAATCCCGGGGAGCTCTCCTCAGCTTCTGATGCCGGGGGGCGTCATGCCCGGGGAGTCGGTAAGCGGGGTGATGGACATCGCGGACGACCTCGGAGAGCAGGCCCGTGTCACCCTGGACCGGATCCAGGGGCTACTGGACGACGAAGCGATCGCCTCGGTCCATGCCTCCCTGCGCGATCTTGGGGCGCTCATGAGCTCGATGGCGACGATCGTCCGGGATCAGAGGGACGAGGTGGCCGCGATCTCGGCCTCCCTCCGCCGGTCCGCCGGTCAGATCGAAGAGCTTACGGGAAACCCGGAGCTGGAGCGCGGCCTCGCGAGGGCCGACTCGACGCTCGCCGAGCTCAGGGTCGCGGGGGAGAGCCTCACGCACGCCACGGAGTCCTTCGAGACCGTGATCGGGCGGGTCGAGCGGGGGGAGGGGACGCTTGGAAAGCTCGCTACGGACGAGGATCTGTACCAGAACCTGAACACCGCTCTGGAAGAGATCCTCCTGCTCGAGCGGGACATCCGGGAGAACCCGGGCCGCTATATACGGCTCAGGATCTTCTAGCAGTGCCTAGGAGAGGGGCCCCTACCACCCCGGGGCAAGCTGGAGGCCCCAATGCCCGCCCTTGTTGGGCCGCTGCCACGGAACTGCGTAGTAGACCTCGACGATCAGGAACCCGAACAGATTCATCCGTGCGCTGGCTCCGGTGCTCATCACGGGGATCCGGGCCAGGGGGCTCCGGGTGAAGTCGAACACCGGATCGTTATCGGCATCCCAGGCCAAACCTGCGTCCGTGAACAAGACCAGCTCGGTGGGGACGAAGCTCAGGTCGATGAGCCCCAGTCGGTCCCCCCCGAAGAGGGGAACCCGTACCTCGGCATTCGCCACTCCAATGCGGTGGCCATAGAGGCGATCGCGCTCCGGGCACGTTCCGAACTCGATCGAGTTCGTGCACTCCAGGGGGTCGAATGAGTAGTACTCATACCCCCGCATGAGGGTCTCCGTCCCCAGGAATAAAGGCCTGAGGACCGAGCCCTCGACCTGACCCCCGTAACGTCCGTAGTGGAATGCCCTGAAGGCGAGGGTGAGGTTCATCAGGGGGTTGAAATACCTTCGGTAATCAACGAGGACGCTGCGGTAGTCGAGGTTCCCCGACACCGTGCCGAGCTCCAGCCGGTACCGGCTCCCCCTCACGGGCGAGGTGAGCCCGAAGAAGGAGTTGTCCCAGACCAGGGCGACGCTGGAGTGCAGAAAGTTGATCGGGTCGGAGGTCGGTCCGTTCGCGTCTTCGCGGGTGTAGTTCTGAAGCCGCCAGAACACGTCGTAGGTGTACACCTCCCGCTCCCTGTCGAACGAGTAGCGGGTCACCCCTCCGCTGAACTCCACCCGACGGGTGGTAGAAAATGGATACGAGACAAGCCCCATTGCCTCGGTCCAGTACTCCCGCTCCACGCTCTGGGAGATCTCGTAGCTCCCGCCCTGACCCGGGGCCGCCTTCTCGACGTAAGCGTACAGGTTCGGGATCCGGCCCACGGCGACCCCCCAGCTCCAGCGGTGCTCCGCGTTCTGGTAGGAGAACTGACCGCCGATATCCTTCGTAGTTCCTTGGGCCTGGATGGCGACCCCGAGGGTGCGGTTACCCAGCATGTCGGAGAAGAAGGCGGAGGCCGACCCTGACGCGAAGTTCCCGAACTGGCTGGCTCCGACCCCTACCGTCGGCTGACCGACATAGTCCAGGCTCAGAGATGGCTTGTAATCACTGGCGTCGGCCGCGAGGTAGCTCCCCACTGGGACCAACCCCGTCCGCGGGTCGGCCAGGTAGGAGGACACGCGGGAAGAGACGGGCCCCTGCGACGACGGCACCCGCCGACCTGTGGAGTCCATCGAGGCCACCGTCACCGGCGCGGCGGGGGCGTCCCTCGAGTCCATCGAGTAGACGTGGTATTGGAACCCGTCGAACACCGAAAACACGACGGTCCCGGTCTCACGCGCCACGCTCATCGCTGGCGACATGAGCGTGATCCCGGAGACGCCGGTCGCGACATTCGTGACGCGGAAGAGCGTTCCGGATGCGAGCTCGAACCGGTAGATGTCGCTGAATCCGTCCGGGTCTGAGATGAAGTAGAGGCTCTGCCCGTCCGGGGAGAACTGAGGGTTCATGTGCCGCACGTTCCCGAAGAGATCGAGGATCTCGATCCGACCGTCGTCCAAGTGCAGAAGGGCCAGCCGCATCTCGGAGTACGTCATGTCGTCGAAGTCGGTCTCCGGGCCCCGATCCGTCACGAAGGCGATCACACCTCCGTCGGGCGAAAAGACCGGCTGGAAATCCCCATACCGGTCTTTCGTGAGCTGGGTCAGGACGTCGTTCTCGAGGTCGAAGCGATAGAGATCGGTGGTCCCCCCGACCTGCCCGGAGAAGACGATCGACCCACCGTCCGGGGAGAAGGACGGGCTCGTGATCTCGCCGATTCTCTCGGGAAGGGCGAGTCGCCGGATCAGGTCTCCATCACCGGCGTCCAGGATCTCGATCTCGTTCCGCCCCTGAGCAAAGGTCACGATGGCGATCTGCTCGCCGTTCGGAGACCACCCGCCGGAGGAATCGATGAACCGGAGCGCATCGCTGTGAGGATCCGCAGCCGCGTTGGCGAGAGTGCGGAGGATATCCCCCGTTTGTGCGTCCGCCAGGTACAGATCGAAGCTGAAGAGGTCCCGCTCCGACATGAACACCATGTAACGGCCATCCGGGCTCACCGATGGAGCGACATTCTGCTCCCCGGCCCCGGTGGAAGGCGCGAGCAGGAGAGCCCCTACCTCGCCAGGAGATGTCTTCCCTTCCATGCGGGGGCGGTAATCCGCCTCGACCGCAGCCTTCCACTGCGCCGAAAGTGAGTCGGACGGCATGCCCAGTACCTGGGTGATGGCGGGCTCCCATCCCGTGCGAAGCGCGGTCCAAAAGAGGTCCACGACACGCTCGTCCCCGTACTTCCCGCCGACATACGTCCAGAAGGCCTGACCGAACCTGTAGGGGAAGAAGCGAGTCTCGTTCGTCATCTCCAGGAGGGTAGGGAAGTCGTCGTGGAGGAGCGCGTCCCGGAGCCACATGGCCGTGAGTGGGTCCACGTTTCCGACGGAGAGGTATTCGGCCATCCCCTCGATCATCCAGAGGGGGATGGTCATGAGCGCGGGTAGGCCGCCCCCTCTGCGGGACTCGGCCACGTTGTACTGGAACGCATGGACCAGCTCGTGCCCCAGTACGTGATCCGTGGACGCGTACGACCCCGCGAAGGGGAGGATGACCCGGTTCTTGAGGGCCTCCGTAACGCCGCCCGTTCCCTCGCCGATCTGCCCCGAGACGGTGTTCGTCTGCTGGAAGTCCGGGGAGTCGGCGTAGAAAATGATGGGCTTCCGCTCCGCGAATTCGTGCTGGAAGAGCCGGGCCAACCGCTCGTACCAGCGCTCCGACATCCGGCTCACGTCCTCGACGGTGGACTCCATCCCCGTGTAGAAGTGGATGTCGAAGTGCGGGGTGGTGAGGATCCGGGTGTCGAACTGGTCGTACTGGACCTTATTCTTTCCGAAGTACTGGGCCTCGACGCGGGCTGGATCCGCAAGGAAGAGGCCGAGGAGGACAGCACCCCCGGCCACGGGGGAGAACGGCAGCATTCGCCAAGCGAGATCGCGGGATCTCATCCGGATTCCTCCCGAGGGCCTGCGGGTATGGGGCGCTCGGCTACCTCTGCCGAGGCTCGGAGCCCGACCTATTGCAACGTGCCAAATCTCGTACACACTGTGCGATTGATGGATCCGAGCGTCCCTTCGTTAGGACCAGTATGCGCCCTTCGAGGATTGCGGCCTAGGGCCGTGACCCGACATCATGTCCACTGTAGGACCCTCGAAACGCGGAGATGGGAATGGAAGCCCTGAGCGAGATCGCGACCCCCTTGGCCCCGCGTGCCATTGGGCCCTATTCGCAGGCGGTGGTCGCCGACGGATGGATTTTCGCGTCCGGTCAGATCCCCCTCGACCCGGACTCCGGAGAGGTGGTCGTGGGAGACGTCGCGGAGCAGACGGAGAGGGTCCTCAGGAACCTGTCGGCCATCCTGATTGCCGCCGGCGGAGGGCTCGCGACCGTGGTGAAGACGACCGTGTACCTTGCCGACCTGGAGAATTTCTCGGCGATGAACCAGGTATACGAGAGGTACTTTGGATCCCGCCGTCCGGCGCGTGCCACCGTGGAGGTGTCGCGGCTTCCCAGGGACGTTCAGGTCGAGGTCGACGCCATCGCTCGGGTCGGCTGACGGCGGGAAGGATCCTGATGAGGCGCTTTCCCGCGATCGTGGCCATCGCCCTGTGCACTGCCGGTTGCGGCACGATCATGGGGCGCGGGGATTATGACCCCTTCCGATCCAGGGCAGAGACCCAGCTCCACATCCGCGTCCTGAACGACAACCAGAGCAGGGTGACCATCCACGTGATGACGCTTGGGCGCCGCTTGAACATCGGGGCGGTCGAGGGAAACCAGCGAAGCAACTTCTCTATCCCATGGCCTCTCGCCCAGAACATCCAATTCCAGATCGACATCCTCGGGGAGCGGACGCACACGACCTTAGGTATCCTGGTCGGCCCCGGGGACCAAGTGGAGCTGAGGGTCAGGGACCCGGTGAGTGGATCGGAGGTTCGGGGATGACCTCGGAGCGGGTGGCCTCTGACCGCGCGGGAAGGAAGGGGACGGAGTCCCCCTGCACCGTGATCCAGCCTTCGTAGGACTGTGCCCTGCGAATCGTCCCTCCGTCGGGAAGGGTCCGCCAGGTCAGGCTCTCCCGCGGCAGGAGCAGGGGCGCGGCGTCGCCCTCCGGCTGCGGATCAAAAAGGGACCAACCCCCGGCGGACTCATCCGGATCGTGCGTGCGGAACTCCCACTCGGCGCGCCGCATCAGGGTGTCCGGGCCCAACTCGATAGCCCCCTCCAGGAACGGACGATCCTGCTCGGTACCGCAGAAGCGAAGGATCCACCCGGCGGCGTCCGCCACCTCGATGTGGAATCGGTTCAGCCGTCCAAAGGTCTGGTCCACGAAGTGGGGAGCCAGGTCAGCCTCGAGCGGAGCGTAGCTCCACGAATCGTACGAGCGCTCTCGGTCGCTGCGCCGCACGAGGAAGGCGTAGCCCTCTCGCTCGATCCTGCGGTTCCAGCTGAGCCGCCTGAGAGGCGCGGAGGTCCGCTGCCCGATCCAGCTCTCGGCCACCTCCGCAGAAAGCTTTGCATCCGACGGTAGAGTGTCGGTCCATTCCTCGGTGTAGCTTGCGATGCCGAGCGTGTCGAGGCCTCCGGCATGGAGACGGGCGGCGGCCTGCCAGAGCCTCCGAGCGGCCGGATCCTCACGCCTCGAACAGATGTCGGCTACGGCCTCGATGCGCAAACCCGGGAGGGGGACCGGTGCTGGAGCGACGACGATGGCCACCGATCCCGCGCCTGAAGGTACCGGCACCTCGGTCGGCTCATACCCGAGCCTCTCGACCCAGAGGCGCCAGGACGCGGTCCACGTCTCGGCCGTCGTGATGTGGAACGCGCCTGCCCGATCGGTCCAGACCGACCCGAGCGCTCGTGCGCCATCTCGTAGCTCGACCCGAGCGGAAGGGATCGGCATCCCATACGAGTTCGTGACGGCCCCCGCCACAGTTTCCACATGGTGGCTGCCCACGGATGGAGCACCGACCCCAAGCCCGAGTCCTGCAGCAAGAAGTCCGACACGGAGAATCGGGAGGCTCATTCGCACCCTGGCTCGGGACGACCACTGGGTCCTGCACGGTTCTAGCGGTTGAGGCAGGTCGATGTTCCCGACGGGTGACCTGGAAGATGCCGGTCCACATTTGCCGGTGGCCCGGGTGGGTGCACATGTTTCGGCTTCTCCGCCACCGGTCCTCTCGGCCGCGCCGCCCCGAGCTCTCCACCTGCCCCGAGGAACTCCTTGCACCCACCGGTTCTTGTCATCGCGAATCGGAATGCGGCGGGAGGACGCGCCGGCCGGATCCTCCCGGCGCTGGAGGAGGCGCTTCGGAGCGCCGGCCTCGAGTATTCCATCGAGCACACGCGAGCCCCTGGGCATGCCCGGGAGCTAGCCCTCAGGGCGCGGGAAGGCCCCTCTCCCATTCTGGTCGTCGGTGGGGACGGGACGATCCACGAGGTCGCGACCGGGCTCCTGGCTGGAACCTCTCCGGATCGAGCAGGCCCCACCCTCCCCCCGTTGGCCGTCCTCTCGGTGGGGACGGGAAACGACTTCTCCCGAATGCTGCGATCCCCACGGGGGATTCCCGCCGTGGTCCGAGCCATCAAGGAGGGGACGGCCCGACCCTTCGAAGTGGGATTTGCCCGCTGGGACGGGGGGGTGTCCCATTTCGTGAACCTGGCGGGGATCGGGATCGACGCAGAGGTGCTCAAGCGTCGTGCGGCGTTCACGGCACTCCGCGGCCTGCCTCAGTATCTAGCCGCCCTTGGATCGGCCCTTGTGCGATACCGCCCTGTCCGGGTCCGCACCCTGTCCTCCGGTCCGGGCGATGGGGCGGTCCGGGTCGAGGGGGAGGTGCTCCTCGCGGCCGTGACCGTAGGACCGTCCATAGGCGGTGGCTTCTTCCTCTCGCCCCGAGCACGCCCGGATGACGGGCTCCTGGACTTCTTCCTCGCGGAGAACCTCGGGATACTCCACGTGGTCCATTACCTTCCCGGTATCCTCCGGGGCACGCTCGACAACGCGCCCGGGATGCATCGCCGCCAGATCACCCAGCTCGAGATCCTGCAGATGGAGGGAAAGCCATTCGCGTTCGAGCTCGACGGGGAGCTGATGCCGCAGGAGACGAGCACTCTCGACGTACAGGTCCAGCCCGGAGCCCTCCGGATCTTGGAGTCCCCGGCCGGAGATCGGGTGTGACTGCCCGACGGCCGGCCGGCGGGCCATGTCGCTGCCTATGGATCGTCGCCGGAGTGCTCGGGGCCCTCACTCCGCAGGTGGTCGAGGCCCAACAGGTGGACGGCCCCGCTCCGCAGCAGCTCCCCCCAACGGCGGCCGCGCTGGTCGTCACGCCCCGGGCAGCCTTCCTCCGTTCGCTCTTGATTCCCGGATGGGGCCACGTCGTGACGGGCTCTTACGGCCGAGGCGGATTCTATGTCGCGGCCGAGGGGGGAAGCTTCTGGATGCTGTGGAAGTCGATGCAGCGAAGGGACGAGGCGCGTCGTCTGGGAACCATCGAGCGGGCAGCGGTGACCGATCGCCTCCTCATGGCCGGTACGATAGATCCTACCGTGCTCCGAGCGCGCGTCGAAGCCGACCCCCTGGTCAAGGAGCGAGAGGACATCATCCAGGCCCGTTCCCGACAGGTCGAGGACTGGACGGCCTTCTCCTTGTTCATGGTCCTCATCGGGGCGGCGGATGCGTACGTCGCCGCCCACCTCATGGACTTCCCCGAGCGGCTGTCGGAGCGACTCATCCCAGGGGGCATGCCCGATGGTGTCGCCTTTCAGCTCCGGCCGAGCGATGGTGCTGGAGGGTTCGAGATGACGCTCTCCCTTCCGTTACCCTTCCTTCGGTAGGCCCGAGTTCCAGCGCTCGAGCCTTGGCGCGCTCCCCGTCTCGATGACCAGGTAGCTCGCATGGGTCAGCCAGTCCCCGGAGTTCAGGTAGAATCGTCCGGGGGCGACCTCGACCATTCGCGGGAGGTGGGTGTGACCCAAGAGGACCATGTCCAGCCCCTCGTCCTCGAGAAGACGGTCCCGAGCCCATCGTTCGAGCTGTTCCGAGCGGAGGCGTTGCCCATCTGCCCGCCCGCCGGCCGGTTCCCGGATGTCCGTGCGCGACACCGCACGGGCCAGTTTCGTCCCTAGGTCCGGATGGATCCAGCGAAACCCCCAGCGGGCGGGGCGGCTCCGCAGGATGCCCCGAAGGACTCGGTAACCAAGATCGCCGCGGCCGAGTCCATCTCCGTGGGCGACGAGCGCACTACGGCCAGCCAGCTCCATTCGTGCGGCGCCCGGGTGGAGGGTCACTCCGATCTCATCGGTGAGAAACGAGCCACCCCACCAATCGTGATTCCCGCCGAATAGGTGGACCGAAACCCCCCGGTCGACAATGCCCCGGAGAGCTCCCAGCACCCGGGCATGCCCGCGGGGGATCACCGCACCCCACTCGAACCAGAAGTCGAAGAGATCCCCGTTCAGCACGATCGTGCCCGCGTGTTCCGCAGCGAACTCGAGCCACCGGAGGAAGGCGCCCTCCATCTCGGGAGGTCCTACTCCCAGGTGTTGATCCGAGGCCACGTAGGCCGGGCGGGATGGCATGCGGCGGAACATAGGCCGGGGGCCGGAGCTGGGGAAGCGCTTGCGGGAAGCCCCCGCGATGACCCACACTGGCTTCCTGGTTATGTTCCTCCGTGATTCACTTGGCTCTCGTCGGGGTCCTCATCCCCACGGCGTTCATTGGGCTCTTCGGATGTGCCGCCGCGCCCCTCACGCCCCCCCTTTCCCTGCTCGACGCGGGACAGGTGGCTTTCTTGGCCGAGCGGGCATCGCCGCTCGATGCACCGTACCGGCTGGTCTTCGATTGGAGTCTCGACGAGCCGGGGACTCGGCTTCGGGGAAGGGGAGTGGCACGGATCGAGCCGCCCTTCCGGGCTCGCCTTGACCTCTTTCTCTCGAACGGGGAGCTGGCGGCCGCGGCGGCGCTCGTGGGCGACGAGATGAAAATCGCCGAGGGAGGCACGGCGGAGCTGCCCCCGCCACCCTTCCTCTGGGGAACCCTTGGGATCTTCCGACCGGGGGAATCGAGTACCCTCGTGGGGGGAAGGCGGAGCGAGCCCGGCCTCGTGGAGCTCACGTACCTTCCCGATGGGGGTGGGGAGATCCTGTTCCGGCTCCAGGGGAGCCGAGTGCAGGCTGTTGAAGTGACGCGGGACGAGCGGCCCCGGGAGGAGCTTCGTCTCGTCCGGTCAGAGGGGGACCGGTTCCCCCGTGAGGCGACGTACCGGCACCTGGACGAGGTGCGGGAGCTCAGGATTAGGCTAGAGACCGTCGAAAATGCCGAGATCTTTTCATCCGACATCTGGGACCCGACACGCTGACGCGGCGCGGGTGGTTTTCGCCCTGTTGCTGCTTCTGGCGGGGTGCAACTACACCTTCCAGGCGGGAGCCGGGCTCCCCGCGCATGTCCAGACCCTTGCAATCATCCCTTTCGAGAATACGACGAGCCGCTTCGAGCTCTCTCAGGAGCTCCACGAGGTGTTGCTCAGTGAGCTGCCCCGAACCCTCGGAGTCCGCACCGGAGGGGAGGAGTTCGCGGAGGCCGTCGTGCGCGGCACGGTGGTACGCTATTCGGTAGAAGCTCCCATTTACCGGCCGAACGAGACGGGAAACCTGGCGGAGGTCCTCGAACGGCAGGTCATGTTGACGGTGAACGTGCAGATCGTAGACACCGTGAACAACGTGATCCTTTGGGAGAGCCCGAGCCTCGCGGCCCGTGGTGAGTTCCTGGAGGGGGCGCAACAGGAGGCGGACGGCCGGCGACTCGCGATCACCCGTATGGCCCAGGCCATCATCGACGGCCTCCAATCGAACTGGTGATGGCGCGGGTGGATCTCCGTCTCGGTACGCGAGGCTCGCTCCTCGCGCTTACGCAGAGCCAATGGGTTGCCGATCGCCTGGCGGGCGAGGGCGGCCTCAGAGTCCACCTTCGGCGCATCCGCACGACCGGCGACATCGTGGGGGACCGACCTCTGGCCGAGTTCGGGGGCAAGGGCTTGTTCACGAAGGAGCTCGATCACGCTCTCCTCGCGGGAGAGGTCGATCTGGCCGTCCATTCGATGAAGGATCTCCCCGCCGAACTTCCCGAAGGGCTCTCGATTGGCGCCGTCCCTGAGCGGGAGGACCCGCGGGACGTGCTGATCGGCGCCCTGGGGCGAGAGGTCAGTCTCCAGACCCTACCCGAGGGTGCACGGGTCGGAACCGGCTCACTGCGTCGGGTGGCCCTCCTCAGGGCGCTTCGTCCGGATCTCGAGGTCGTCGCCCTCCGTGGGAACGTGGACACCCGCATCGAGAAGGTGGACGAGGGCGAGCTGGATGCGGTCGTCCTGGCAGCCGCGGGAATAAGGCGACTGGGGTGGGGCGAGCGCATCGGCGAATACTTGGACCCGGGGAGCTGGGTGCCGGCCCCAGGACAGGGAGCCCTCGCCGTCGTCGTGCGCTCGGACGACCGGGAGGTGGCTCGCTCGCTCGCGGGGCTGGACCACGCGCCGAGCCGGGCACAGACGGAGGCCGAGCGGGAGCTGCTTCGCGGGCTGGGCGCGGACTGCCGCATGCCCGTGGCTGCCCTGGGGCTCTCGTTCGGCGGGGGACTTCGACTGCGGGCGCTCGTGGCCTCACCCGACGGGCGCCGACTCGTCCGGGGGGAAGGCACCGGAAACGCGAGCGATCCGCGGGAGCTAGGCCGGCGCGTGGCGGAGCTCCTTCTCGAGCGCGGTGCCGACGTCGTGCTTGAAAGAGGACCGGGTATTGAGGGATGGGAACGTGAATGACCTCTGCTGG